>CALMAQ010000365.1 GCA_937859745.1 uncultured Verrucomicrobiota bacterium | reverse complement strand
CATCCGTCGAACCTGCCCGCAAACCTAGGCAAACTCAACTGAGAAGCGCTCTAGTTGTCCAAAAGCAATGCGCTCACTTCGCGCCACGTTTCTTGGCCAGTAGGTTCGGGCGGCTTCCTCACCGCATGCACGTGCTTGAGAGAGAAAGCTAAATACCACGGATAGGGCGCATTATCTCTGATGCTGGACGGTGGTTTGTATTTGCCAAAGAGCAATCAATGCAGGTTAGAACCCGTTTGAACTAGCAAATGCATGTCACGATTGCAGCCAGTAAAGGGTCCTCATCATAAGAGTTTCTTATGATTAGTGAGGGGGTCGATCCTGCCTTGCCCGAGTTGTTCAGGCTGCCTCCGCGCGGGCAATTGATCAAAAATTAAACTTTTGTAAAAAAACGCTTTCCTTTTCAGGCCTTTCACCTGTTTAAATCATCTGCATCAAAAAAATCACCCCCATGCAAAAAACCCCCTTCTCAGTTCCTGTAAGTACTCTCATCGCTACTTTCACCCTCGCCGCTGCGGCCATGCCGTTTGTGCGCGCCCAGGAAGGCAACCCGGACCTTCATCAGATGCAAGAGCAAATGCGTCAGATGGAAGCGCGGGTCGAAGCAGCGGAAAAACGCGCTGCCAGCGCCGAATCAAAAGTCACCGACTTGCAAAAGCAGGTGAACGGCACGCAACTCAGGGCCAAAGAGCAGGCCAAGAAAGATGCGGCCGCTCAGGCAGCTGCCGCGCAGTCCGAACAGGATTACCAGAAGGGCAATCCTGATTCCAAGGACTACAAGAATCTCACCTTGGCACCCAAGAATGATAGCCCTTACGCGACACTCGACATCAACTACTTCTACATGCGCACCGGTGAGGCCACCTCGGTCAACGGTGGTCCGCGTGAGAACAACGACGGCCGCAACACCGCATTCGTCAATCCGCTGGTGAGCGATAACAACGCGGGACGTTTAGGCAACGAGCTCGACACCTACCTCGAACCCAGCTTGAAGGTCATCACCAGTCCTTTCAAGGACCCGAGTGTGACATTTGGGGGTGTGTTCACGTTGAGTAGCTATTTCTCCCAGCGTTCGCAGGCCGACCTGCCGGCTGGTTTCAACACGCTCGATCTGTATGCCTTCGCCAAAAACGCCATTCCGTTTCTGCCGGGCGCGGAGGTCTGGGCGGGCCGTCGTGGTTATGAATACCAGTTCTACGTGAACATCATCGACCGACGCACCTACGTCATTGGTGGCGACGGTGGTGGGTTGAACGACATCGCCCTGGGCGACTTCGCCAAGCTTGACCTGGCGTATCTGACCGGCAGCCCGACCGGCGGCACCAACACCACGGTGAATCCGCTCAATCCGACGGGTTCAGCGTACGGCGATGTTCGCACCGATAACGGCAACCTGAGCAAACAATCTGCTTATGTCCGCCTGCACGACATCACGACGCCGTTCATCGGTGGTCAGAGTTCCTTCCTGTTCCAGTATCAGCATACGACTGGTGGCACCGCGTTGGTGAGCGGTGACTTCCAAGGCGTGCCGGGAGCGCAGGCGTACAATAATCTGAACTACACGGGTGGCATCAGGTTCCAAGCCGAGGACGGCTTCAGCGGAGGTTACGTGAATGACTACAAGCATGAATTTCTCAAAGGCGACCTGAAGCTGGTCAACCATCTGTTCTTAGGCTTCGGCAACGGGATGGCGTTCGACACCACCAACGCGGACAAACTGCGGAACTCTCCTTACTACGCGATACCCACTTCGACGTTGCAGGCGAACAACAACACTCCGTACACCTTGGCTGACGCGCATTCGTACAAGGAGTCCGATCAGGTGGACCTCTACTACAAGGACAAGTTAGAACTGGAAGCCTACGCGATCTATGAGCATCAGGATAGCGGCCGTCCGAACGTGCCGCTCCCCGATGCTTCGCTGCCTCTCGGTGGTAAGGGTTCGACGACCGTGCTCGTGAACGGTGTGCCGACCGCCGCAGTGCAGGCAAAAGGTATTCAGGATTGGGTAGATCTCGGCTTCCGGCCGACTTACAACGTCACTCCATTTTTCGCGCTGGTGGCAGAAGGCACTTGGAACTACATCGATAACCGCGCGGAAAATGCGATCCGCGATGCGGCCGGTTTCAAGTCGGGCCCGGGCGATCTGTTCAAAGCCACGATCTGCCCAACCTTCCACTACGGCAAAACGGGTAACTATCCGCTGACGTTGCGCTTCTTCTACACGTTTGCGTACTGGAACGACAACCTCAAGGGTAGCGTGGTGGGTGGCGATACGAACCGGAACAAAAACTACGGCAATATTTTCGGCACCCAGGCTGAAATCAACTTCTAACGCCACGCGAGCACGATTGGTTTAAACAAAAGCGTCGCCATCTCCCGCAGATGGCGGCGCTTTTTTGTTCGCTCTGTTCGGCGGCAACATTCTGCTCTGACTTGTAGGTCTTGTTTTGTGGATCCTGCGATGACCTTAGTCGCCACGGGAAGGTTCTGAAAGCCAACAGAGGCAAAAAGGGGGCGGCAATTCGCAGCGGGATGCCAGGCTGGTCCGCCCGCCGTCACAGACTGGTAGTCATCGCCGTAAGATACGAAAATCTTACGGACTGCTGATCTTGTGATTTTTCGAAAATATTTGAGCGATCCCGATTGCAATCCGGTTGATCCACAACAATTTCTTTTCCCAACGAGGAGTCTCCACAAATTTCGAGACGCCTCTGCAAACACAACACCCCCCCGCTCCCCAAAAATACATGAAAATAACAAAAATAGGCTTCGCGGCAGCCCTCCTGGCCGCTCCCTTATGGCTGATCAGCTGTGGGGCTGGAGGCAAGAAAGACAAGGTAGGGATCGCCATGCCCACAAAGTCATCGCTGCGTTGGATTTCCGACGGCAACAACATGGTCAAAGCCGTTGAAGCGAAAGGCTACCAGACAGACCTGCAGTACGCCGACGACGACATCCCTAACCAGTTGTCCCAGATCGAGAACATGGTGACCAAGGGGGCGAAAGCCCTAGTAATTGCTTCCATCGATGGTACGACCCTGTCTAAAGTCCTACAGTCGGCCGCCGACGCCAAAATCAAAGTCATTGCTTATGACCGCTTGATCAAAGGCACTCCGAACGTCGATTACTACGCGACTTTCGATAACTTCCAGGTGGGTGTGCTGCAGGCGCAATCCATCGAACAGGAACTTGGATTGAAGGAAGGCAAGGGGCCATTCAACATCGAGCTGTTTGGGGGCTCGCCCGATGACAACAACGCGTTCTTCTTCTATGACGGGGCCATGTCGGTCCTACAGCCTTACATCGACAGCAAAAAGCTGGTGGTACAAAGTGGTCAACTTGGGATGAAGACCGTTGGAACGCTGCGTTGGGACCCGGCGACCGCCCAATCCAGAATGGACAACATCCTCTCGGCGTACTATACCAACAAGCGATTGCATGCAGTCCTCTCACCGTATGATGGCCTGAGTATCGGCATTCTTTCCTCCCTCAAGGGCGTTGGCTACGGCAAACCAGACATGCCCATGCCGGCAGTGAGCGGGCAGGATTGCGAAATTCCCTCGATCAAGTCGATCATCGCTGGCGAACAACGCTCCACGATCTTCAAGGATACGCGCGAATTAGCCAAAGTTGCCGCCAACATGGTTGATGCCACTCTCAAGGGTGCCACACCGGAGGTTAACGACACCAAGACGTATAACAACGGCATCAAGGTCGTGCCGTCTTATTTGCTGAAACCGGTGTTGGTGGATAAGACGAACTACAAGCAAGTGCTGATTGACTCAGGCTACTACAAGGCAGAGCAGCTACAGTAAGCGACCTCCCGGCGAACCCGGCACCAACGACGGTGCCGGGTTCGTGCCACATGCGGATTTGCAGTGCATCTAACCCCCCCCGGATCCCAGATGTCTGACGTTATTCTGGAGATGCGTGCCATCACCAAGACGTTTCCCGGCGTCAAGGCGCTGGATAACGTCAATCTGACGGTGCAACGTGGGGACATCCATGCGATCTGCGGTGAGAACGGCGCGGGCAAATCGACGCTGATGAAGGTGCTGAGCGGAGTTTACCCGCACGGCAGCTACGAGGGAGAAATCCTGTACGAGGGGCAAGCACGCCGCTTTCGAGATATCGCGGACAGTGAAGCGCAAGGGATCATCATCATCCACCAAGAACTGGCGCTGGTTCCCCTACTCTCGATTTGCGAAAACATCTTCCTGGGGAACGAAACGGCAAAATTCGGTGTCATTGATTGGGAACTGGCTGAACGGAAAGCCAAAGTTGTCCTAGAGAAAGTCGGCTTGAGGGAACCGCCTGAAACGCTGGTGATGAACCTGGGGACCGGTAAGCAGCAACTCATCGAAATAGCGAAAGCCCTTTCCAAAGAAGTCAAGTTGCTCATCCTCGATGAACCGACAGCAAGCTTGAACGAGAACGACAGCGAAAAGCTACTCGCTTTGCTCCTTGAGTTCAAATCGCAAGGGATCACCTGCATCATCATCTCGCACAAACTTAACGAGATCAAAAAGGTTGCCGACCAGATCACGATCGTCCGTGACGGCGCGACGATTGAGACCATAGATACGCCGGAGATCAGTGAAGATCGTATCGTCAAAAGCATGGTTGGGCGTGAATTGAAGGATCGCTTTCCCAAGCGGGAACCTCATGTCGCCGACACGATTCTAGAGGTCAAAAACTGGTCGGTTTACCACCCCTTACAGTCTGATCGTCAGATGATCCGAGGTATCGATCTTTACGTGCGCGCTGGTGAGATTGTCGGCATCGCCGGTTTGATGGGGTCCGGGCGCACGGAATTCGCCATGAGCGTCTTCGGCAAAGCCTACGGTCAACGGATCACCGGTGACGTGCTGATTCACGGCAAGAAGGCTGATGTGAGCAACATCACCAAAGCGGTCAAACATGGGTTGGCGTATGTCACCGAGGATCGTAAAACGTACGGCCTCAACCTTATTGACCACATCAAGCACAATATTACGTTGACTAACCTGCAAGGGGTTTCCCAGGCAGGCATCATCAACGACATGCAAGAACTGAACGTTGCCAACGATTACCGCAGCAAGACGAACATCCGTAGTTCATCCGTCTACCAGCAAACCGGTAATCTTAGCGGGGGAAACCAGCAGAAGGTGGTGTTGAGCAAGTGGCTGTTCACCAATCCGGAAGTCTTGATTCTCGACGAACCGACCCGCGGCATCGACGTGGGAGCCAAGTACGAGATCTAC
>CALMAQ010000364.1 GCA_937859745.1 uncultured Verrucomicrobiota bacterium | reverse complement strand
CATCCGTCGAACCTGCCCGCAAACCTAGGCAAACTCAACTGAGAAGCGCTCTAGCGCGGCCTGACGCATGTTGCTGGGGGTCGCGGTCTACCGCGAGCGCAACACGATCTGGTTGAACACGGGAAAGGCGAGCGCGGCGAGCGCGGCGAGGACGGCGACGATGGCGATTACCACCAGCAATTCGATCAGGGTAAATGCGCCACTGGGCAAGGAGGGAAGCCGAATCGGGACCGTCCCCGCAGAGAAGCAGGCCGCGGACGGAGAACACGCCCTAAATGGAGTGTTGCTTTCCGGCGGGACCTATCACTCGTTTCAGGCCTTCCTGGCGCTGGCGCTCGCGTGCGTAGAGAGCGGCGATGCCCCTCCGCGGGCGGACAGCTTTGCCCTCCGGCGCGCGGTTTTCCTCGCCCCGGGTCGTGGCCATGCCTTCCTGCTCGGCGGCGTAGACGGCAGCCCCGCGCAAGGAAGCTTCCGGCTCGCTGCTGCGATGCATCGACCGTCCAAGCACGTCCGCCAACCGCTGGAGCAGGCTGGCGGACTTCAGGATGCCGCCCGAGACGATGATCCTCGCGTCCCGTGGGCGGCTTTCGTTCCCGCCAAGTGCGAGGTCGGCGATGAGAGCCAGGCGTTGGTAGACCGCTTCGGTCGTCGCCTGGAACAGGTCCAACGCGGTCGTATTCAGCGTGAGGCCGGAGATGACACCGCCGAGGTTCTCGCACCACGTCGGCGCGCGTTCCGCCGACCAGAACGGCAGCACGACCAGTTGAGACAACGGTTTTTGCCGGGCGGCCAGCGCGTCTTCCAACGCCGCCGAACCGCCGGGCAGCCGCAACTCGCGGCGGCACCAGGCGCGCAGGTTGCCCGCGTTGCTCACCGCGCCGCCGACCACGAACCGTTCCGGGTCCACACGATAGCAAAACAAGCCGAAGGGGGCGCTGGCGTGCTTGCCCCAGCGCATCAGCCGGAAAGCCGCGCTCGTGCCGACGTTGATCGCCGCTCGACCCGGCCGGGTGGCCCCCGAACCGAGGTTGCCTGCGGCACCGTCGCCGATTGCGGGCCACCAGCGCGCCTCGCGCAACGGCGGGTAGCGCCGGCGGAACTTGCCGCGCAACCGCAGCGAACCGGTGCTGATCGTTGGCAACTGCCCGGCGCGCACCCGGCACAGATCCACCGCCGCGGCGTCCCATCCCAGTGCGTTTGGGTCGTAGAGCCCGGTGCCGGTGGCCATGCCGTGGGCGGTGACGCCGAACGCCTCCTCGCAAAACTGGTGTTGCAGCCATTCTGCCGGGGATCGCCACGCAGCGACCCGGCGGAACAACAGGTGTCGGGCCTGGGAGAGCCACCGCAGCTTGGCGGGCCAATAGGACGCCCGCAGCATACAGCCGGTTCGCGCATGGTACGCCCGTTCGGGGGTTTCCGCGCGCAGACGGGCGGCGGCGTCGCGGCAACGCGAATCCGCCCAGGTGTAGACCGGCGTCATGGGCCGGCCCTGCTTGTCCACGCCAAGGAGGCCATGCCAGAAACACGAAAACCCGATGGCCTCCACGCCACGGCCACCCGCCTGGGGTACGGTGTGGTCCAAGCACTGCCGCAGAGCATCCGCAAGGGTTTCGGGCGCAAGCTCGGAAGTGCCGTCGTCACCCAACCGGACGGAGTACGCGTGTTGAGCTAGGCTGCCCGGCCGACGGCGCAACGCCGCGTCGAAAAGCGCGGTGCGAACCGAGGAGGTGCCGAGATCGATGGCCAGGATGAGCGGTACGCCGCGCGCGGGCATGTTGGGCTTGAGTAAAAGTGCTCCCCGACTATAGTGAGCACATGGTCCAGCAACAACCGGTCGCTTACGACTCCAAGGTCGAGGGAAACGTTATCTTCACCACGATGGACGCCGCCATGAACTGGATGCGTAAGAATTCCCTCTGGCCGATGCCGATGGGACTGGCCTGCTGCGCCATCGAACTGATGGCGGCGGCCGCCTCGCGTTTCGATATTTCGCGCTTCGGTGCGGAGGTGATGCGTTTCTCCCCCCGCCAGAGCGATGTTATGATCGTCGCGGGCACCGTCACCTACAAGATGGCGCTGGCCGTGCGGAGAATCTACGAGCAGATGCCCGAGCCCAAGTGGGTGATCGCCATGGGGGCGTGCGCCTCCAGCGGCGGGATGTACCGTTCCTATGCCGTGTTGCAGGGCGTGGACCGGATCATCCCCGTGGACGTGTACATCTCCGGTTGCCCTCCTCGTCCCGAAGCCCTCCTCGAAGGGCTGATGCGCTTGCAGCGCAAGATCCAAGGCGAGCACTCGTTCGTGGAGCAAAAGCGCGAATTGCTGGAATCGCTGAAGTAGCCGCCGCGTTTAACAATTCATTTCTGCTTCGATATCGCTATGGAGACAACCTTAGGTGATGTGGCGAAAGGCTTGGAAGCCAAGTTTGGCGATAGCCTCAAGAAAACGGAGTTCCGCGGCGAGTTGAGCTACGTACTTCCGCTGGCACGCTTGGAAGAAGTGGCCGGATATTGCAAGGGCCCACTCGGCTTCGATTACCTCACCGATATTTCTAGCGTGGACAACTTCGGCGACGAACCGCGGTTTGAACTCGTTTACGAACTTTATTCACTGGCCTCGCGTCTGCACCTGCGGCTGAAGACCACCGTCAGTGAGGACGACATCGCCGCTGCCCCTACTCTGAGCGGTCTGTGGCCCACGGCGGACTGGCACGAGCGCGAGATCTTTGACATGATGGGCATCCGCTTCTCCGGTCATCCCGACTTGCGACGCATCCTGATGTGGGAGGGGTACCCATATTACCCCTTGCGGAAGGACTTCCCGATGGAAGGAAAGCCCAGTGACATGCCCGATGTGGCGTTCTCTAACATCGCCCCTCTGGAGGGCGGCCCCTTCGTCACGTCGCCTTCGAGTTCCACCGTCAAGGACCGCGAGCCGCGCGCCCGCCACCCGGACATCCTCGACCAGCCTTCCAAGGGCGGGTACGAGGTGGACTCGGAACCGGCGTAGCTTTTCGGGACAGTCTTATTCCTTGGCGAGATATCCTCTCGCCACCGCGTCGTCGAGCATCGCCTTGGCATAAGCCCAGAGAGGCTCGGAACCGCGCGCGATCTTGTGGTTGCGTTCGAAGACCTGCGGCGCATGCACCCCATATTCCTTCCACGCTCCGCCCCCGGCGTGGTAGTTGCAGAGCAGGGGCTGCAAGCGGTCCAGCGCGGCGGCGAAGCGGGCTTCGGGGGTTTCCTCCGCCTCGAACTCCTCCCACAACGCGCGCATTTCCCGCTGTTGATCGTCGGGGAGCAGCCCGAAGAGACGGTTCGCTGCCTGCTCCTCACGCCCGCGCTTGCCGACGTTGGCCGCCGCGTCGTAGATGAAGACGTCGCCCGCGTCGATCTCGACGATGTCGTGGATGAGCACCATCTTGAGGACGCGCAGCACGTCGATCGCGCTGTTCGCGTATTCACCGAGCACCAGCACCATCAACGCAAAATGGTATATGTGTTCGGCGTCGTTCTCCCGGCGCGTGGGATCGGATACCACCCGGTTGCGGCGGAGTACGGTCTTGAGCTTGTCGGCCTCCATGATGAAGGCCAGTTGTCGCGCGAGACGATCAGGGGCCGGAGAAGGCGGCGGTGTTAGCTGAGAGTCCATCGTCAAGGATAACCACGGCTGGCGATGGATCAACCAGGCAACGCAGGAACGGAGCCGTCACAAGGTTGACGCCCGGGACTTCGCGGTCCCATCATCGCCTGCACAGGCGGCGCGCATGGAAACCATCGAAGGCCAGATCGAACGGGTCACTTTCTTCAACGAGCAAAATGGTTTTGCCGTGCTCCGGGTGAAGGTGCGCGGCCAGCGCGATCTCGTCACCGTCCTCGGCGCGCTGCCCGCGGTCAATGGCGGCGAGTGGATCGAGGCATGCGGCGATTGGGTCCGGGACCCCCAGCACGGGCTCCAGTTCCGCGCCGACAGCCTGACCGCACAGGCCCCGACCTCGCGGGAAGGCATCGAAAAGTACCTCGGCAGCGGCCTGATCAAAGGCATCGGTCCGGTGCTGGCCAAGAAGCTCGTCGCCAAGTTCGGCGAGCAGGTATTCGACATCATCGATGGCCACAGCGCGCGTCTGGAGGAGGTCAACAAGGTCGGCCCGGAGCGTCGGCGGCGCATCAAGGCGGCGTGGTCGGAGCAGAAGGTGGTGCGCGAGATCATGGTGTTCCTCCACGCTCACGGAGCGAGCACCAGCCGCGCGGTCCGCATTTACAAGACCTACGGCGAGAAGGCTATCGAGGTAGTACGCACCAACCCGTACCAACTCGCGCGTGATATCCACGGGATCGGCTTCAAGAGCGCCGACGGCATCGCCCGACGGCTCGGCATCGCGCAGGATTCGCCGCTACGCGCAGCGGCGGGCTTGCGTCATTCCCTCTACGAAGCAGGCGGGGACGGACACTGCGGGCTGCCGGAGGAGACACTGGTCCGGCACACGGCCGCGCTGCTCGAGATCGAGGAAGGGATCGTCACCAGCGCGCTGGCGCGGTCGCTGACCGGCGGCGACGTGGAACGCGAAATCGTCGGCGGCGAGACGCTGGTGTACCTCCCAGGCATGCGGAACGCGGAAGCGGGGATCGCGCGGCGGATCGCCGCCCTCGCCGACGAGGCTCCGTCGTTCCCGCCGGTCGATCTCGAGGCCGCCGTGCGGTGGTACGAGGCGAAGTCCGGCCGGGAACTGTCCCCTTCCCAGCGGGACGCGCTCGGACGGGCGTTGGGGTCGCGCGCTTTCATCATCACGGGCGGCCCCGGCGTCGGCAAAACCACGCTGCTGGATGCCATCCTGTCGATCCTGCGCGCCAAGAAGGTGCGTTGCCGCCTGTGCGCGCCCACGGGCCGGGCCTCGCAGCGGCTGGGCGAGGCCACCGGCTTGGAAGCCCGGACGATCCACCGGCTGCTGGAGTTCGGCCCCGGTGGCCAAGGTTTCCTCCGCAACGAACAACAGCCGCTCGACGGCGACCTGCTAGTCGTGGACGAGTGCTCGATGGTGGACGTGCCCCTGATGCACGCCCTCCTGCGGGCGCTGCCCCGGTCGGCGAGCCTCCTGCTGGTTGGCGACGTGGACCAGTTGCCCTCAGTCGGTCCGGGCCTCGTGTTGCGCCACCTGATCGAAAGTCACCGGGTGCCCACCGCCCGGCTGACGGAGGTATTCCGGCAGGCGGCCGAAAGCCGGATCATCACCAACGCGCACCGCATCAACGCGGGCGAGTTGCCCGAGGTCGAGCCACCCGCCGGAGGCGAGAGCGACTTCTACTACCTTGAACGCGACGAACCTGAGCGCATCGCCGACACACTCGCCGAACTCGTCGGCAAACGCATCCCGCAACGCTGGGGATTCGACGCGCGGCGGGACATCCAGGTACTCTGTCCGACGAACCGCGGCCCCATCGGCGCGCGACAGCTCAACGCCCGCTTGCAGGAAACGCTCAACGCTCGGCGGCCCGAGGACGCCGTGGCCGAAAAATTCGGTTGGCAGTTCCAGCCCCGCGACAAGGTGATCCAAACCCAAAACAACTACGACAAGGAAGTCTACAACGGCGATCTCGGGTTCGTGGAGCGGGTGGACCTGGAGGAAGGCGAACTGACCGTGCGGTTCGAGGCGCGCACCGTCATCTATGCATTCGCCGAGCTGGACGAACTCGCCCCTGCCTATGCGATCACCATCCACAAGTCGCAGGGCTCGGAGTTCCCGGTGGTGGTGATCCCGCTGGCGATGAGCCAGTATCTGCTGCTCCAGCGCAATCTTCTCTACACGGGCGTCACGCGGGGACGAAAGCTGGTAGTCATCGTCGGCCAGCGCCGGGCGTTGCAGGCGGCGGTGAGGCAACAGTCAGCGTTGAACCGTTACAGCGGCCTGCTGGCCCGGCTGCTGGCGGAGGGCCGGGCCTAGGCCGCCGCACCCTGTTGCCTCGCGGCGGCCTGCACGAACGTCCGCACGCGCGCCGGATCGACCGGGTTGCGCCAATGCCCGTCCTGCTTGAAGTGCGAGCCGATGATGAGGCCATCCGCCACCGCGAGAAAATCGGGCAGGTTCTCCAGCGTCACCCCCGAACCCACGAACACCGGCAACTGACAACGCTCCCGTGCCTCGGCGACATCGGACGGTTGCGGCGGGCGGCCCGTGCTCGCCCCCGTCACGATGAGCGTTTCAGCGCCCATGAACTCGGCGGCTTCGGCCACGTCGCCCAGCGAGAGATCGGCCGTCCAAGCGTGGGAGGCGTGCTTTTTCTTGATGTCCGCCCAGACCTGCACCTCCGTGGCCCCGATGGCCCGCCGGTAACGCAGCAGCCGGGCGGCGTTGGATTCCATGATGCCCTCGTCGGCAACGTGCGCGAAGCTGAAACATTCCGTGCGGACGAAATCCAGCCTGGCGGCATGGGCCACCGCAACCGCTTCCAGGTCGGCGGCGGCCAGGATTTGCAGGCCGATGGGCAGGGCCGTTTGCGCGCGGACCGCTTGCGCGACGATGGTCATGCCCGCGACGATCTCCGGTCCCACCGCGCCGCGCAGGTAGGGTACGTCGTGCATGTTCTCGATCATCAGGCAGTTGATGCCGCCTTCCTGATACCGCTGCGCTTCCTCGCAGGCCACTTGGACGATCTCAGCCATCGTCTGGTGGTGGCCGGGCGTGCCGGGCAGCGCCCCGACGTGGATCATGCCGACGATGGGTTTGCATTCGCCCGCCGCTGGCGGTTGGTGCGCGGGCGGCTCCATCCGGCCGTCAAACGTCGAGGTTGCGGACGTTCAACGCATTGTCCTCAATGAACTGCCGACGGGGCTCCACCACATCGCCCATCAGGATGTTGAACATCTCGTCCGCCTTGATCCGGTTGCCATCGTTAAGGTCCACCCGGAGCAACTTGCGCTTCTGCGGGTCCATGGTGGTGTCGTAAAGTTCCTTGGCGTTCATTTCGCCCAGGCCCTTGAAGCGTTTGATCTGGACCCCGCGTCGGCCATTTTCCTTCA
Organism: uncultured Verrucomicrobiota bacterium; assembly: GCA_937859745.1. Classification (GTDB taxonomy): domain Bacteria; phylum Verrucomicrobiota; class Verrucomicrobiia; order Chthoniobacterales; family SZAS-18; genus CAHJWO01. The sequence continues at coordinate 12,773 of CALMAQ010000364.1, read as the reverse complement.
CCCGTTCCAGAATCTCTGGCATGGAGAACACGGGATGCGCGGTCCGTTTGTCCCCCTCCCCTTCGACCAATTCGAACAGGGGATGGTCCTGCGCGGCGTAGTGTTCGATCCTGAGGCCCTTGCGGGCGAGGTCATCAACCAGCTTCTGAACCGCGGCGGATTCGTAGAGTTCCACCCGGCGCGCACGCCGCCGCAGGGCGGACGAGCCTGCGGAGCGGGCGGCCGGAGCCGCCGCGTGGCCGTTGCCGTTGGCCGAGGCCGTCGAGTGCTCGGCACCGTCCTGACCCGGAACCGCGCCGTCCGTTTCGTCTGCGGCGGGGGCATGCCCGGCCGCCTCGGCGGCGTGGTCTCCCTCCAGCGCAAGGTCCGGGTTCTCCAAGGAAAAGGCCTGGACCCCCGTCTCGTCCTGGAAGTAGTGGACGCTTTCTTGGTTGCCAGAACGCACTTTGACGAGGTAGTTCGGAAGCTTGCCGCCGGACGTTTCACGGTGGGCGAGGTATTGCTCGAAATCGCCGCCGTGACGGCGGATCGATGCGGCGAACTTGTCGAGCTTTTCGAGCAGTTCGAGGATGTCCTTGAGTTGATCGGTCGAGAACTCGCTGCCGTCCACGAGGTTCTTGAGGCGCAGGTCCTCGGTGCCGAGGCTCACGAGGATGCGGTTGAGTTGCGCGTCGTCGTCCACATATTCCTCACGCTTGCGGCGCTTGATCTGGTAGAGCGGGGGCTGCGCGACGTAGATGTGGCCGCGCTCGACGAGTTCGGCCATCTGCCGGTAGAAGAACGTGAGCAACAAGGTGCGGATGTGCGACCCGTCCACATCGGCATCGGTCATAATGATGATCCGGCCGTAGCGGAGCTTTTCGAGGTTGAAGGAACCTTCCATCTCCCCCGCCCCGATCCCGGTGCCGATGGCGGTGATCATCGTGCGGATTTCGTTGTTGGCCAGCACTTTATCCAGACGTGCCTTCTCCACGTTGATGAGCTTGCCACGGATGGGCAGGATCGCCTGCGTGCGGCGGTCGCGCCCTTGCTTGGCGCTGCCACCGGCGGAGTCACCCTCGACGATGAACAACTCGGTGAAATCCGGGTCACGTTCGGAACAGTCCGCCAGCTTGCCGGGCAGGCCGCCACCGTTCAGCGCATTCTTGCGGACCGCCTGGCGCGCCCGCAGAGCCGCCTCGCGGGCGCTAGCGGCGTTGAGGCCCTTCTCGACGATCTTCTTGGCGACTGTCGGGTTCTGCTCGAAATGGTGCATCAAGCCCTCGTAGACGATGGACGACACGATACCCTCCACCTCGGGCGAGACGAGCCGACTCTTAGTCTGGGCGTTGAAGCTCGGGTTCGGGTGCTTGACGGACAGCACCGTCACCAAACCTTCGCGGACGTCGTCGCCTGTAATGGCAGGGTCCTTGTCCTTCAGGAGATTGTTGGTTCTGGCGTAGGCGTTGATCGCGCGGGTGAGCGCCGTGCGGAATCCGACCGAGTGCGTCCCGCCATCAAGATTGGGGATCGCGTTCGTGAAGAAGAGGAGGCTGTCAGTGTACGAATCGTTGTACTGCAACACGCAATCGACGTGCATGTCATCCTCGATGTCCTCCTGTTCCTTCGTTTTGAACTGCACCTTGCGCCGTCCGTAGAGAACGACGGGCTTGGGAAACAACACCAGCCTGTTCTCACCCAACTGGCGCACGAATTCCTGGATGCCGTCCTTGTAGAAGTACGTCTCCCGGCGTTCTTTTTCTCCACGCTCGTCGGTGAGGACGATCTGCAAGCCCGGATTTAGGAACGCCAGTTCCCGCAAGCGGTTGGCCAGACGCTCGAACTTGAACTCGGTCGTCAGGGTAAAGATCGTCGGATCCGGCAGGAACGTGATGAGCGTGCCGGTGATTTTATCGCTGGGCAGTTCTCCGATCACGGTCAGCTTCTGCGTTGTCACGCCCCGCTCGAAGGCCATATGGTAGACCTTGCCGTTGCGGCACACCTCAGCTTTGAACCAATCCGAGAGCGCGTTGACGCACTTCGCACCGACGCCGTGCAGACCACCCGAGTATTTGTAAGCTCCCTGGCCGAACTTGCCACCCGCGTGGAGGTTGGTCAGCACCAGTTCAATGGCCGGCATGCCAAACTTGTCGCTGACATCCACGGGGATGCCGCGACCGTTGTCCCGGATGGAACACGAACCGTCGATGTGAATGGAAACTTCGATCTTCGTGCAATGACCAGCCAAGTGTTCGTCAATGGAGTTGTCGAGCACTTCAAAGACGCAATGGTGCAGGCCGTTTTCGTCCGTCGGACCGATGTACATCCCCGGCCGCTGGCGCACGCCAGCCAAGCCTTCCAGTTTGTCGATTTGAGCTGCGTTATACTCCTGATCCGCGTGGGGATGCAGCGTCGTTTCGTCAAGGGATGTCGTGTCTTGCATGAGGAGGATGCACTTCGCGCCGCTGGCGCAAAAGTTATCTTCGGTTAAATTACCACAAACCCTTGCGAAAACAAAGGTTTTCTTACTCGCCAACCACGCAAAAAGCGCAACATCTGGTAGATTGAAGCAAGCACGACCCCAACAGATTGCATTGTACCTCGCAGAGTCATCCTTCAATCTCCTTCCGTGACATTTCAGCCATGACAACCGCCAAATACTCCGAAGCCCCCGCCCCGGTCCCTGCCGCACCCGCAGGCAGCCAGATCATCGACCTCGCCGCCGGTTGTTTCTGGTGCACCGAAGCCGTGTTCCAACAGATCCCCGGGGTGCAGAGCGTCACCAGCGGATACATGGGTGGCACCACGGTCAACCCGACCTACAAGGAAATCTGCGATGGAAACACCGGACACGCGGAGGTTACGCGAATCGTGTTCGATCCGGCCCAGCTCCCTCTGGCGACGCTGCTCGAAACGTTTTGGAAGATGCACGACCCGACCACGCTCAACCGTCAGGGCAACGACGTGGGCACGCAGTACCGGTCGGCGATCTTTTACGCTAACGATGAGCAGCGCACGATCGCGGAGACGAGCAAACAGGCGGCGGCGGCAGATTTCCCGAGGCCGATCGTCACGGAGATTTCACCCACCACGACGTTCTATCCGGCGGAGAACTATCATCAGGACTACTACAACCAGAACAAGACGCGGAATTCATACTGCGCTTACGTGATCACCCCGAAGCTCGACAAACTGCACCTCAAGTCGTGAGCACGCTGGCTACTTGGAGACTCTGATCCGTTTCCATCCAAGGTTTACCGCGCGGAGCATCGCTCCGGGCAGGTTCAGGCTCTGCGTCGACACATCATCCCTCCTCGAAATCATCTCCTCTCATGCCAACCAACGTCCTCGGTGGTGACATCCGCTGCTGCTGCCGCGATCCTCTTACCGGTTTTTACCGGGATGGTTATTGCCGGACCGGGCCCGGCGACATCGGATTGCACACCGTCTGCGCGCTGATGACGCAGGAATTCTTGGAATTCTCGCGTGAGAGTGGCAACGACCTCATCACGCCGCACCCCGAGTGGCACTTCCCCGGACTCAAACCGGGCGACAAATGGTGCTTGTGCGTGACCCGCTGGCAGGAAGCATTGCAGGCGGGCAAAGCACCGCTGGTAGACCTGGAAGCCACCCACTCCTCGGCGCTAGAGTTCGTGACCCTGGAAGAACTTAAGGCGCACCAACTCTGAGGCACTCAGGGCGTGAGGTGTGTTCAGCGGGGCGCATCCGCATCTTCCAGCTTGGTGGCCTGCTGGTAGACCACCGAGCCTGCCCTGACGAACTCGCGCGACTTCTCCTCCATTCCCGTCTCGATGGCTTGAATCTCGCCGAGGCCTTTTTCCGCGGCGTAGCGGCGCACGTCCTCCGTGATCTTCATTGAGCAGAAATGCGGCCCGCACATGGAACAGAAATGGGCCGACTTGGCCCCTTCCTGCGGCAGCGTCTCGTCGTGGAATTCGCGCGCGGTGTCCGGGTCGAGGCTAAGGTTGAACTGGTCTTCCCAGCGGAACTCGAAACGCGCTTTGCTGATCGCGTTGTCCCGGTGTTGCGCGCCGGGATGCCCTTTCGCCAGATCGGCGGCGTGGGCGGCAATCTTGTAGGTAATAACGCCCACTCGCACGTCCTCCTTGTCGGGTAGCCCGAGGTGTTCCTTGGGGGTGACGTAGCAGAGCATGGCGCAGCCGTACCAGCCGATCATCGCGGCACCGATCGCGCTGGTGATGTGGTCGTATCCTGGAGCGATGTCCGTGGTGAGCGGTCCCAGCGTGTAGAACGGCGCTTCATGACACCATTCCAGTTGCTTATCCATGTTTTCCTTGATGAGGTGCATGGGGATGTGGCCTGGTCCCTCGTTCATCACCTGCACGCCCAGTTCCCAGGCGCGGCGGGTCAGACCACCCTGCGTTTCCAGTTCGCCGAACTGCGCCGCGTCGTTGGCGTCCGCGATGGAACCCGGACGCAGTCCGTCGCCGATGGAAAAACTGACATCGTAGGCGGCCATGATCTCGCAGATGTCGTCCCAATGCGTGAACAGAAAGTTCTCGCGGTGGTGAGCCAGGCACCACTTGGCCATGATCGATCCGCCACGCGAGACGATCCCTGTCGCCCGGCAGGCGGTGAGTGGAATGTAACGCAGTAGCACGCCCGCATGGATGGTGAAGTAATCTACGCCTTGTTCCGCCTGTTCGATAAGCGTGTCGCGGAAAATTTCCCACGTCAGTTCCTCGGCGCGCCCGACGACCTTCTCCAATGCCTGGTAGATCGGCACCGTGCCGATGGGCACCGGACTGTTCCGCAGGATCCATTCGCGGGTGGCGTGGATATTCTTGCCCGTGGATAGGTCCATGACCGTATCCGCCCCCCACTTCGTGGCCCAGCGCATCTTCTCGACCTCCTCCTCGATGGAACTGGCCACCGCCGAGTTGCCGATGTTGGCGTTGATCTTCACCAAAAAATTTCGGCCGATGATCATCGGCTCCAACTCGGGGTGATTGATGTTGGCCGGGATGATCGCCCGGCCCGCCGCCACCTCCTGCCGGACGAACTCCGGGGTGATGTGTTGAGGAATTCTTGCGCCGAACACACTCCCGGGATGCTGCTGGTTAGCGACGTTACGGGCTCCGTGCTTGTTCTCTACTGCCTCGTAGGCGGCTTTGCGCCCGAGGTTCTCACGGATGGCGATGTACTCCATCTCCGGCGTGATGATTCCTTGGCGGGCATACCACAACTGTGTCACCGGATGCCCCTGGCTCGCGCGCAACGGCAGTCTGGCCAAGCCCACGAAATGTTCGAGGCGTCCACGGGTGTCCGCGGGCTTCGCCACCGCGTATTCCTCGTGGCCGCGGCTGAGATAACCGTTGTCCTGCGGCAGCACGGTCCGTCCCGCATATTCTTCCACGTCGCCCCGGGCCAGGATCCAGTTACGGCGCAAAGATTCCAGCCCACAGCGAACGTCGCACCTCTGTTCCGCATCCCCCCATGGTCCGCTGGTGTCGTAAACGCGGACCGGCGCATTCTCTTCAAGCCCGCCTTGCAGGGTGCGCGATGGCGCTAGGCGAATTTCCCGGCTCGGCACGCGCAGTTCCGGAAAAATGCGCCCCGGAGTGTAAACCTTGCAGCTACTGGGGAACTGCTCGCTGCTGTGTGGATCGACAAAATCTTTCGCGGCAATCATGGACAGTGTGAAGAATAAACCGGAACCCGGGACGACGGCGTTTGCTATACGCCATCCGATGGGGCCCGTCCAGAGTGCGATGCGGCGCTTCGCACGCCGGAGCGAAGTACTTTAAGGAATCGTCGGCTGAATGAGGAAACCAGGCTCGCTCGCCGGGAGCAGGGCGAAACTGCTCGACAGGTTCGCGGTCGGCAGTAGCGGCAGGCACGAGAGTGCAGCCCGCGCGGCATTCGCCGACGGGTCAACGATGGTGCCGGTCAGGGGAAGGCGTTCGCTACGGTAGTCGGCGAGCAATTTAGGCGGTCGATGGTGCTCGGAAAGGTCCTGGAAGCTGGCCACGCCATCCGCAAGAGCAACCGCCAATTTTTGACGCCAGGCGGAATCATTGATCTTGCTTCCATCAGGTCCGTTGGTGAGAAACCCGCCCTCCACGAGGATCGCTGGCGCATGGACGAGCCGCAGCACCGCGAAACGCGCGCGTCGCACCCCGCGATCCCCTTCCGGCATCTGCCCGAGCAAAGAATTTTGAACGCTGTTGGCGAGGGCGAAACTTGCGTCATCGTACTCGTTACCCGGCATCGGCTTGAATTGATCCGCCGTCACCATGAAGTCGCCGGTGGAGGCGGCTCCCCGGGGCGTCATGGCATATACCTCGAATCCGTTGGCGGCTCTCCCGTTCGGTTCCGAGTTGAAGTGAACGCTCAAAAAGACGGCGTCGGCGGTGTCGTTCGCGATCTGCGCCCGCTGTTCCAACGACAGGTACGAATCATTGGCGCGCGTCAAAATGACCTTCAAGCCTCTGGCCTCCAAAGCCTTTTTCAAGTCCGCGATCACATCCAGCGTGTAGCTTTTCTCGTAGCCCGACACACTGCTTGCCCCCATGTCCTGGCCACCGTGGCCCGCGTCAATCACCACGGTGTGGAACGGCTGCAGGTTGGAGATCATCGTGGGCCGCAAGGCAGGGTCGATGGTTTTGGCCAAATCGAACCTGGAAACCAGCGCTTGGTTGTCGCGGATGACGACCGGGAACGACAGCCATTGCTTGACTCCGTTGACGGTGATCTCTCGCGGGTTGCCATTGAATTCCAAGCTGGCATGGGCGTCACCCACCAGCATGCGGTGGTCCACGACCCGGATGTCACCGCGCAGCCCGTAGAAGTCTGCGATGTTCTGGATGGTCAGGTAATCGCGGTTTTCGATCTTCACGATCTGCCACGCACCGTCGGCGGCCTTGGTGATCAGAGGCAGCCCCACGATGAGCAGGGCCGCAAGCAGGGGAGCAATCCTTGGCACCATGGGAAAACTTTCCTCGGCTTTTGTCGGTTCAGCTCCCATGAGCCTCGCCGACGCACGCATGTACAAACACATCGGGCGGCGAAGGACTTTACAGGTCCCACACATTTATCGGTGCGGGAAGGAGCGGTGGTTGCCTCGCAAGGACTCGAACCTTGACAAAGTGATTCAGAGTCACTTGTGCTACCATTACACTACGAGGCAGTAGAAGGGGGCTGTAATATGCAGGGCTTGATGGCTGGGGCAACTGATTTCTTCATGGGATGTTCCGACAGAACCTCCACATTTTGTGAAAAACTTTTGACACATTGGCTGGTTGCAACTATTCTGATGCTCGCGTCGGAACTCCACGACTCGACCTACCGATTTCCCCCCACCCCAAGAAAACCCGTTTCGCTCCGGCGAAACGGGTTTTCTTATTTCCAAGCGATCGCTCTCAAGGTCATACACCGGGCTTACCTAAGAATCGCCTGGCGGCACGACTGGCAGTAAAGTTGCTCGAAAAGCGGGTCTGATGACCAGGTACTACGTGGTACCAGCCGTTTTGCTGGCGTTCCTGATCGATTTTTCGTTGCAGCCAAGATGGGCTGGCGCGGCGGATGCCGGCGGCATGCCCGATGCACCCTCCTGCGCGGTGATGCCGCTTGCGAGTGGCGCGGACCTCCTGAAGGCTACTTCGAGCGCGCGCTGCCGCCGGCCAAGCCAAGTGGAAACCACCGGCTCATCGCCTTCCTAAGAGATCATCCGGAGGAAAAGAGCCGCCAGCAGGCGGCACAACTTACCGCGCACTACGACGCCGGGACGAGTGCGCAGCAGATCAAGCTGCTGCAACGCGACCGTGAACTCGACCGGGCCGACCTAGCCCTTAAGCGCACCGAATTAAGCCGGGCGCACACCTGGTATTCGTCGCTGGCGCTGGGTGGCGTGACAGCTTCCGCTTCGCAGGACGCCACGCGCGTGGGCGCGCTACGCGGAGCCTGGCGCTGGCGGAAACCCTGGCTGCGAAGGAGCAGGTCGAGGAAGCCGACGCCAACAAGGCCCGTCTGCTCACCATGTCCCACCACAGCCTCGGCGAGAGCGAGGCGCGCCTTCGCAGTGCATTCGAGCTTTCGCCGCTCGGGATCGCGCTCGTCGGGCTTGACGGCAAGCGGATCAGGGTGAACCCGGCGCGCTGCCAGATCACCGGGTACACGGAAGCAGAATTGCTGGCGACCAATTTCCAGTTTATCACCCACCTCGAAAACCTGGACCTCGACCTCGATTACGTCGCTCAGGTCCTGCGCGGGAAAATCGAGACTTACCAGATGGAGAAGCGTCATTTCCACAAGGAGGGACATTTCGTGTGGATCCGGTTGGATGTTTCGCTGATCCGGGAACCCGGCAGCCACGAACCTCGGATGTTCATCTCCTAGGTCTAGTATTACAGTAGTAGATGATTGATCTTGAGAGTGGCCGGCTGCAAATCTAGGCGACAAGACATCATTCTCAGGGTAAAAGACGCGGAAAAGTGTGCCACTTTGTCACTTTACTTGCCTTCAACCGCTTGTTTTCCAGTTAATTCATCTATCTACCACTGTAATACTAGGACACCACGGCACGCCGCTGGGACGAGGAGCAGGTCCGTCACGCCAAGGAAGAGGCCGAACGCGCCAACTGGGCCAAGAGCGGGTTTCTTTCCCGCATGAGCCACGAGTTGCGGATGCCGCTCAGTGCCATCCTCGGCTTCAGCCAATTGCTCAAAATCGAGGACCTCGGAGCGCACGCCAACCAGAATGTGAGCCAGATCCTGACTGCCAGCCGACATCTGCTCGGGCTCATCAACGAGGCGCTGGACGTCCCCACCATCGAGAGCAGCAGCTTCGCCTTGTGCCTGGAACCGACCGGCGTGCCGGAGGCGGTGCGGAAGGTGATCGACCTGGTGCTCCCACTCGCCGCACAGGCCGACGTGCGCGTCTTCGCGGCGGTCAAGGGCGGTGGGACCATCTTCGCCGACCACCATCGATTACGGCTGGTGTTGCTCAACTTGCTTTCCAACGCCATCAAGTACAACCGCAGCGACGGGGAGGTAGTGTTGACTTGCGGCGTGGCGGCGGAGCAGGTGTTCATCGAGGTGGCCGACACGGGGCCCGGGATCGCGGCAGAGGATCTCCACACCAGTTTCGTGCCGTTTTGGCGGCTGCCAGCCACCCTCGCCGTGACGGGTGCCGGGTCGGGTTTGTCGTTGTCGAAGGTGTTGACGGAGGCCATGCAGGGCAGGTTGGGGGTAGCAAGCGTGGTGGGACGCGGAAGCACCTTCCGGGTGGAGTTGGCGCGGCTTCCCGACGAAATCAGCGCGGACGCGCCCCTGCTGACGCTCGACCCGGTCTGCGCTTGCTTGTTCGAGTCTGGCTTACCTCGGGGAACGACCGTGCTCTACATCGAAGACAACGCGACGAACATTGAACTGGTGGAATCTTTCCTCGCGGACCAGCGTGGACTGCGCTTGCTGACGGCAGCCAACGGCGAAACGGGCCTGGCGATAGCTTCCGAGCATCACCCAGACCTCATCTTGCTCGACGTGCGTCTGCCGGATCTGCCCGGGGGCGAAGTGTTGCGGAGGCTGCGGGCAAATTCGTCGCTGGCGGAGCTTCCCGTCATCGTGCTCAGCGCGGACGCCTTCGCGCAACAGGTGACGAACATGTCGGCGCTCGGGATCCGTGAATAGCTCGCCAAGCCGTTCGATCTCCGGGAACAGAAGCGCCATTCACGACGCGCTGGGCACCTGTCTCGCCGGTTGATCCACGATGCCGCTCCGTTCACCAGGAAAGGTGGAACACGCCGATGGCCCCCACGAGGATGAGGTAGATCGCCACGATAAAGTTGAGCAGCTTCGGCCGGATGAGGATCAGCAGGCCCGCCACCAGCGCGAGGATCGGCTGGACGGACCAACTCAAGTGGAACCCGAACGCGGAATGGCGGGCGGCGAGGAGCACCGCCACAGGAAGGTTGCCGGTGGAAGAAAGCATGGCGGTCCAGCTTAGAAGCGTTAGCGGTTGGACGCAACGTTTCGCGAGCTCGCCCCGCCGGTTGCCGCCGGCTTCGCTTCCAAGGCGTGCTTTTTTTGTTTACTCCGAGCTTTTTCCCGTTAGAGAGCAGGAATGACACGCAGGGAATTCGTGCGCAGGGTCGGCCGCTACGGCGGCGCGGCGGCCACGGGGGCAATGCTGGCTCTCGACCTTCTCGGCAAACCGTCTGCCGCGCTGGCGGCGGAGGAACCCGTCACGCCCGCGGGCACCCGTTCGGCAGGAGGGAAGCGCCCGCGCGTCCTGATCCTCGGAGCGGGGCTCTGCGGCATGTCGGCGGCCTACGAACTGGGCAAACTCGGCTACGAATGCGAGCTGTTCGAGGCACGCGGACGCGCTGGTGGCCGCTGCTGGACCGTGCGTGGGGGCGACCGGCAGACGGAGGTGGGCGGACCGGAACAGACCGCCCGCTTCGCCGATGGCTTTTACATGAACCCCGGTCCCGCGCGCATCCCCGGCCACCACACGACCACTCTGGCCTACTGCAAGGAGTTCGGCGTGCAACTCGAGGTGTTCAACAACGTCAACGAGGCTGCCTACTACCTCGTGAAAGGCCTGCCGCGGGTGCGGTTGCGCGAGGCGCGGGCGGACCTGCGCGGCTATGTCGACGAACTGCTGGCGAAGGCCGTGCGCCGCGACGCGCTGGACCGCCCGATGACCGCCGGGGACAAGGAAGCGCTCATCGAATACTTGCGTGACGACGCCGGGTTGTCCCCGGACCTGCTCTACAAGCCGTCCGCCGACCGCGCGAACTTCAACCGCGCTTCCGAGAGCCGCGGCTACGTCTACCAGGACCTGCCGGCCGCCGGCAGCCACCCGGGAAAGATAAGCAATGCGCTCGACTTCGAGACCGTCATCAAAGCCGGCTTCGGCAAGCACCTCGGCTTCGAGCACCAGTTTGACCAGCAGCCCACCATGTTCCAGCCCGTCGGCGGGATCGACCAGATCGCGCGGGCCTTCGAGCGGCGGGTCGGCGAGCGCATCCGCTACCACACGGAAGTGCGCGAGATTCGCAAAACCTCCGACGGAAGCGTCCGGCTGGTCGTCGCGGATCAACTCGAGGGCAGCACGCGCGAGGTGTTCGGTGATTACTGCATCTGCACGCTCCCGCTCAGCGTGCTGCGCGACGTGTCCGCCGATTTCGCCCCGGAGACCGCCGACGCGATCCGGCAGGTCCCCTACGAGGAGGTCGGCAAGATCGGCCTGCACTTCAAACGCCGCTTCTGGGAGGAGGACGACCGCATCTTCGGAGGCATCAGTTGGACCGACCAGGACATCACGCAGTTGTTTTATCCCAACTACGGCTACCTTGGCGGCAACGGCGGCGTGGTGATCGGGTATTACCAGTTCGGGCCGGACGCCGAGGCGGTAGGCAAGCTTTCGCTGGCCGAACGGGAGGCCCACGCCATCGAACAGGGCGAAAAGCTCCACCCGCAGTACCGGGCGGAGCTGCGGGACTCGTTCTCGGTCGCTTGGCAGAAGATTCCTTACAACCTCGGAGGCTGGGCCGTGTGGAGCGAGGAGGCGCGCTCCGCGCTCTACCCGATCCTCAACCGACCGGACGGCCCGATCTATTTGGCTGGTGAACATCTGACGTATCTGGGCGGCTGGATGGCAGGAGCCTTCGAATCTGCCAAAGCGGTGGTGCTCAGTTTGCACGAAGCCTCGGCCCGCGCCTGATCCCTGCGCCTTGGCCATTCCTCTCTATCTCCCATGCTGCGCCACCCACTTGCCCTCTGTTCGTTGTTCGTGCTGGCTGCTTGGTTTGTGTCTGCGCCCGCGGCGAACGCACAATCGCCCGCCGAAGTCTCCTTCCTCGGCCCGGCGAATTCGCCCATCTCGGCGGCGGTCACGGTGCCCGCCGGACGCAGCGTGCTCTTCACGAGCGGCACTGTCCCGCCCGTGCTCGACGAGAAGGCTCCGGCTGGTTCGCGGGAACGGTTCGGCGACACGAAGGTACAAGGCATCGGCGCTCTCAAACAGATCGAGAATCGGCTCCATGAAGCCGGTCTGAGCTTGGCGGACGTCGTGTACCTGCGGGTTTACATCACCGCGGACAAGGCCAAGGAGGGAAAATTCGACTATTCCGGCTGGTTTGAAGCCTACGCACAGTTTTTCGGCACGAAGGAAAACCAGGTCAAGCCCGCGCGATCCACCGTCGGCGTGGCAAGCCTCGTCAACCCGGACTGGCTCATCGAGATCGAAGCGGTCGCGGTTTACCCGCTGGCCCCGGCTTCCATTCCCCGCCCCGCTCCTTGATTGATCCCTGAAGCCGCCGAGCCCATCCTGTCGAGCAGCCTGCCGACGCCAGCGCCGCTGGTCGGCATCATCATGGGCAGCATTTCCGACTGGCCCACGTTGCGCGAGGCCGCGGCCATCCTCCTGGCGGCGGGCGCGCCGTACGAAGCGCGCGTCGTCAGCGCGCACCGCACCCCCAGCCTGCTCTACGACTACGCGCGGGAGGCGGCCCGCCGCGGCCTGCGCTGCCTCATCGCCGGTGCGGGCGGGGCGGCGCACCTGCCGGGCATGGCGGCGGCGATGACGCCGCTGCCGGTGCTGGGCGTCCCGGTCCGCTCGAAGGCGCTCGGGGGGCTGGATTCGTTGCTCTCCATCGTGCAGATGCCCGCAGGCGTTCCCGTGGCGACGTTCCGCGTCGGCCCGGAGGGTGCGCACGACGCCGCGCGCTTCGCCTTGCGGCTCCTCGGCAACGGCTAGAGCGCTTCTCAGTTGAGTTTGCCTAGGTTTGCGGGCAGGTTCGACGGATG
>CALMAQ010000363.1 GCA_937859745.1 uncultured Verrucomicrobiota bacterium | reverse complement strand
TGCCGATCCATCGCCGAAAAATCCTTTGCTGTCACTTGTCTAACAACCACCACCGAAAATCGCGGAGTTGCAGAAGTCGCTCCTCCGCGCCCGCGCGAATCGCGAACCCGGCGAGTCCGACAAGGACTTCCTCCGCCGCGCGTTCCCCGACGAGTGCAAATCTCTCGGCGATGCGCTGAAGGCCAAAAACAACGACTACATCGTCGCCAAGGCTGAAAGCACGACCACGCTGGCCCCGGCCCAGGCCGTGACGTTCGACAGCACGATCTACAGCCTCGTGGCGCAGTACGGCGCATTCCGCAACCTGGACGCTCACGCGATGAGCGCGCAGACCGAAAACATGATCGTGGAGATCAGCGAGCCCGACTTCGTGTTCGTCGCTGAAAACGGCGAGATTCCCGAGGTTGCCCTGGGTCTCGCTCCCGTGGGCGCGACGGCCAAGAAAATCGGCGGCATCCTCCGGGTGTCCAACGAAGCCCTTCAAGACACGATCTTCGACCTCGGGGCATACGTCGCCCTGAAATTCTCGCGCGCTGGTGCGCGGCGCGCCGACTGGGTTTCCTTCCAGGGCACCGGTGCCAACGATCCGGTCAACGGTGGTTTCAGCGGTATCGTCAACTCCGGCACGGTCACGAGCCTGGGCGCGGGTCACACGGCCATCGAGCTTGCGAGCTACGACGAAATCGCCGCGTTCTTCTACAGCCTTGGGCAAGAAGTGCTCGAAAATGAGGACTCCGCCTGGATGCTCAACCCGGTTGCGCTGGCCCGGTTCCAGAGCGTCAAAGATGGCAACGGTCGCCCGATCTTCCTCAACGCCCTGGAGGCTCCCGCTTACGGTGCCATCGGCACGCTGCTGGGCCGCCCCGTGCTGCCCGTGAGCGTCATGCCCGCTATTCCTGGCGCGGGTACGCCCTTCGCCGCATTCGGCGACCCGAAGGCGTACAGCGTGGGCATCCGCAAGGACTACACGTTCGACTTCAGCGACCATGCTGGTTTCACCGCCGCTCAGCGCGTGTACCGGGGGTACATGCGGATCGCGGCTAAAATGAAGGCCGCCAATCGCATCGGCGTGCTCAAGACTGCCGCAGCGTAAACCCTTTGCTCGATAGGCGTTGTAACCCTGGCGGGCATCAATCTAACCCATAAACGAAACGGGCCGCCCTGGTAGGGAATCGCAGTACCAGGGACCAAGGCGGCAGATGAAACGGGCTCAGCCCGGCAGAGCGCGAAATACTCTGCCGGGCATGACCCACAAACAGCCTAAATTATGGACAAACCTTCTCCTACTCTTAGCCTGGACTTGCTTAACGACCCGAACCCGACCGGGCATCGCCGGTGCCGCCTGAAGGAAGGCGCGCTGCCCCACTACGTCCGCAAAGGCAAGGTCGTGGCTGGTGACGAGTTCGTTACCTCCGCCGCGCACGCCAAGGAACTTTTCGAGGTGGGCGCGGTGGACATCCTCGGCACCGCCGACAAGCCGGACCTTTCCCCGGTCGAGGCCCTGATGGCTCCGACGGAGGACAAGCCCGTGGTTCCCGCGCAGGTGGACGCGCAAAGCTAAGTCCCACCAAAACACTCGCTCAGGGGTGGGCAACATGGCCGAACGTGGGTAAGGGATTCCCCGCGTCCGGCCAACCCACAACCTTACAACCAGCAGACTGAATCCTCAATCCCTGATCCCTATGC
>CALMAQ010000362.1 GCA_937859745.1 uncultured Verrucomicrobiota bacterium | reverse complement strand
GTTGGAGGCCAGCCTGCGCGAACAACTGCTCACCGGGGCCTCCACCACCGAGGACACCATCGTCTGCCAGTTGTGCGAACTGCTCTGGGCCGACCACGCCTGCCTGTGGATGCTGCCCATGGACTCCGACGAGGCCAACGACTGGAGCCGCCAGACCATCGTCTCCGAGGCCGTGGCGGAATATTACCCGCTCGTCGGCTATTCCACCAGCACGCCCCCCGAGGAATGGGCTCGGCTCTGCCTGGAGCCCGCGCTGGCGACCGTAGACGCCATCCAGAAATCGACCCGACCCTTCAATGCGCCCAAGGAAGGCGATCCCGAACCGACCGCCTGCTCGCGCTACCTGAGCATCGCCTTGCGGGGCCGCCCGGGGCACAGTTGGCTCCTGCTGCTGGAACGCTACGGCACCATCGGCAGCCCGGCCTCGCCGTGGACGGATTTCGACCGCGAACTCCTAGAGGACACCGCCGCGATCTTGGGCATCTCGCTGGAAAACAACCTCCTTTCCGCCCAATCGGCCGAGCGCGCGAGTTACCTGACGAACATGCTCAACTCGCTCGACGTGGCCGTCATGGTCATCGAGCAGCCGCCCGCGCCCGTCCTGGCGGTCGTGTCGCTGGTCAACCGCTCATTCTGCGAACTGTTCGGGCTCAACCGCGAACAGGTCGAGACGTACAGCTACCTGCAATTCATGGAACTGGTCCGCCCGATCCTGCCGGACTGGGAATCGCAGCTGACCATCATCGAGGAGTTGATCGCGGACCCCACGGCGGAGCGGATCGACGAGATTACGCTGGTTTCCAACGTGCCCGACGCGGTGCCCACGCACCTGCACCGCTTCGCCACGCCCGCGCGCGACGCGCAGGGCCAGATTTTCGGGCGGATGTTCTTCTTCCGCGACATCACCTACGACAAGGAGGTGGAACGGCAGTTGGTCCACTCGCAGAAGATGGACAGCATCGGCACGCTGGCGGGCGGCGTGGCGCACGACTTCAACAACCTTTTGACCACCATCCTGGGCTACGCCGAGTTGCTCAAGCGCGAGTTGAAGGAGAACGATTCCGCCAGCCAGAAGCTGCTCCAGATCGAGAAGAGCGCCAACCGCGCGGCGGAACTGACCGGCCAGCTCTTGGCGTTCAGCCGCCGCCACCCGACGGTGCTCCACATCTTCAACCTGAACTTTCTCGTCTCCGAGACGATGGACATGATCCGCTCGACGGTGCCCGCGTCCATCGACGTGCAGTTCCAGCCCTCACTGGAACTGCCCAACATCGAGGCGGACTCCACGCAGATCCAGCAGGTGCTCATCAACCTGATTCTCAACGCGCGCGACGCGCTCTCGGGCAGCGGGACGATCACGATCTCCACCCGCATCGGCACGGACGCGCAGTCCCAGGTGGAAGGAGCCCCGGACACGCTCTACGCGATCTTGGAAGTGGAGGACAACGGCGTAGGCATCCCCAAGGACGTGCTGCACCGCATCTTCGAGCCGTTCTACACGACCAAGGAAGTCGGCAAGGGCACAGGCCTGGGATTGGCGATGGTGTACGGCATCATCAAGAAGCATAACGGCTTCATTGAGGTGACGAGCGCGCTGGGCGAGGGAACCAAGTTCTCGGCCTTCCTGCCCGTGACCCACAAGGAAAACGCCGAGGAAAAACGTCGCCGCAACGACCGGCAAGTCAAGCAGCGCGAACTAGTCGTGATGGTCGTGGACGACGAGCCGGACTTGCGGAACTTCTGTGTGACGGCGTTGGGCGAGGTCGCGACGGAAATCCTGACCGCCGCGAACGGCCTGGAGGCCATCGAGGAGTTCGAGCGCGTCGGCGGCAAGGGCAAGATCGACCTCGTGCTCATGGACCTGACGATGCCCAAGATGAGCGGGCCGGAGTGTTTCCAGCGTCTGCGAGCGATGGACCCGGACCTGCGCGTGCTAATTTCCAGCGGCTACAGCTTGGACGTGGACGCCGAAAACCTGCTCAAAGGCAAGGCGACCGGTTTCCTGCCCAAGCCCTACGACCTGAACCAGCTTCTCGACAGTGTGGACCGCGCGCTCAACGCTGACAAGGCGCAGGTGGATGAGTGAGATGCAAGATGACGAATGATGGATGTCGGATGCGGGATAGCTCCGATGGCAGAGCGATGCAAGATGGCTGCTCTTTCTGGAGCCGCGACAGGGGCGTAAGAAGAATGACGTGACATGCCTGTACCTAGACCACCACGTCCGTGTTTTCTTCCGCCCCTGCCGGGGGTGTCCCTCATGGTGCTGGTCCCGGTGGCTGACGCCCCGGGCTACCTTCTTCCGTCCCTTTCTGGATTGGAGAGAAGGGATCTGCTTTCATCCGACATCCATTATTCGTTATCTCACTTCAGGCTCGCCCTCGCCGCCGCGATGGGCACGTTCTGCCGCTGGCGATCCAGGAAGAAGCTGACCTCCTGGTAACCCACCTTGCCCAGGTACAGCAACGCATCCTTGTAATGGTCCGCCACGCGAGCGGGCTTGTGCGCGTCGGCACCGATCACCACGGGGATGTTGCGCGCTTTCATCTCCTTGAGGATGCCCAGGCCCGGGTTCATCTCGGGGATCGTCTTCATCAGCCCGGAAGTGTTCAACTCCATCGCCGTGCCCGTCGCGGCGATGCGGTCCAGCGCGCGGCAGATGTCGTCCATGATGCGCGGCAGAATCCATTCGGAAGGCTGCATGTTCTTGACCAAATCCGGATGCGAGATGGTGTCGTAGAGCCCCGTCTCGGCGGCGTCGGCGAGGTGTTGGAAATAGGTCCGCTGAAATTCCGGCCACGAACCTTTGAAATAGGCATCGGTGTACTCCTGCATCTGGCAATGCACGGAGCCGAGCACGTGGTGGAAGGGAGCGCACTTGTGCAGGCTCAAGATCCAGGGCAGGTAGCCGGGGACGTACTCGCTTTCCAAGCCGAGACGCACGTCGATACGACCATGCCACTGCGCGGAGGCTTCCTCGACCATGGTCAGGTACTTGTCCCAATCATCCATCCCCATGCGGTACGGGCTGCTGTAGCCGTTCGGCATGGGGGCATGGCAGGTGACGATGATCCCCTTGAGGCCCTTCTGCTGGGCGACGGCGGCGTACTCGCCGGGCAGGCCGACGGCGTGTTTGCACAGCGGGGTGTGCAGGTGGGATTCGTACAGCAATGGCTCCATCGGGAAAGGTGTCATACTCGGACTTCGATTGCCACAGGCAGGTGGCAATTTTGCGCCGGTTCAGCCGCCGAGTTCCCGGCGGCGGAAACATGCCGGTTCGTGGTCGTTAACCATGCCGACCGCCTGCATGAAAGCGTAACAGATTATGGTCCCCACGAAACGGAAACCGCGCGCCTCGAGATCCTTGCTCAGCGCATCGCTCGTGGCGGTGCGGGTGACGCGCTCACGGCTCCAGGCCGCGCGGAGAGAGCCGCCGACGACGAACCGCCAGAGGTAGGCGTCGAAGCTGCCGAACTCCGCTTGCACCGCCAGGAACGCGCGCGCGTTGTCCATGGCGGCAGCGATTTTGAGCCGGTTGCGGATGATGCCGGGGTCGGCCAGCAGGCGCGCCACCTTTGCCGGGCCATACTCCGCCACCCGCGCGGGATCGAAGCCGTCGAAGACCTCCCGGTAACGCTCGCGTTTCTTGAGCACGGTCTCCCAGTTCAGGCCCGCTTGCGCGCCTTCCAGGATCAGGAACTCGAACAGCCTGCGGTCCTCGTGCTGGGGCACGCCCCATTCGCGGTCGTGGTACGCCGCGAGCAGGTCGGAGGTGGCCCAGGCGCATCGTTGCATGGCACCGCCCCGGATAACCCGTTCCCCCGCACCGTGTAAAGAGGGTTCTGGAAATTCTGGCCAGCCGCCGACGTTCCCGCTACCATGCCGCCCCGTGCAGACCGGGAATCAGGGGATTCGACTCGCCACGGCGGAGGATGCCGCCGCCATTGCCGCCATCTACGCGCCGAACGTGACCGAAGGCGTGGCCTCCTTTGAGATGATTCCCCCGGACGCCGCGGAGATGGCGCGGCGCATGGCCGCCTCGGCGGACCGGTATCCCTGGCTGGTCTGCGAGCGGCAGGACGGGGTGACCGGGTACGTATACGCCAGTACGCACAACGTCCGCGACGCCTACCAGTGGTCCGCGAACGTCACCGTCTACATCGATGAGCGATGCCGCCGCCAGAACATCGGCCGCGCGTTGTACACCGCGTTGCTCGCCCTGCTGAAGCTCCAAGGTTTTTACAACGCCATCGCCGGCATCACCCTGCCAAACGCGGGGAGCGTCGGGCTGCACGAGGGCATGGGTTTCCGGCTGGTCGGCGTGTACCGCAACGTGGGCCACAAGCTGGGCCGGTGGCACGACGTGGGCTGGTGGTCGCTCGCCTTGCGGGAGGCGCTGGGCGCGCCGCCCGAGCCGCTGCTGGATGTCAGCAGCGCACGGAAGCTGCCCGGCTGGCAGGTGGCGTTGGAGGCAGGCGCGGCGTTGCTCCGGCCAAGTCGCAGGTAATGAGAAAACATCGATCCCGGAAAAATTCGTCGAGCTTTGCTTCGAAAGCTGGCAACATCTCCGAACAGATCGTTGGCCCCTTTTGGATGATCCGCCGCAGGCTGTACCCGCTGGCATATGGTTCGGTGTGAACCTCAATCTGTCGGCTTTCCGGTAGGACAATCTAATATTCGCCAACGCCAGCCGCCGCATAGACGGTCGCTTTGCGGCGGGTCAATCTCCGCCTTGGAAATGGCGATTTCAATCACGAGATCTGCTGTCGCAACTCGGCCTTTTCTGCGATTGCCCCCTGTTCAATCAACACGTGGTATTGATCGACCTTCAGCGGCACGATGTGCCGTTTGATCACTGGATCGTCGAACAACGTGCGTCCCGGGTGCTGTCCTGGCTGATGTTCGGCGCGACGATGTTGGCTAACCGGTTCTTCGAGTACGGTGGAAGCCATATGAATGGCAGCTTAGCGTCCGCACGCAGCAGCTTGCAAACGCAAAACCCCCAGCGGATTCTTTCCGCCGGGGGTCATCTGGAAAACTGCGATCGCGGGCCTTTAGATGGCCGCCGCCATCGCGGCTTCCTCCATTGGAGCGGCGGCCTCGCTGCCCACCTGCTCGCCTACCATGTAGCGGGTGAAGCGGCGGACGACGATGTTCTCGCCCAGTTCGGCGATCTTGGTCTTCACCAGGTCGCCGACGGTTTTGTCGGGGTCCTTGATGAAGGCCTGATCCAGCAGGCAGATGGAGCTGAGGTATTTGTCTACCTTGCCCTCGACAATCTTCTCAACCACGTTCGCGGGCTTGTTGAGCACCTGCGCCCGGGCGATGTCGCGCTCTTTTTCGATTTGCGCGGCGGGCACCTCGTCGCGGGAGACCACCTGCGGGCTGGAGGCGGCGATATGCAGGGTGATATCTTTGACGAACTCGCGGAACGCCTCGTTCTTCGCCACGAAGTCGGTCTCGCAGTTCACCTCGACGAGCACGCCGACCTTGCCCTGCATGTGGATGTAGGCGGCCACGACGCCTTCCTTGGCGGCGCGCGTCGCCTTGCCTTCGGCCTTGGCGATGCCTTTCTTGCGCAGGATGGTCTCGGCTTTTTCGAGGTCGCCGCCCGCTTCGGTCAGCGCACGTTTGCAGTCCATCATGCCCACGTTGGTTTTTTCACGCAGAGTCTTGACGAGTTGGGGATTGATTTCGGCCATAAGAGGAAAGGATTGCTGAAGTTGGGATGGTTGTTACAGACGGATGGAAAGGGGCAAGGTCGGAAAAAACAAAGGATCAAGGTAGGAGCCGCTGTCGTCGCGGCGGGCCCACCTTGATCCTTGGAGTCCTTTGCTTTGAAAGCTAGGGAACGGTGATCAGGCGGACACCCCGGCCAGGGCCTCGCGGTCCGTGCGGCTGCCCTCGCCGCCGCCGGCGATGACGGCATCCACCAGCTTGGCGAGCACCACGCGGATCGCGCGGATGGCGTCGTCGTTGCCGGCGATGGGGTGGGTGATGAGCGTTGGGTCCGCGTTGGTGTCCACGATGGCCACCGTTGGGATCTTCAGGCGGCGCGCCTCGGCCACGGCGTTGGTTTCCCGTGCCGTGTCGATGATGACGATGGCGTCGGGCAGCTTGTCCATGGTGCGGATGCCTTCCAGGTTGCGGCCGAGCTTGGCCCCCTCGCGGCCCAAGGCAGCGAGTTCCTGTTTGCCCATCATCTTGTACTCGGGAGCTTTCTCGATCTCCTCGATGTACTTGAGCCGGGCGATGGAGCGGCGGATCGTCGCCAAGTTGGTCAGCGTCCCGCCCAGCCAGCGTTGGTTGACGTAAAACTGCCCGCAGGCGAGCGCGGCTTCCTTGATGGCTTCCTGCGCCTGCTTCTTGCAGCCGACGAAGAGAATCTTGCCACGGCGGCGCGCCACCGAGGTCAGGAACTCCGTCGCATCGTTGAGCTGCTTGACGGTCTCGCCCAGGTTGATGATGTAGATGGCGTTGCGCTGCTCAAAGATGAACGGCTTCATCTTCGGGTTCCAACGCTTGGTCTGGTGGCCGAAATGGACGCCTGCTTCGAGCAGTTCGGTCATCAGTTCGGTGGGCTGCATGTCTTCGTTCATACGGGAGCTGGCACTTGAGGATGAAGGCGGAAGTCAGAAGCGCGCGGACGCGGCTCCCAGACGTTGGTTCGGTGTCTTTGCTTCGGCCTTCGGTGGTTCGAGTTGTACTTGGGTGGCAGGGACAAAAATCCGGCGTCGGTCAGGACGCCGGATTTCAGTAGTTTTACTCGGTTTTTATGGCAAATCAACCAAGAGCGGGCACCAACTGGTCGTCGGTCGTCATGGGCTCGCCAACCGGCTCGCCCAGTTCGATGATCTCGACCCCGCGATGGCTCGGGAAACCCGTGCCCGCCGGGATGAGGTGGCCCATGATGACGTTTTCCTTGAACCCGCGCAGGTTGTCCACCTTGCCCAGGGTCGCGGCTTCGGTCAGCACGCGCGTGGTGTCCTGGAAGGACGCTGCGGAGATGAACGAATCCGTCTCCAAGGAAGCCTTCGTGACGCCCAGCAGCACCGGCACGCCCTCGGCGGGCTTGCCGCCCTGCTCTCCGACGCGCTTGTTCTCGCTCTCGAAGTCCAGCCGATCCACCTGGTCACCCCAGAGGAGCGTGGTGTCGCCGGGCTCGGTGATCTTCACCTTGCGCAGCATCTGGCGGACGATGATCTCGATGTGCTTGTCGTTAATTTCCACGCCCTGCAGGCGGTAAACCTCTTGGACCTCGTTGACGAGATGCTCTTGGAGTTCCTGCGGCCCGCAGATGTCGAGGATTTCATGCGGCACGACCGAGCCCTCGGTCAACTGGCTGCCCTTCTTCACGAAGTCGCCCTTGAACACGATGATGTGCTTGTTCGCGGGGATGAGGTGTTCCTCCTCCGCACCGGTGACGGCGTCCTTGAGGATGAGCTTGCGCTTGCCGCGCACGGTGCCGCCGATCTCGACGATGCCATCGATCTTGGCGATCTCGCAGGCGTCCTTCGGACGGCGCGCCTCGAAGAGTTCCGCCACGCGCGGCAGGCCGCCCGTGATGTCCTTCGTCTTGGCGATCTTGCGCGGGGTCTTAGCCAGCAGCGCGCCAGCTTGGACCTGCTTGCCCTCGTCCACGATGACGTGCGCGCCCGCGGGGATCGAGTAGCTCGCCACCACGTCGCCCTTGGTCCCGAGCAGCACGATCTGCGGGTGCAGGTCCTCCTTGTGCTCGATGACCACCGTGCCCATGACGCCCGTGGCATCATCGACCTCGCGCTTCATCGTGACGCCCGGGATCATGTCCCGGAAGTCCACGCGGCCCATCTTCTCCGTGAGGATCGGCACGTTGTACGGGTCCCATTGGGCGAGCGTGTCGCCCTTCTTGATCTGGTCGCCTTCGCCGAAGGAAATGACCGAGCCGATGACCATGTTGTAGCGCTCGATCTCACGCCCTTCCTCGTTGTTGATGCTCACCGCGCCGTTCTTGGTCAGCACGATGTACGAGCCTTCCAAGGATTTGACGGTACGCATGTCGTGGAAGCGGACCTCGCCGTCGCTCTTGGCCTTGATGATGGGCTGCTTGAACGTCTGCGTGGCCGTGCCACCGACGTGGAAGGTGCGCATCGTCAACTGCGTGCCGGGTTCGCCGATGCTCTGCGCGGCGATGATGCCCACCGCCTCGCCGAGCTTGACCATCTTGCCGGTAGCCAAATTGCGGCCGTAGCACTTGGAGCAGACGCCTTGGGCGCTCTCGCAGGTCAGCACCGAGCGGATTTTCAATTGCTCCACGCCGAGCTTGACCAGCGCGGCGGCGGGCAGTTCGTCGATGAGTTCGCCCGTCTTGACCAAGGTCTGCTTGGTGATCGGATCGACCACGGTCTCGCAGCTCACACGGCCCGCGATGCGAGTGCTCAGGTCCACCACTTCCTCGTCGCCCTCGTAGATCGACTTGACCACGATACCGTTGGCCGTGCCGCAATCATCCTGGGTGATGATGACGTTCTGCGCCGCATCGACGAGCTTGTGCGTCAGGTAACCCGAATCCGCCGTCTTGAGGGCGGTGTCAGCCAGACCCTTGCGCGCGCCGTGAGTGCTGATGAAGTACTCCAGCACCGTCAGGCCCTCGCGGAAGTTCGAGGTGATGGGCTGCTCGATGATCTCGCCCGAGGGCTTGGCCATCAGGCCGCGCATCCCGGCGAGCTGCTTGAGCTGCTGGCGGTTGCCGCGCGCGCCGGAATCAACGGCCATGTACACGGGGTTGACCTCCTTGCGGCCCTCGTTGTGTTCGAGGGTGCGGAAGAGCACGTTGGAGATTTCGTCACCGGCGTGGGTCCAGATGTCGATGATCTTGTTGTACCGCTCGCCATCGGTGATGATGCCGCGGCGGCGCTGCTTGTCCACGTCGCCGATCAGCTTGTAGGCGGATTCAAGCTGCACCTTCTTCTCCGACGGGATGATCATGTCGAAGATGCCGATGGAGATGCCCGCACGGGTGGCTTCGGTGAAACCCATGTCCTTGAGGCGGTCCAGCGTCTCGACCGTGCCCTGCTGACCCGCCAACTGGTAGGTCTTCAGGATGATGTCCGAGAGCTGCTTCTTGCCCGAGACCTTGTTGATGAAGCCCATGCCGGGCGGCCAGATTTGGTTGAAGCGGACGCGGCCCGGGGTGGTTTCCAAGATTCTCTTCTCTGGATCGCCGAAGAGCGTCTTCTGGCCGAAATCCGGGTTCTTGAAGCGGATGCGGTCGTGGGTCTTGAGCGCGCCCTCGTTGACGGCGAAGTCCACCTCGGCCGGTTCGGCGAAGAGCGGCAGCCGCTCGTTGGCGGGCTTGGCTCCGATGATGCGCGGGTTCTGCGTGATGTAGTAGCAGCCCAGCGTGATGTCCTGCGCGGGTGTGGTGATTGGCTTGCCGCTCGAAGGCGAGAAGATGTTGTTGGGCGCGAGCATGAGCATGCGCGCCTCCATCTGCGCTTCGATGGACAGCGGGACGTGCACGGCCATCTGGTCGCCGTCGAAGTCAGCGTTGTAGGCCGTGCAAACGAGCGGGTGGATGCGGATGGCCTCGCCTTCGATCAACTGCGGCTCGAAGGCCTGGATCGAGAGGCGGTGCAGGGTCGGCGCGCGGTTGAGCAGCACCGGGTGGCCCTTGATGACCTCCTCCAGAATGTCCCAGACCTCCGGCGTCTGGCGCTCGATCATCTTCTTGGCCGAGCGGACAGTGTGGACGTAGCCCATCTCCTTCAGGCGGCGGATGATGAACGGCTCGAAGAGCACGAGCGCCATCTTCTTGGGCAGGCCGCACTGGTGCAGCTTGAGTTCCGGCCCGATCACGATGACCGAGCGGCCCGAGTAATCGACGCGCTTGCCTAGCAGGTTCTGGCGGAAACGACCGCCCTTGCCCTTGAGCATGTCCGAGAGCGACTTGAGCGGACGGTTGCCCGCGCCCGTGACGGCCCGGCCGTGGCGGCCGTTGTCGAACAGGGCGTCCACCGCCTCCTGCAACATGCGCTTCTCGTTGCGGATGATAACATCTGGCGTCTTGAGCTGGAGCAGATTCTTGAGGCGGTTGTTGCGGTTGATGACCCGGCGGTACAGGTCATTGAGGTCCGACGTGGCGAACCGGCCGCCTTCGAGCGGCACCAAGGGGCGCAGGTCAGGCGGGATGACGGGCAGCACTTCGAGCACCATCCATTCGGGCCGGGTGCGCGACTGCGAGAAACCCAGGACGAGCTTCAGGCGCTTGGCCAGCCGCTTGCGGATCTGCTTGCTCTTGGTGTTGAGCATCGCCTCTTCGAGTTCCTTGGCGATGTTGGCCAGTTCGCAGTTGCTCAGCAGCGTTTTGATGGCCTCGGCACCCATTCCGGCGCGGAAGTTCTCGCCGTACTGGTCCTGCGCCTCGCGGTACTCGGCTTCGTTGAGAAGCTGGCACTTCTGGAGCGGGGTCTGGCCAGGATCGATGACCACGTAGTCCTCGTAGTAGATAACGCGCTCCAACATGCGGGCGCTCATGTCAAGCATCAGGCCCAAGCGGGAGGGCATGCACTTGTAGAACCAGATGTGCGAGACGGGCACGGCCAGTTCGATGTGGCCCATGCGCTCGCGGCGCACGCGGCTGAGCGTGACCTCCACGCCGCAGCGGTCGCAGATGACGCCCTTGTGCTTGATGCGCTTGTACTTGCCGCACGAGCATTCCCAATCACGCGTGGGACCGAAGATGCGTTCGCAGAACAAGCCGCCCTTCTCGGGCTTGAACGTGCGGTAGTTGATCGTCTCCGGGTTTTTGACCTCGCCCTTGCTCCAGGAGCGGATCGAATCCGGCGAAGCCACGGTGATGCCGACCTGGTCAAAGCCGACGGCGCGTTCTTCTCCGAAGATTTCACGAAGGTTGTGTTCGTTCATAGGTGGTGCGGGGTGGCCGCTGGTCGGCGGCCGGGGATCAGACAGTTCCTGCGGAAAATTTTTGATTATCTGCTATCAGGCGGCAATCGCCGCTCGAACTGCAACAGGGTGTTGTTTAGTTGCAGCATCAGGTTTTCGCGTTCGTAGCGACTGACTTCTTTGAGGCGTTCGATCTCGAAGGCAAGTCGTTTCACATCGTCGGAAAGACCATCAACCTCCTCCCTCAGCTTTTTGATCTCGGTGGTATTTTTGTGATGTTTCTTGAGTGAGAAACAAAAGTTTTCTGACCGCATCAGAAAGCCAGCCAGGGATCATGCAGCGGAAATCCTATCCAAAGCGGCTCCGATTTCGGCGATGTTCGCCCGTGTGTGTGCAGACAGGCGGGCGATTTCCTCCCGATCCCGTTTCATCTGGGCCTGCAAGCGGTCCATTTCATTGAACATCTCTTTGATGAGTGCCCAACGACTCACCTTCGTCGTGACGACGCTTTGAGGAACGATTGCTTCAGCCATGGATGAAACGGGTCGGGATTGATCGTATTCGTTAGGCCGCGTTGGAATCCGCGTAGGTCGGCGTGTGACCGCCCACCTTCACGTCCAGCCCGAGGCTTTGCATTTCCTTGATGAGCACGTTGAAGCTCTCCGGCGTACCGGCCTCCAGCGAGTTGTCGCCCTTGACGATGCTCTCGTAGATGCGCGTCCGGCCCTGTACGTCGTCGCTCTTCACAGTCAGCAACTCCTGCAAGGTGTAGGCCGCGCCGTAGGCTTGCAGCGCCCAGACCTCCATCTCGCCGAACCGCTGGCCGCCGTACTGCGCCTTGCCGCCCAGCGGCTGCTGGGTCACGAGGCTGTACGGGCCCACGGCGCGCGCATGGATCTTGTCGGCGACCAAGTGGCCAAGTTTGAGCATATAAATATACCCCACCACGATTTCCTGATCAAACGCATCACCCGTGCGGCCGTCGAAGAGACGACTCTTGCCATTGGTCTGCACCCAGCGGAAGCCTTCCACCTCGCTCGCCTGGGCGAGGTACTCCTGGATCTTCTTCTCGTCGATGCCGTCGAACACCGGGGTCGCCACCTTGAACCCGAGCGCCTTGGCCGCGATGCCGAGGTGCGTTTCTAGCACCTGGCCCACGTTCATGCGGCTGGGCACGCCCAGCGGGTTGAGGCAGATTTCCACCGGCGTACCGTCCGCGAGGTAAGGCATGTCTTCCTCGGGCACGATGCGCGCGACCACGCCCTTGTTGCCGTGGCGTCCGGCCATCTTGTCGCCCACGCTGAGCTTGCGCTTGCTGGCGATGTAGACCTTTACCTGCTTGATGATGCCGGGATCGACCTCATCGCCACTTTCCACCCGGTCCATGGCGCGTTCCTGGTCGGTTTCCAGTTCGGCGAACTTGGGCTCGTAGCTCTGGATGATCTCCTGGATCTTGTTGCGGATCGGGCTCGGGTCGATATCGATGTGGTCGTACACCCCCGCGAGCTTGCGGAGCAGCGTTTTGGTGATCTTGCGGTTGGCGGGGATGATGATCTCTCCCGTCTCGGCGTTGACCACGTCGAGCGGGATCTTCTCGCCCAGCAAGACGTTGGAGAGCGATTCGGTCAGTTCCTCGATCAACTCTTCCTTGCGCTTGCGGTAGTCCTCCGACACCGCCTTGCTCTGGCGCTTGGTCTCGCTCGGGGTCAGCTTGGCCTTGGTTACTTCCTTGCGGCTGTTGACCTTCACGTCCATCACGATACCATAGGTGCCTGAGGGCACGGTCAGCGACGTGTCCTTCACGTCGGCGGCCTTCTCGCCGAAGATGGCGCGCAACAGGCGCTCCTCCGGGGCAAGTTCCGTCTCGCTCTTGGGGGTGATCTTGCCCACGAGGATGTCGCCGGGCTTGACCTCCGCGCCGATGCGGATGACGCCGTCCGGCCCGAGGTTACGCAGGGCTTCCTCGCTCACGTTCGGGATGTCGCGTGTGATTTCCTCCGGCCCGAGCTTCGTGTCGCGGGCACCAATCTCGAACTCGTCGATGTGGATGGAGGTGTAGATGTCCTCTTTCACCACCTTCTCGGAAATCATGATGGCGTCCTCGAAGTTGTAGCCGTTCCACGGCATGAACGCGACGAGCACGTTGCGGCCCAGGGCCAGTTCGCCCAATTCCGTGTTCGGGCCGTCGGCCAGCACGTCGCCCGCCTTGATCTTCTGGCCCTTCTTGATGATAGGTTTCTGGTTGACGCACGTCCCGGCGTTGGAGCGCATGAACTTGCGTAGCTCGTAGACGTACACCCCGGCCGCCGGATCGTGCCGCAGACGCTTCTTGGCATCGGGCATCTGGCCGTCCTTAGTTACGATGATGAACTCCGCCGTCACACTCGCCGCGATGCCGTCGCCTTCGGCCACGATCACCGCGCGCGAATCCCGCGCCACCTTGCCCTCCATGCCCGTGCCGACCAGCGGCGACTCGCTCACGAGCAGCGGCACCCCTTGGCGCTGCATGTTCGAGCCCATCAGCGCGCGGTTGGCGTCGTCGTGTTCCAGGAACGGGATCAAGCCCGCCGCCACGGAGACGAGCTGCTTGGGCGAGATGTCCATGTAGTGGGCCTTGCTCGGCTCCACTTCCAGGAAGTCCCCGCGGTAGCGCACGCTGACTTTCTCGGTCGTGAACTTGCCCTTGTCGTCCATCGGCGTGTTCGCCTGCGCCACGAGGAAGTGCTCCTCGCGGTCCGCCGTCAGGAAGTCGATCTGCTCGGTCACGCATCCGTTGTCCACCTTGCGGTAGGGCGTCTCGATGAACCCGAACTCGTTGATGCGCGCGAACGTGCTCATGGACGAGATCAGGCCGATGTTCGGGCCTTCCGGCGTCTCGATGGGGCAGATGCGGCCGTAGTGGCTCGGATGCACGTCGCGGACCTCGAAACCGGCGCGGTCGCGCGAGAGACCTCCCGGCCCGAGGGCCGACAGACGCCGCTTGTGCGTCAGTTCGGCGAGCGGGTTGGTCTGGTCCATGAACTGGCTCAACTGCGAACGGCCAAAGAAGTCGCGGATGACCGCGCTGAGCGCCTTCGGGTTGATGAGCTTCTGGGGCGTCATGCCGTCCACGTTCACGTCGAACAGGGTCATGCGCTCTTTGACCAGGCGCTCCGTGCGGGCGAGGCCCACGCGGCACTGGTTGGCGAGCAGTTCACCCACGGTCCGCACGCGGCGGCTGCCCAGGTGGTCGATGTCATCCAGGGTACCCTCGGAGTTCCGCAGGCCGATGAGGTACTTCATCGCGGCGATGAAGTCGTCGTCCTCCAGCGTGCGCTTGGCCAGCTCGGTCTCCATGGAGAGCTTCTGGTTGAGCTTGTAGCGGCCGACGCGGCCCAGGTCGTACTTCTTGGGGTCGAAGAACAGGCGCTTGAGCAGCGCGCGGGCGTTGGCCACCGTGGGCGGGTCGCCAGGGCGCAGGCGGCGGTAGATGTCCTTGAGGGCCTCTTCCTCGTCGTGCGCCGGGTCCTTCTTGATGGCCTTGATGATCGTGTCGTCGGCCTTGATGTCCACGGCCTGCACGTTCGTGATGCCCAGGTCGAGCAACTGGCGCACGGCGGAGCGGGTCAGCGGCTCGAAGGCACGGGCCACGGTGATCTCGCCGTCGCGCACGTCTTGGATGAGCACCTTTGTGGCGAGGGTCTCGTCTTCGAGTTCGTCGCTGAGCTTGAGTTCCTCGATGTCGTAGAACATGCGGACCAGCGACTCGTCCGAACCGTAATCCTTGCCGAAGAACGAGCCGATGGCGCGCAGGAACGTCGTCGCCAAGAACTTGCGGCGGCGTTTGCGGCGGTCCAGGTAGATGTAGAGCAGGTCGCTCGTGTCGAACTGCACTTCCAGCCACGAACCGCGGTCCGGGATGATGCGGAAGGAATAGAGCGTCTTGCCGTTGAGGTGCAGGCTGCTCTCGAACGCGATGCCGGGCGAGCGGTGGAGCTGGCTGACGACGACGCGCTCGGCCCCGTTGATGACGAACGTGCCCTGCGGGGTCATGAGCGGGATTTCGCCCATGTAGACTTTTTCCTCCTTCGTGCCCTTCTCTTCCTTCAACTGGAAAGTGACGTGCAGCGGAGCGCTGAAGGTCTGGCCCTCGCGCTGGGCGTCCAGGGCGCTGAGCTTGGGCTCGCCGATCTCGTAGTGGCTGAAGTCGAGCGTCGCCTTGTCGTCGTAGCTCTCGATGGGGAACACTTCCTTGAACACCGCCTGCAGGCCGCTGTTTTTGCGCTTGCTCGCGGAGATGTCTTTTTGTAAGAAGTCCACGTACGAGTTGAGCTGAACCTCGATCAGGTTCGGCGGCTCGCTGGCTTCCTTGATCTTTCCAAAATAGAGGCGTTCTGGCATAGAGATAATGTGGCGCGGTTAGGGATTTAGACAAAAAGACCCCTCTCCCAAACCATTCTCTTTTTCAGAAACAGTTGGGAGCGGGTAGGGGCTTTAATAGCGTCTGGACACGTAGGTGCCGAAATCTCCGTTTGGCGGAAGGACACTTCTAAGCGCCTTTGAAAACCTTGTCAAACCTTCGGACGTATTTTCTTGATTTTTCTGGCGATTGAGAGGGGACGAGGCCCTAGTCCGACTGAACCAGCCTGCAAACAGCACGGGAACCCGGTGCCGGACAGCTTTGTCTTCCGGGCTTACAGGCCACCGCCTTGTGCAGCCGGGGGAACCTGGTTCGCCGCCGCCCAGTTGCGCGCCGCCAGCACGTCCTTGCTCGCCCAGGTGGCCAGCAGAGTCTGGATCTGCTGCGCCGCGAACGGCCCGCTCGAAAGCGATTTCGCCCAGGTAAGCGCCTTTTCCGGGTCGGTGACCACGACCCGTGCGGTGTAGGCTGCCACCGCCGCGTCGCGGTCGCCCCCGATGGGCAGGGTGCTCAGCCACGCCTCGTCGCCCGACGGGTCGGTGTCCGCCCAGAGATCGCTGACGCCCTGCCAGATTTCGGCCCGCTCGCGGCTGGCGGGAAGATCAGCGGCCCACCGTGCGGCCTTTGGCGCGTCCGCCCGGGCCCAGGTGGCGTCGACCTGCTGCAAGGCGTCGCGCCGGGCAGCGCGGTCCGGCAGGCCTGCGG
>CALMAQ010000361.1 GCA_937859745.1 uncultured Verrucomicrobiota bacterium | reverse complement strand
TCCGTCGCCAGCGGCAATTCCACGCGGAACTCGCTGCCCCGGCCCCGCCCGGGGCTGCGGGCCTCGACCTGGCCGCCGTGCAGCTCGACCAGCCGCCGCACCAGGCTCAGGCCGATGCCCAGCCCGCCCTGCGCCCGCTCCAGAGACCGGTCCTCCTGCGCGAACAACTCGAAAACGCGCGGCAACATCTCGGGCTCGATCCCCGAGCCGTTGTCCCGCACGCTCACCCGCACGCGGCGGTCCTCCAGGAGCCGGGCCGCGAGCACGATCCGGCCCCGGTCCGCGGTGTACTTGGCCGCGTTGTTGAGCAGGTTGGAGAACACCTGCGCCAGCCGCGTCGGATCGGCGTACAGGTAAACCGGCTCGTCCGGCAGGTCGATCCTGAGCGCGTGCCCGGCCCCGTCGATCAGCGCGCGGCTGATCTCCACCGCGCCGCGCACCAGCTCGTCCAGGCGCACGCGCGTTTTGCGCAGTTCGATGCGGTTGCGCGTGATGCGCGACACGTCCAGGAGGTCATCGACGAGGCGGACCATCTGCTGCACCTGCCGGTCCATCGTGTCGCGCGTCTCGGCCACGGTCTGTGGATCGTGGTCCGCGGACTTGAGCAGGGTCAGCGCGTTACGCAGCGGGGCCAGGGGGTTGCGGAGTTCGTGCGCCAGGGTGGCCAGGAACTCGTCCTTGCGCCGGTCGGCGTCGCGCAGTTCGGAGTAGAGGTGCGCGTTCTCCATGGCCACGGCGGCCCGGTGGGCGAGGTCGGTGGCCACGAGCAGGTCCAGCGTCGAGTAGCGGCGGTCCGATTCCGCGTGGACGTAGGTCAGCGCCCCCAGCGTTTTGCCGCGCCAGGTGATCGGCACGCTCAGGAAGGAACGCGCCCCGAGTTTCCGCAGGATGTCCAGGTGCTCGGCGTCGCGGGCGATTCCTTCGAGAAATTCCTCGTGCACGTGGACCACCATCTCCGGCTCGCCCGTGCGCAGCACCGCGCCGACCCCGTGCGGATCGTCCAGGCCCGGGGGAAAGAGGCGGCGGAGCCGGTGCAGCAGCCGTTCCTTAGCCGGATCGAAGTGCGACACCGACGACTGGCGCAGCCGGCCCTCGGCGTCCAGCAGATCGACCGTGCACCAGTCCGCGAAGTCGGGCACGGAGGTGCTGGCGATCTTTTGCAGCGTGCTCTGGTGGTCCAGCACCTCCGCCATGTCGGCGCTGGCCTGGGCGAGGAAGCGCGCCGTCTGCTCGCGGCGTTGCAGGCTCCCCTCCACCTCCTTGCGTTCGACGCACTGCGCGATGCCGGCGGCGATGGGTGCCAGGTCGCCGAGCACCACCTCGGAGACCGCGTGCCGCCAGAAGATGGCCAGCACGCCGACGATGCGGTCATCCACCAGCAGCGGGTAGCCCGCGAAGGCGACCATGCCCTCCCGCTCCGCCCAGGCCGGGTCGCCGATGTTGGGGTCGTGGCGCACGTCGTTGGTGAGCAGGGCGCGCCGGTCCCGCGCGATGCGCCCGATCTTGAAGTCGCCCACCTTCACCCGGCCGTGCGGGCCGTCGAGGTGCGTGTACAGGCCCGCGCTCGCTTGCAGGACGAGCGTTTCGCGCGCCTCGTCCAGGGTCCAGACGCGCGCGAACGCCCCGTCGAGTTGCTCGACGAGCGTTTGCGCGCAACGGTCGAGGATGGCGCGCAGCGGCGCGGCGCTGCCCAGTTCCACGCCGATCTGCCCGCGCATGGTGGCGAGCTGCTTGGCCTCGGCCGTCTGCCGCCGCAGCTCCAGCATCGTCACGATCTGGTGCGCGACCGTGCACAGGTCCTGGAGTTGCGCGGGTTCGAGCTGGCGCGGCCGGTTGTCGAGCACGCACAACACGCCCACCGCAAAGCCTTCGGGCGAGCGGACCACCGCCCCGGCGTAGAAACGCAGCTTGGGCCCGCCGGTGAAGAGCGGGTTGTGCTGGAACCGGGGGTCCGCCAGCGTGTCCGGGACGACCAGCGTCTCCTCTTCCAGGAGCGCGTGCATGCAGGGCGAGTTGCCCAGTGGGACCTCGCGCACGTCCAGGCCGACCTCGGCCTTGTACCATTCGCGCTCCTCGTCGATGAAGTTCAGGGCAGCGACCGGCGTGCCGCACAGGCGCGCGGCGAGGCGGCAGAGATCGTCGAAGTCCCGTTCCCGGGGCGTGTCGAGGATGCCGTAGCGCCTGAGGGCGGCGAGCCGCGCCGGGTCGTTGGTGGTGGTGGCACGGGCGTCCATGGGGCAAACCCCGATGGTAATGCCTTCCGTGCCCGACACGAGACTTCTTTGCGCCGCCAACCTCAGGCAAATGCCGCGTCCGCCCGTCAGCGTTTTTCCCGATATAATGCTGGGTCCACCGCGCGCGCCATCGCCGCTTCGTCCAGGCCGCCGCCCAGGAAGGCGTTCAACCGCGCGGCGGTCTCCGTTGGGGCCGAGACCAGGGTAGGGTAATCCACCGCGCACACCGTGAAGTCCGGCCGGCCTTCCAGCCAGCGTTCCACCCGCGCGAACTGATCGGCGAAGAGCTTCTCCAACTGCGCGTCGGGCACGGCGGCGCTCGCCTTGCCCTGCCGCGCGAGCATCGCGCGCTGGCTGGCCACCACCTCCGCCACCGGGCGGCGCATCATCACCACCCGGTACTCCAGACCCTCCGGCCCGCCTGCCAGCTCGGGCAGCAGCAGGTGGATGATCTTGACCGCCTTGCCCCGCGCCTGCGGCAGCCACGCGCGGTCGAGCTTGAGCCGCTTGACGGCTTCCAGCTCCAGGTAGCCGCGCGGGTTGCTCGCGTCGGCCGCGCGCGTGGCGTCCGTCAGCGGCGGAATGCCCCCGGCGGCGAGGGTCTGCATCATCAGCGAGGTGCCCGAGCGCGGCAGGCCGCTGACGACCGTGATCCAGGGAAGAGGTTCCATCTCAAAACGTCCTTTCAGGAGTTGGGCGCATCGGGCGCGGCTGACCGCGTGGCTTCGGCTTGCTGGCGGCGCAGAGCCGCCGCCCGCTCGAAGTGCAGGCGTGCTTTGGCATCGTCGCCTTTGACGCGGCGGTACAAATGCATCAATGAGCGGTGCGCGAAGAGATAATTGGGTGCCAGTTCCACGGCAAGCTCGAACGCCCGGATGGCCCAGTCGAATTGGCCGGTGCGCGCCAGCGCGATGCCCAGGTTCGCGTGCGCGTTCGGGCGGGCGTGCTGCAACGCCACGGAGCGCATGTGCTCATGCACGGCCTCCTCGTACCGGCCCGTCCGGCGCAGGATCGTGCCCAGGTGGTCGTGCGCCAGGGCGTTGTCGTCGTCGCGCTCCAGGGCGCGCCGGAACGCCGCCTCGGCCTCGCTGAGCATCCCGCGTCTCGCATACACTTGCCCGAGCGCGTTGTGCAGGTGGGACAAGGGAAATTCCTCTTGGCCAAGCGGCTCCAGCAGCGCCAGCGCCTCGTCGAGCCGACCTTGCGCGAGACGCACCTGCCCCAGCGTCAGGCGGGGCAGCGGCGACGCCATCGTGTCCGGCGGGACGCCCGCCAGCATCTCCTCCGCCTCGGCGTCGCGCCCGGCGCTCGCCAGGCACAGCGCGATCTGGCAGCGCAGGTCGGGGTTCTCGGTCTCGGCGAGCAGGCCCTTGAGCAGTTCGAGGCCCTCCGCCATGCGTCCGGCGGTCAGGTGGACATGCGCGAGGTTGTGCCGCCGGTCGCGGTCGACCTGGGCCACGGACTTGGCGGCGTCGCCGTCGGCGGGCAGTTCGACGTAGCCCAGTTCGGCGAGTTGCCGGAGCGCCTCTTGCGCGGCGAAGGGATCGCTCTCCTCGGCGGGCACGTCGCGGTGGACGCCGTCGTGCGGGTGGGGCGGCTCGTAGGAAGCGATGCGCTCCGGCGCGGCGGGTTCGACGAAGAGGTGGGTGAGCGCCCGGCCGTCCATGTCCCCGGGCACGGGCTGGCCCAGCAGCGCCAGCACGGTCGGCGCGATGTCGAGCAGGCTGGCGCCATGGATCAGTTCGTCGTGCTTGATGGCCTTGCCCGCCGCCACGAACATGCCGTGCGGCCGGTGCCAGGAGACCGGGTTCATCTCGGGGCCGAACTTCTTGGCCGGATCGCGGAAGTGTTCCAGCACCTCCGGGCGCAGGTGGTCGCTGTAGAAGCCGTGGTCGGAGAGCAGCAGGACGGTCGTGTCCGGCCCCGCGAGGTCGAGCAGCGTGCCCAGCATCATGTCATGGAAGCGGTACATGCCCGTGACGACCTCGCCCCACACGGCGGCGTCCTCCGCGCTGACGTGGGCCATGGCGGGCGGATGGTACTCGATGAAGCCGTGGCCGATGTGGTCGATGGCGTCGTAATAGACGGCGAGCAGGTCCCAGTCGTCGCGCGCGGCCAGCCAGGTGGCGGCGTTGTGGGTGGTAGCGCACTGCGCCAGGGTGCGCGCGAGGCTGGCGAAGCGCGGGTCCTGCGGGTCGGGCAGGTGGCGGCGGTCGAAAAAGTTGAGGAGCTGCTTGAGCGTGATCTCGCCCGGATGGACGCGCAGATCCTCGGCCGTGTCGCGCAGTCCGGGCGGGTGCACGGCCGAGACCGGCAGCGGGGCCAGATCGCCGTCGGGGCCGAGCGCGTTGTTCGTCAGGCGGTTGGTGAACACGGTGCCCGCGATGGGTTCCGCCGGGTGGGAGGCGTACCAGTTGACCACGCTGGAGCGCAGCCCCTGTTGCCCGAGGATGTTCCAGAGTGCCTTGGCCCGGCGCGAGGTGCTCTGCACGGGCCGCACCCCCTGGCCGTCGGGCGTCGGCTCCATGAACCCGAGGATGCCGTGCTTGTCGGCGCGCTTGCCCGTGGCGATGGAGTTCCACAGCATCGGCGAGAGCGCCGGTTGCAGGGTGGAAATCTTGCCGCTGGTGCCGTACTCGACCAGCCGCCGCAGCACGGGCATCTGGCCCGCTTCCATCAGGGGGGTGGCGAGGTGCCAGTCGGCGGCGTCCCAGCCGATGAGCAGGACGCGGCGGGTCGGTCGTGGGGTCATGAGGAATGGATCAGGCGGTCAAAAGAAAGTCCCGGCATCCCCTGGGATGGGGAATGCCGGGACAAAACAGACTTTCCGTGCTACGAAAGCAACTGGCAAGCGGCAAGGATCAGGCGGCGAGAGCGGCCTGGCGGCGGCGGCGCTGGAGGCCGATGCCGCCGAGGGCGACGGCTCCGGCGGCGAGAGCGGCCAGCGTGCCCGGCTCGGGCACGGCAGCGGGAGCGCCCACGCCGGCCATGATGGTGCCACCAGCGGAGTCCGCCACGGTGTTGTAAGCTCCGGCGATGAACTTCAGGCCACCGCCGATGCTCGCGCCACCATCGGTGGACACGCTTTCCAATTCGATCCAGCCGTCATGGAGCAGGCCATCCGCCGCCTTGAACTGGAAACCGATGTAATCGATATCGTTCGGCTTCTGGATGGCGTAAGCCGTGCCAGCATAGGTCAAGGACATGATGGTGAACGAAGTCGTGGACTGGGAAAAGCCGTAAGGCCCACCCGTGCCGATGACCGTGCCTTTGGCCAAGGCGTAGGAATAGTGGGTCCCGTTCGACGCATAATACGCGAGAGTCGAACCACCGTTGAGCGCGTAAACGCCGGTGAAAGACTCGTTGTAAGTGCTGCTGTTCAGGTACCCGAACTCCAGGTCAGACGCCGCTGTTCTCGTGGCGCTCGTCTTGCCAGTATCGACGTCGAAGAACTCCTTGGTGCTGGCAGCCGTATTTGGCGCGTGGCCCGGGATGTTCGTCGGCGGGGTGAAGTTTACGATTGCCCCGTAAGACTGGGTGGCGCCCGCAAAGGCGGCTGCCCCTGCTAACCCCGTGAATGTGATTGCTTTTGCGGATTGCTTCATCGGCCCCGGTTTTATGGCATTCGGCGGCGGGCGTCAATTCAAAATTTGTGCCGTGTTGGCAGCCGGTTCGCTTCCTCCGCCGCTGGCGGCGGGCTGCCGCCCGCAGGGCGAGGCAGGTTTTCCAGTGTAAAAGCTGCGAGCGGAGCAAAAAATCGCGGCGGTGAGTTTTTGAAAAAAACCCTTCTGTTTAGGGTCATATATTATCAATCCCAAGAGGAAATTTTCTCATCCCGGCGAAGATTTTTCGGGCGCAGCAACCAAAGAGAAGGGAAAATCCTCGTGGAAAGGTAACTGCCGGCAAGCGGAAAACGTGCGCGGCGTGCCTGTGGCCGCGGCGGACCTGCTTCCCCGGCGCGGCGGGGAACTTGCGCTTGACGCCCCTTCCGTCCCGCTCCTACGTTGGAACTTCCGCCGCGGCCACCGGACTCCACTTTCCCGGCGCGCCGCCGTTCCTTTCGCCGCATTCTCCCATCCCCACCCCCGCCACTTTCCGCGCATGAACATCCACGAATACCAGGCCAAGGAACTCTTCCAGAAGTACGGCGTCGCCACGGCCCCGGGCAAGGTTGCCCACACGCCGGAAGAGGCCGGGAACGCGGCCCGTGAGATCGGCGGCGAACTGGTCGTCAAGGCGCAGATCCACGCCGGAGGACGCGGAAAGGGAACGTTCAAGAACGGGTTCAAGGGCGGCGTCCACCTCGTCAAGACGCCCGAGGAAGCGCGGGAGGTCGCCTCCCAGATGCTCGGCCAGACCCTCGTGACCCACCAGACCGGACCCGAGGGGCGGCTGGTCAACCAGGTGCTCGTCGCCCAGGGCGTGAACATCGCCAAGGAATATTACCTGGCCATCCTGATGGACCGCGCCACGGGCGCGCCGACCGTCATCGCCAGCACGGAGGGCGGGGTGGAGATCGAGGCCGTGGCGGAGAAGACCCCCGAGAAGATCCTGCGCGTCCACGTCCATCCGGCGCTGGGCCTGCAGCCCTACCAGGCGCGCTCGGTCGCGCGGCAGCTCGGGTTCGGCGGCACGCTCAACAAGCAGGCGGCGGAGGTGGTGTTCAACCTCTATAAATTGTTCATCGCGTGCGACTGTTCGATGGTGGAGGTCAATCCGTTGGTGCTCACGCCCGACGACAAGGTGCTGGCACTCGACGCCAAGTTCAACTTCGACGACAACGCGCTCTACCGGCACAAGGACATTGCGGCGATGCGCGACGTGACCGAGGAAGACCCGCGCGAGGTGGAGGCGAGCAAGAGCAACCTCAACTACATCGGCTTGGACGGCGACATCGCCTGCCTGGTCAACGGCGCGGGGCTGGCGATGGCGACGATGGACATCATCAAGTACCACGGCGGCAACCCGGCGAACTTCCTGGATGTCGGGGGTGGAGCTAACGAGCAGCAGGTGACGGAGGCGTTCAAGCTCCTGGTCAGCGACAAGAACGTGAAGGCCATCCTGGTGAACATCTTCGGCGGCATCATGCAATGCGACATCATCGCGCGCGGGATCATCGGGGCGGTCAAAGCCGTGAACCTGCCCGTGCCGCTGGTGGTGCGTCTGGAGGGCACGAACGTGGCCGAGGGCAAGCGGCTCATCCAGGAGAGCGGCCTGCCAGTCATCACGGCCAACGACCTGACCGACGCGGCCGTGAAGGTCGTGGGCGCGGCGGCGACGGTGGCATGATGCCCCTGGCTCATCTTCAAATGAAAACCTTCCTGTCCAGCTTGTGCGTTGGAACGCTGCTGGCCGCGATGGCCCCGTGCCGCGCGCAGCAGCCCCCTGTTGCCGACAAAACCGCACCGCTGCTGTACGTGTACGTGGCAAAAGACGCGGGCGCTCTGCCCCGGATCGTCCTGGGTTTGGAGAAGCCCGCGTTGAAGATCAGCGCATTTGCCAACTGCGCGCTCCTCACCTCCAAGGAAAGCGCGAAGCTCGCCGGGCTGGCGGTGCAGTTGAACCCGGGCGACACCAAGGCGCTCATTGCCGCTGTCAGGGAAGTGGCTCCGGTCGCGGAAGAAAGAAACGCCCCGGCCGTGCTGCTGTTCTTCGCCACGTCGGACAACAAGGCACTGAGCTTTCTCTCACTGAACAATACGGCGGTCGGACCCAACCTCATTGAAAAAGGCGTCATCGGATTCTACCTCGAAGATCAGCCGGATGCCGTTGGCTATCTGGTGGAGAAGCTGCACCCGAAATGACCGCCCGATGAAGCCTGCTTGTCGCAAAGCCGGTTCAACGGCGCTCGGTTTTGCGTTGCTGCTGCTCTTGGCGGGGGGTCTCTGCGCGGCGGTGCCCGGGGTGCGCTACTCGGGCCGGGTGCTCTACCGCGGCACCAAGACCCCGGTGCCGGGGGTGCTGGTGGAGATCGTGGAGGCGAAAGCCGATGGCCGACCGACCGATGAGGTCCTGGGCAGCGGACGCGCGGAAGCAGATGGCCGCTTCACCGTGACGCTGGCCAATCCCACGAACGAAAAGCTCGCGCTGGTGGTTTCCGCCGTGCGGGAGTCAGCGGACAGCGGCGGCGACCGGCGCGGGGAAGGCTACGAGGTCAAGAGCCACCGCACCGTGCTGGGCTGCCTGCCTTTTCCGAGCGCGACGAAGCCGAACACGCTCTACATCGAGCGTCGCCAGGCCGGGGGAACCTCCGGCGACAACTGAAGCCCACTTTCTAAATCCCATGGGTCTCGCCTCCGCCAAAATCATCCTTGCCAATCCCCGGCTCGACTCGCTCCAGACGATGGAGGTAGATGCACTGGCGGACAGCGGCGCATTGTTCCTTTGCATCCCGGAGCACCTGGCCAACCAGCTTCAACTCGAAAAGTTGATGGACAAGGAGATTACCACCGCTGACGGCAAGCGCACCCTCTGTCCCTACGTTGGTCCGGTCCGGATTCGCTTCGAGAATCGTGGCTGCTACGTTGGGGCGGTCGTCCTCGGCGATGAGGTGTTGCTCGGAGCGATCCCGATGGAGGACATGGACCTCGTTGTTCTGCCGGTGGAGCGCCGGGTGGCCGTCAACCCGCTCAACCCCAATTTCGCCGCCGGGCTCGCCAAATAAACTTTCCCCACCTCCCTCTATGTCCGTCCTCGTCGATAAAAACACCCGCCTGCTCGTGCAGGGCATCACTGGCAAGTCCGGCGCGTTCCACGCCCGGGGCTGCCGCGACTATGGCACCCAGGTCGTCGCCGGCGTCACCCCCGGCCGCGGCGGGGAACGGTTCGACGACACGATCCCCGTCTTCGACACCGTCGCCGAGGCGCGCAAGGAGACGGGCTGCAACGCCACGATGATCTTCGTGCCGCCGCCCGGGGCCGCCGACGGCATCCTCGAAGCCGCCGACGCGGGCGTGGAACTCATCGTCTGCATCACCGAGGGCATCCCGGTCATGGACATGATGCGTGTGAAAGAGGCGCTCAGGGACTACCCCGGCACGCGGCTCATCGGGCCGAACTGCCCGGGGATCATCACGCCCGAGCAGTGCAAGATCGGCATCATGCCCGGCTACATCCACAAGGCGGGCAACATCGGCGTCATTTCGCGTTCGGGCACGCTGACCTACGAAGCCGTGTGGCAACTGACCAGCCGCGGCTACGGCCAGAGCACCTGCATCGGCATCGGCGGCGACCCCATCAACGGCACGAGCCACCTCGACGCCGCCCGGCTGCTGGCCGAGGACGAGGGCACGGAGGCGTTCATCCTCATCGGTGAGATCGGCGGCACGGCCGAGGAAGAGGCCGCCGGCTGGCTGGCCGACCATTGCCGCAAGCCGGTGGCGGCGTTCATCGCCGGAGCGACCGCGCCCCCCGGCCGCCGCATGGGCCACGCCGGGGCCATCGTCAGCGGCGGCCAGGGCACGGCGGAAGGCAAGATCAAGGCGCTGGAGGCGGCGGGCATCGCCGTGGCGAAAAGCCCGGCCACGATGGCCGACACGCTAATTGCCAAGATAAAAGGCTGACGGCCCGGGACTTGCTAGCTCGATACGGTGAATCCCCCAGGAACACACCGTCTATGAGCGAGCACCCACCGGAAAAGTTCGTCCAGGCCACACCGTTTCAGCGGTTCACGATCCGGCTCATCGACGGCAAGTTCGTGCGCGTGCCCAAGGCCGACCTGCCCTCGACCGAGCCCGCCAAGCAGACCTCCGCGAACAACCTGACGGAGATGCGCGAGTTGTTCCGGCTGGTCAACGGCCGGTTCACGCGCATCCTGAACCTCGAAGTGGACCAGGGGCTGCGGGTGGGGCAACCGCTGCCGACCGCCGCCCCGAAGCCGGAGCACAAAGCCGGTGGATCGGCGGTGCCCGAGAAGAAGGTTGAGAATGCTCCGAGGAAGTGGTTTATGGTGAGGAAGTGACCCGCCTGGCCAGCCACCGGGACATCCGCGGGCGGGAACGAATCGTTGCTGGTGGACGCGCCTCTAGAAGGCCACTTCCCAAGGCTGGCCCGTTGTTCATAGGTCAAGCGGCTACGAGGATGATTGCCATCGCCGACCTCTGA
Source organism: uncultured Verrucomicrobiota bacterium (assembly GCA_937859745.1). Lineage (GTDB taxonomy): Bacteria > Verrucomicrobiota > Verrucomicrobiia > Chthoniobacterales > SZAS-18 > CAHJWO01. The sequence goes on along the minus strand of CALMAQ010000361.1, from coordinate 11,546 downwards.
CCACTTTCCCCTGCAACCAACATGATCTCCAAAGGACTCGAAGGCATCGTCGCCAACTCCACCCGCCTGAGCGACGTGCTCGGCGACAAGGGCCAGCTCATCTACGCCGGGTACGACATCAACGAACTCGCCGGGCAGGTGTCCTTCGAGGAGGTCATTTACCTGCTCTGGAACGAGCGCCTGCCCACCCGCGCGGAGTTGAACCAGCTCACCGCCAACCTGCGCGTCCACCGCGAATTGCCCGCGCAAGTCGTCAGCTTCCTCCAGGAAACCCCCAAGGACGCCAATCCGATGGACGTGATCCGCACGGCGGTCTCCATGCTCGGGCTCTACGACACCACCAAGGGCTACGACCGCGACAGCAACTACGCGCGCTGCCTCTCGCTGACGGCCAAGATCGGCGTCGTCACGGGCTACTACCACCGCGCCCGCCAGGGCAAGGACCTGCCGCCCATCCGCACGGACCTGGGCGAGGCCGCCCACTTCCTCTACCTGCTCGACGGCAAGGAGCCGACGCAGGAGGCGGCCGACACGCTCGACCTCGCCTACGTGCTGCACGCCGACCACGGCATGAACGCCTCGACGTTCACGGCGCGCGTGGTCGTGGCGACGCTCACGGACGTGTATTCGGCCGTCACGGCGGCCATCGGCGCGCTCAAGGGGCCGCTGCACGGCGGGGCCAACGAGGGCGTCATCCACATGCTCAAGGCCATCGGCGACGAGGACAAGGTGGACGCCTGGGTGGACGAGCAGTTGGCCCAGAAGAAGAAGATCATGGGCATTGGCCACCGGGTCTACAAGACGCTCGACCCGCGCGCGCCGCACCTGCGGAACATGGCGGTAAAACTGACCGACCAGTTGGGCGAACCGAAGTGGGTCCGCATGAGCGAGCGCATCGCCACGCGGATGAAGGAGAAGAAGGGGCTCAACGCGAACGTCGATTTCTACTCGGCCACCGTGTACTACTCGCTGGGCCTGCCGACAGACCTGTTCACGCCGATCTTCGCCATCTCGCGCACGGCGGGTTGGACCGCGCACATCCTGGAGCAGCTTTCCGACAACCGGCTCTACCGGCCGCTGAGCGAGTACACCGGCACGCCCGTCGGGCTGACCGTCAAGCCGATTGACGAGCGTTGAAGGTGGTCCTGCGCCTGCGGCGGGATTGCCCCTCACCCGGTTTTTCTGTGCCGGGCTACGCCACCTACCCGGGTGGGTGGCGTAGGTTGAGCTGTCTCCGGCCGACTTAGTTGAGCTTGTCCGCGTAGTACTTGATCATCGCGGGGTCGATGTCGCCGGGCGAGGAAAGCTGGGGCTCTTCGTCGAGGTCCGGGAAGGGATAACCCTTGGGCATCTCGTCCGTGACCACGAGCGGCTTGCCGTCCTCGGGGTGCGGGCCGTTCCAGATCTTGGCCAACTGCGTGTAGTCTTTGCTCTGGTGGTACATGATGAGGTGCAGACCCTCGTTCTCCTCAAGCTTGCGGGCCTCGGGGAACTTCTTGTTGCTCACGTCCGGGATGGGCAGCAGCGCGCCGACGTTCGCGCCGGTGAGCACTTCGAGCGCCTTGGCGTAGGCGACCACATGCACGCCGCCGCGCACGAGCAGGTAGCCCACGGCCGCGCGGGCCACCGGGTCGCTGCTGGATTCATAGGCGCGGATCTTGTTGGCCCGCGCGCCGCACTCCAGGAAAAAGTTGTGCAGCAGGTCGAGCTTCAGGTTGCCGCTGCTGAACACGTTCTGGCCGGTCCAGAAACGGCCTTCCGAGTCCATCGGCAGGGCGGTCTGGGCGGAGGCGAGGAAGTGCGAGGAGCGGCGGTAATCGACCGAGTTCTCCAGCGGGGCGGGGTCCGCCGAGCCGCTCGTGGCGATGTTCTTGGCGGTGTCCACGACCTTGCTGGGCTTCTTGGAAGGCGAGTTGCGGTCGGCGCGGGTGGTCGCGCCGGTCAGCAGCAGGTTGATCGCGCAGGTGACGGCCTCGATGTGGCTGTATTCCTCCGCGGCGATGTTCGAGATCAGATCGTAGAACGGCCGGAAATGATTCTTCCCGCGGAAGTTGAACGACTGGAACGTGTAGTTCATCAGCGTGGACATCTCGCCGAACTTTCCGCCCAGGAGTTCCTGGACGGCGGCGGCGGCGTTGGGGTTCGGTCCACTGGACTCGGGGAAGTCCACGGTGATTTGGTCGAAACGGAATATCATAGGAATGCTGATACGCGCTCAAGGAGGAGGACGGACTGAAATTTCGGTCTGGCAAATCCGGCCGCCGCGTGTGACGGGGGCGAACCAGACGGGACAAAATCCTATGAGCGATCCCCTCTTTTCCGATCCCAAGCCCGGCGGCGTCTTCCAACTCGGCGGCGACCTGCCTATCCACCGGATGGGTTTCGGGGCCATGCGGCTGCTCGGGCCGGGCGCGTTCGGCCCGCTCAAGGACACACAGGAGGTGTTCCGCGTGCTGCGCCGCGCGCTGGAACTGGGCGTCAACTTCATCGACACCTCCGACGCCTACGGACCCCACCTCAACGAGGAGCAGATCGCCGAGGCGCTGCACCCATACCCGGCGGGGCTGGTCATCGCCACCAAGGGCGGCCTGGTGCGGCCCAACAAGGACGAGTGGCCGCAGGACGGCCGCCCCGAGCATTTGAAGGAAGCCTGCGAGGGCAGTCTCAAGCGGCTGCGGGTGGACTGCATCGACCTCTACCAGTTCCACCGGCCCGACCCGAAGGTGCCCTTCGCGGATTCCGTGGGGGCCATCGCGGAGTTGCGCGCGGAAGGCAAGATCCGCCACGTCGGCCTGAGCAACGTCAGCACGGCGCAACTGGCGGAGGCGCAGGCCATCGTGCCCATTGCCACGGTGCAGAACCGCTACAACCTGACCGACCGCTCCAGCGAGGACGTGCTCAAGGCGTGCGAGGCGCAGGGAGTCGGCTTCATGCCCTGGGGCCCGATCTCGCAGGGCAAGCACGACAAGCTGGAGGCCGTGTTGACCGAGGCGGCGAGTACGCGCGGGGCGGTCAAGCCCGGGCAGATGATCCTGGCGTGGCTCTTGGCCCATTCGCCCGTGATGCTGCCGATCCCGGGCACGAGCAAGATCGCGCACCTGGAAGAGAACATGGCCGCCGCCGAGCTGGAGTTGCAGCCCGACGAGATGGCGGCCATCGGCGAGGCGGCGGGGAAGTAAACCACTCTTCCAATACTTCGGCTTCGCCTGAAGGTTTGTGGTGGCGCTGATGGCTCTTTGCCGGGTAAGGTCGCGTGATGAAACGCGTGCTCCTTGCCTGCCTCGCCGCAGCGTTCGTTGCGTCAGCGCGTGGGGATGATGCGTACCCGCCAGCCGGGTACGTGCGAGCGATCACCGAGCCGTGCGTGGCAGGCCACTTCGTGCTGGTTGGTTACTCCAAAGAACCCTGGGACTTCGATACAGAATCACAGCTCTGGGTGGAGTACGACGATCCCAAGATCAAGCCACAACTTCTCTTTAGTTTCCTCAATCGTGCCCAGCAGTACATCGATGATGCCGGTGATCACATTGCCATTGAGCACCATGAAGGCAGCGGAGATAACCTGCTGTACCTTTTCGTCCGCGGTGCAGACCATCGCTTCCACCGTGTGCCGCAGGAACTGCGCGCTGCGGCCCTGCAAGAATTTAACCGGCAAGCTCATACCAAGGTAACGCGCGAGGACTTCGATCATTTCGATTGCTACGCCGACGAGTGGTTGAAGGGTGGTTTGCTACGCGGGTACATCAGGGGGGACAGTCAGGGAAAGAAGGTAAATTCTCTCCTTGCGCCGTGGTACTTCATCTACGACGCCGAACACCAGAAGTTCGTGGCCCACGATTTCCCCGAGAACAAAGACGCCCTCGTCCGCGAGCCGCGCTGAAAGATCCGGCAAATCCCCCGCTTCCAATCCCGCCGGAAGCGAGTACGTTACCGACCTCTTTATGAAGAAAGTCGGCATGATCTCCCTGGGTTGCGCGAAGAATCTCGTCGATGCTGAGATCATGCTCGGCAGCGTGCGCGCGCAGGGCATGGAAGTCACCGCCTCGGCCGAGGATGCCGACGTGCTCATCGTCAACACCTGCGCGTTCATCGACTCCGCCAAGGAGGAATCCATCGAGGCCATCCTGGAAGCCCACGAGGCGCGCGGCCTGCGCCGCCGCCCGGGACAGAAGCTCATCGTCAGCGGCTGCATGGCGCAGCGGTTCTCCAAGGAGCTGGTCGGCGAGATGCGCGAGGTCGATGCCTTCATGGGCCTGGACCAGGTCGCGCAGGCGGGCGACATCGTCCGGCAGGTGCTGGAGCGCACCGGGGCCAGTGCCGCCGCCGTGCCCATGTTCCACGGGCCCCTCGCGGAAGAGGCGCGGACCCTGGAAGGGCTCGAACCGCTCAACCTCGTCACGCGCGGCTCGCGCTACATCCCCGACTACGACACGCCGCGCTTCCGCCTGACGCCCGCGCACAGCGTTTACGTCAAGATCGCCGAGGGCTGCAACCATCCGTGCTCCTTTTGCGTCATCCCGCAGATGCGCGGACGCCACCGCTCGCGCACGGTCGAGAGCGTCGTGCACGAGGTCCGCGCCCTGGTGGCCGAGGGGGTCAAGGAAATCAACCTCATCAGCCAGGACACGACCTACTACGGCATGGACCTGTGGGCGCAGAAGGCCGGGCCGACCCAGCCCGTGGACTCGGCGCGCGGCGTGACCCTGAGCCGCCTGCTGGAAGAACTCAACGCCGTGGAGGGCGACTTCTGGATCCGCCTGCTCTACACCCATCCGGCCCATTGGAGCGACGAACTCATCAGGACCATCGCGCGGTGCGAAAAGGTGGCACGCTACATCGACATGCCTCTCCAGCACATCCACCCGGAGATGCTGCGCCTCATGCGCCGCGAGACCTCGCGCGAGCACATCGAAAACCTGATCGTGCGGATGCGCGCGGGCATCCCGGGGCTGACGCTGCGGACGACGTTCATTACCGGCTTTCCCGGCGAAACTGACGACCATTTCGAGAGTTTATTGGAATTTATCGCGCGCGTGCAGTTCGAGCGACTGGGCGTGTTCAGCTATTCGCGTGAGGACGGCAGCCGCGCGGCGAAGATGGAGGGACAGATTTCGACGGCGGTCAAGCGCCGCCGCCACGCCAAGGCGATGAAGCTCCAGCAGCGCATCGCCGCCGAGGTATCGCGCCGCGCCGTGGGCCAGCGGATGCGCGTGCTGACGGACGCCCCGCTGGTCGCGCGCACGCAGGGCGACGCCCCCGAGGTGGACGGCCGCGTGCTGCTCGCCGCGCCCGCGCCGGTGGGCGAATTCATCGAAGTGGAGATCGACGGCACGCAGGTGTACGACCTGATGGCCAAGCAGGTTACGTCCGCGAAAAAAATTGCGGCGCTGCCGATGTTCCGTTGACGGAAAACAGACCGGGTTGTTCCCTGTGTTTGAGGGGGCCGCAACGATTAGACAATTCCTTGCAAAAACGCGGACCGGCCCTGCCCGGGTAGGGGGCAGAAATCTTCTTGCCGGGAAAAAGGAAGAGGTGTTGTGGTGCCGCGCGTTCGGGTTGGCAGGGGACGGTGAGGCAAATGTCCGCGTAAGGCGCAGACGGCCGCCCGCAAGGCGTCGGCCAAGTCTCCCAAGCTGGCGTCCGCAAAGACGGCCACGCCCTGAGCGAAGCGGGGAGGCAAGATTGTGGGCGGCGGCCGGCATCTCCTGCCCGTCTTCTCACGCCGCCGGGAAGTCGGCCGGAGAATATCCCACGGCGATGATCGAGCACGTCTGCACGACAGACAACCCGGCCGCCTGCGCTCCGGCGAGTAACTCGGCGCTTTCCGCCCCCGGATTGATCCACAGCGCCCCTGGCTGCTTGGCCGCGATGGCAGGCAGCAGCTTGACGCCCACCGCCGCGGGCACGTAGAGGCTCACCACGTCGAGCGCATCGCCGATGTCCGCCACGGACCCCACGGCGGGCAAGCCTTCGACCGCCGCTTCGTTGGGGTTGACCGGGAACACCCGCCAACCCGCCCGGTGGAACGCGCGCACGCCCTTGTTGCCGAACTTGCGCCGGTCAGGGGAGGCCCCGACCACCGCCACCGTCTTCGTTTTCGCCGGGATCGTTGCCATGATCCAGCGTCGTGCCGCCGGCTGCCATCGGCAAGCCCCGCGTGAGCCACCACGCCACCGTCCCCGCGAACAGTAGCGCCGCCGCCGGTTGCAGCGCGTGGAGGTAGGGGTGCAGCCGCCCGTGCAGCCAACTGTTGGACACGTCCGACCACAGCAGCAGCGCGTACACCGCTGCCAGCGCCCAACGGACCCACCGTCTCGGTCCGGCGGCGGGCAGCGTCCACGCCGCCGCGAGCGCGCCGCACAACGGCAGAGCCAGCAGCAGGTAGGTGGCGGCCTCCGTGGCGGGACCGAAGAGGATCATCCACGCGCAGCCCAGGCAGAACACGCCGCCCAGCAGGGTCGCGGGCGTCCAGCGCATGCGTAGTTGTCCCCACAGGAGGAACACGGCCAGCGCCCCCCCGGCGGCGGCTTGCATCAGGCGGTAGACGCCCGTAGGCAGCGTGACCCCGCCCGCCCGTAGCAGCGTGCCGAAGTCCCGCCAGGAAACCACCGCGTCCGCATCGAGCCGGTTGTCGCGTCCGAGCACGGCGAACCATTCATGGTATTCCCTCCACGCCTGGCCGGGCCGCCCGAGCACGAGCGACAGGAGGAACGTCGCCAACAGGGCCAGCGCGAGCCGCCCCGCCAGCGGGCGCGGGTAGAGCGCCACCAGCAGGAGTCCCACGGCCAGCGGATAAATTTTGACGAACGCCGCCAGGGCGAACACCGCTGCCACGAGGTTCCAGCGCGCGCGGGACGCCGCCAGCACGCCGCCCAGGACCAGCGCGAGGACCACGAGGTTCATCTGGCCGAGGTTGACGTTGCCCGCCGCCAAGGGCAGGAACAGCAGCAGCGTCGCCGGCACCGCCCGCGCCGGGACGGTCTCGCCCAGACCCGGCAGCGGCCCGCGCAGCCAGCGTTCGGCCACGGCCAGCAGTCCCAGAACGCAGGCCACCCGCCAGAGCACCGCCGCGAGGGCCGCAGGCAGCGCGGACCAGGGCGCGAAGAACGCGGCGATCGGCGGGCTGTAGAGGAAGCCTTGGCGGCGGCGGTAGATTTCCTCGCCCCGTAGCCAGTGTGCCCCCGCCGGGAGGTAGTCCGCGTGGAGGATGGATTGCTTGTGCGGGTGCAGCCCCGCGCGGATGCACACCGCCGCGACCACGGCCAGCCATAGCCAGCCGACCACGCGGCCGTAGCGCGAGCCGGTCAGGCCGGGGAAGAAGCGGGCAAAGAACATAGGCGGCCGGTATTTCCTCTTAGCCATCCGCCGGGTGCGCGTCCACTACCATGCCAATTTGCACGGGAACATCCAGCCAGTAAACAACGGCGTGGTCGCCGACGATTTTGATCTGCCTCTCACGCTGCGACGCGTCTTTGTCGGTGTAGTCGCCGGGAGTTTCCGGACGTTCACGCAGGCCACGGATGAACTCCATGATCCTGCGCCGTCGCGGACCCGCTTTCGACATCGAGTCCAACAAGCCGAAATGCAGGCAAACCCCATGCGGACGCACGGACGGTTACTCCTCACCGAGTTGCCGCTCGAACTCCTCGGGCGTGAACCAATGGGCCGGGTCGCAGTCTGCCAGCCGCGTGTCCACCCGTGCCTGGTAATCGGGGTCAGTGGCGTGCCGGAGGTGGAAGAGAAAAGCGGAGACTTCCCTTTGCCCATGGGCCGGGAGTGACGCGATCCCTTGCTTGATTTCTTCCAGGCTCATGAGCGTGAGCGTAGTTCCGGCTCTTTTCCTTGGCAAGAACAAGGGAAGGCGACTACTCACTCCACAAACCGTTGGGCGATGGGCATCCGCCGTCCGCTGCCGAACGCGCGGCTAGTCACCTTCAGGCCCGGAACGGCCTGCGCGCGCTTGTACTCGTTGAGATCGACCCGCCGCTGGATCCAGCGCACCGTCTGCGCGTCGTTGCCCTTGGCGATGATCTCCACCGCGCTCAGGTTGTCCTCCACGTAGAGTTGCAGGATGCGGTCGAGCACGTCGTAAGGCGGCAGGGTGTCCTGGTCGCGCTGGTCGGGCTTCAACTCGGCGCTCGGCGGCTTCTCGATGGTCGAGAGCGGGATCAACTCTCGCTCGCGGTTGATGTAGTTGGCCAGGCGGTAAACGCTCGTCTTGGGCACGTCGCTGATGACCGCCAGGCCCCCCGCCATGTCGCCGTAGAGCGTGCAGTAGCCCACGGCCAGCTCGCTCTTGTTGCCCGTCGTCAGCAGCAGCGAGCCGAACTTGTTGGAAAATGACATCAGGATCATGCCGCGCAGCCGCGCCTGCATGTTTTCCTCCGTGGCGTCCTCGGGCAGCCCGGCGAAGATGTCGCGGAACTGCCGCTTGAAAGCTTCGAACGGCTCGCTGATCGGCAACTGGTGACATTGGATGCGGAGGTTCTCCGCCAGCGCCAGCGCGTCGGCCACGCTGCCCTTGGAGCTGTAGGGGCTCGGCATCGCCACGCCGGTGACGTTCTCCGCTCCTAGCGCCTCGACGGCCAGCGCGGCCGTCACGGCCGAGTCGATGCCGCCGCTCAGGCCGAGCACCGCGCTCCGGAAGCCGCACTTGGCGAAGTAGTCCTTGAGCCCCAGCACGAGCGCCGGGAACAGTTCCGCCGGTTCCTCGGGCAGCGGTGGCAGCGGGCGGACGGGGCCGTCCAGATCGACCACGGACACCTCCTCCGCGAACCCGCCCAGGGTGCCCACCGAGCCGCCCTGCGCATTGAACACGCACGAGTTGCCGTCGAAGATCAGCTCGTCGTTGCCGCCGACGCTATTGCAGTACACGAAGGGCACTTTGTAGCGCGCGGCGAGGCTGGCGATCATCTCGAAGCGGCGGCGTGGCTTGCCGCATTGGAAGGGCGACGCGCTCAGGTTGAGGATGACCTCCGCGCCCTGCTCGACCAGTGAGCGCGCCGGGTCCGCGCTGTAGAGGGGCCGCGGCAGGTATGGCTCGCACCAGATGTCCTCGCAGATGGTCAGGCCCAGCTTGCGCCCGTTCCACACGACCGGGGCGGTCTGCGCGGCGGGTTGGAAGTAGCGCGCCTCGTCGAACACGTCATAGGTCGGCAGCAACGACTTGTAGACGATCTGCGGCTGGTGCCCCCGCTGGAGAAAGGCGGCGGCGTTGTGGAACGCCTGGCCGACCTGGCCCTCTTGCTGGAGTGCCACGAAACCCACGACTAGGGGCACGTCGCCCACGGCACCCTGGAGCCGCCCGAGGACTTCCAGGTTGGCGGGGACGAACCGGGATTTGAAGAGGAGGTCCTGCGGCGGGTAGCCTGTGACGGCGAGTTCGGGCGTCAGGACGAGGTCCGCACCTGCTTCGACGGCGCGGGTGTAGGCGGCGAGGATTTTTTCGTAGTTGCCGGGCAGGTCGCCGACGACGGTGTTGATCTGGGCCAGACCGATTTTCATGCCTTGGAGGGCACCCGCGCCAGGAGTCCGGCCGGGAAAAAGGCGGGCGGAGGCGGGGAATGCCTAGGGTTTGGGAGAGGGGTGCATCTGCACGTGGCGGTGCTTACCATTGAGGGCGTCGTCGGCACCGGTGATAAAGGTCTTGTAGAACTCGACGAGCCCGGCCATCACGGCACCGGCGATCATGCTGAGCACGACTTTCTGGAAGAATCCATCTTGCATAGGTGGACTGTCAAGAGCAGGTGCCGCGCCTTTCTTGAAGGCGGACGGATGACGGATGACGGATGGCAGATGGCGGATGGAGCGTTGAAAGGCGTGGGCCGGGGTGCCACGCTGCGCGCCAGCCCCCTTATGTTCTCCCGCTGCTCCTTCCTTGCCGGTCTCCTCGGCTTTGCGTTGCTTCCCGTCGCCGCGTCCGCACAGACGGGGCGCTCCATCCCGCCGGGCTGCGTTGCGAATACCTCACGGACCCCCTGGGCCTCGGGGAGACGGTTCCACGGCTCTCGTGGATCGGGGAATCCGCTCATGTCCAACATCGAACGGGGCCAGCGCGGCAACTACCCGAGCGTGCCCACCGACTGCCCGCAGCGTGACGAGCGCCTGGGCTGGATGGGCGACGCGCAGGTGTTCGACCGCACGGCGACGGATGTGGCGGACGTGGCGGCGTTCTTCACCAAGTGGCTCGTGGACGTGGACGACGCGCAGCGGGACGACGAGGCCTTCACGGACGTGTCCCCCGGCGACGTGGTTAGTTCCTGGAGAGTGGGCGGGGGACCATGGCTCACGTTGCAACTGGTGGTGCCGGCTAATACCACCGCGCGCGTTGTGCTGCCAACCACCAACGCGGACAGCCGGGAAGGCGACGTGCCCGCGGCACAACCGGAAGGGGGTTGCTTACGATGGGCAGGAGCAAGGCCGGATCGCGTTGCGCACAGGCTCCGGCTCCTACCGTTTCACGTGCGACATTGCCAGCATGGGAAAGAAATATTGAAGCGGAGAAGCTTTCGCTCACCAGAAGCCCCACTGGCGGGTCTGCATGACGTACACGCCCAGCAGGAGGTTCGTCAGCGCGTGCGCCAGGATGCAGGCGGGCAGGCTTTTCGTGCGGATCGCCAACCAGTTGTAGAGCAGCCCCGTGACTAGCGCCGCCGGATAATCCGCCGGGGAGTGCTCGAACGTGAAGCCCGCCGTCACCACGCCGAACGACAACCAGGTGAACGCGCCGAATGGCACGGCCAGGAAATCCTCCTTGATGAGCCAGCGCAACAGGAACCCGCGCCAGAACACCTCCTCCAGCCATGGCACCACCACCACCAACCGCAGGAAGCGGCCCGCCACCGTCGCCTGGTAGGCCGCCCGCCCGCCTTCCGGTTGGCCGGGGTCGAGCAGGCGTGTCGGATCGAACCCGTCCACGCGTGGTCCGGAGTGGAAAAACGCTTGCGGCGAGATCCAGAGCACGAACACCACCAAGCCAACCACCGTGCCAAACACCAGCCCCGCCGCGCCGGCCGTCCGCGGGTACTCGCGCCGGTAGAACAGGAGCATCAGGCCGCAGGCCATCGTTTGCAGCGGGTACACCCAGAACTCCGGCACCGCGAGCCACCAGGGCGTCGCGGCACCGGGGTGCGTGGGCCGGAACAGTCCCGGCAGGACGTTCAACAGGCAGAACAACACGAACGGACCAGCGTAGGCCAGCACGCTCCGGCGGGAAAACGGGGACGGGGCATCCATGGGGAAACGGCTTCGACGCCGCGCAGTCTGAGCAGGAAAGGCGCAATCGGCAAGCCCGTCCGCGGGGGAAATCGTCCCCCCCCGCAACCGAGTTGCGCCGCCAAGTTGGACCGGCGGCGGTCTTTCCGTCCCGCGTTGGCCGGAATTATGCTCAACCAGAAACCGCCGATGACCCCGCCCGACATCCAGAACAACGACACCGCCGCCGCGCCACGCCGCGTCCGCCCGTTGGGCTGGCGCAAGGGCCAGCCTGGATCCCCCGGCTCCGAACCCGCCCCCGCGTCCGTGCCCCCCGCCGTCCTGCCTGCGGG
>CALMAQ010000360.1 GCA_937859745.1 uncultured Verrucomicrobiota bacterium | reverse complement strand
GCCTCGGGCGGTGCGGCGGGTGCCGGGGGGCTGGGGTCAAAGGCATAGTGAGGTGCCTGCCGCCCCCGCTGGGTGGGCAGCGGCTTGTCACCTGTCGCGGGACCTTCGCTGCCCGCGACACTGTCGCGCATTCCTTGAAAGTCAGCGGCGGCGGGCGGGTGCCCCGCGTCCTGCATAGCGGAGTTGTCCACGACCAGATGTTCGGGCGTCGGTGCCGCCTCCGGTTCGGGAGGTTCGGACTTGACCAGTTCTACGCGCAGCTCCTCAGGCGGCGCGGATGGATCGTCCGACGGATGACGCGCCATGATCACGCCGACCGCGCACAGCAATGCGGCATGGATCAAGGCCGAGCCGAGACCGGCCGCAAGCAGTTTCTGGCGTTTCGTCAACATCGGGACCGCGAATTTACCTCACTTCTTTCCCCGTGCGAAGCAAGATGTCAGCGCAAGGAACGCGAAACGAGCTTGATCCAAGTCCCACGGGAGGGCGCAGGCGAGGCTCAAACTTCGGCCGGAGCTAATTCCAGCGCCCCATCCCGAAGGGAGCCCACGACCGCCAGGATCGACGTTTGCGCGCAGTAGATCACGTCGGCCGCCAATCCGAGTTCGGCGAGTCGCCGGCCGTTGCTCGAAGACCGCAAGACCGCCAGCGGATCATCCCCTTTTACCCGGTAGAGTGCGTCCAGCAGTTGGCCCGCGTCGCTGCGCGGCGGCGGGGCGTCGAGCCGGGACAACAAGGCTGCCGCCGCCATTCCGTCCTCCAGCGAAAACTCCTCGCCCGAACCGGCGCAGACCAGAAACAACCGTTCCGGCCGACGCCGGAGGATTGCGACCGCCAGCGCGTTCAGGTTGAGCAGAGCACCGGCAAAGACGGCGTCCGCCGCCACGCAGGCTTCTAGCGCCACCGTGCCGTTGGTCGTCGTCATCACGATTTCACGGTCCCGCACGATCTCGGCTCGGTATTCCTCAGGTGAATTCCCGAAGTCGAAACCGGTAATTTTGACCCCGTGCCGCTCGCCGCCGAGCAGGACTCCCGGTGGTCTGGACCGCTGCAAGGCCCAGGCTTGATCGATGGTCGCCGCCGGCAGGATGCGGCGGGCTCCGTTCGAAAGCGCCGTCAGCAAGGTCGAGGTGGCGCGTAACACGTCGAAGACGACGCACGTAGCTCCGCGCAGGTCACGCGCGGGCAGGCGGGCGATTTCCGCCGGAGTCAGCACGATTTCTACCTGCATCGGATGCGTCGGCTAGCAACTCAGCCACCCGCGAGGACCACGAGCACCCGGGCGCGTTCCCGCAGGACGGATAGAGACACCTCGCTGTGCCCCGGCAACGCGCGGATCAGTTTGGCGTACTCCGCCAGCGAACCGACCGGTTGCTGGTTGATCTGCTCGATCACGTCACCCGGCAGCAATTTCTCGGCGGCGGCAGAATAGGGCTCTACGCTTCTAACCAGGACACCATGAGTTTCCGCAGGCAAGTCGAGCTGTTGGAGGACTGGCGGTGCAAGCTCCGAGACCTGCACACCCGTCAAACCCGTGGCGTCGGTGCCAGGAACGTTGCGGTGGGGGTCGAACGAGGACCGCGGGACCGGAGGGACGGTAGAAGGCGGCAGGAATTGCTCCTGCCGTGAAAATTGCGACGCGGGCGGGCGTTCGGCGATCAACGCGCTGACGCTGATCTTCTTGCCGTCGCGCAGCAGTTCGATGGGAACGCTCGTATCCACCGCCACTTCCCCGACGCTGTGCCGGAGGTCGCGGAAGTCATCGACCGCCTTGTGGTTGAAAGTCTGGATGAAGTCACCCGCCTGGATCCCGGCTTTCTCGGCCGGAGAGCCGGCCAGCACGCGGTCCACCGTGACTCCTTTGGCGTCTCCTAGCCCGCGCTGCGACCCGCCGCTGTTTCCCGGTGGCTCCAGCACCCCCAGGTAGCCGTGCAGGGCCCGACCGGTCTTGAGGATGGTGTCCATTGTCATCCGCACCGTGCTGGACGGAACGGCGAATCCCACGCCCTGCCAGCCGCCGGACTGGGAAAAGATGGCCTCGTTGATCCCGATCAACTCGCCGCGCACGTTCACCAGCGGGCCGCCCGAGTTGCCCGGGTTGATGGCGGCATCGGTTTGCAGCAGGTCGCTGATGTTCTCGCTGCCCCGGCGGCCCTTGGCGCTGATAATGCCCTGCGAGACACTTTCGTTGAGCCCGTACGGGTTGCCCACCGCCATGACGGTCTCGCCGACCTCAACCGCGTCCGAATCCCCGAACGGGAGCGGTTGCAGGTGATCGGCATCCACTTTCAACACGGCGATGTCCGTCTGCGGGTCCGTGCCGATGAGCGTGGCGTGTAGGCTGCGGCCATCGTTGAGCCGCACCTCGATCTCGTCCATCTGGTCGATGACATGGTTGTTCGTGACGATGTGCCCTTCGCGGCTGACGATGGCTCCTGAGCCGACCTCGCCGCCCTGGTGCATCCCTTGGTGGAAGAGTTGGAGCAGCGGATCGTTGCCGAAGTCCCGGCCCTGCATCGAACGGTAAGTGGTGATGCTCACGACCGAAGGCACCACCGCCTTGGCGAGCAGGATGCGCTGCCGGCTCATGGCGGCGAGGACGTCCACCTCGTTGACGTTGATGCGCGGCCCCTCGGCGATGGTATATTTCTCCGGGCGGCGAAATCCGGCCGGGCCCCGGTGAAAGAGATCGTGCCATCCCTGGCCGGGCGCGCCGCCCCCGCGAACGTGCAACTCCCAGAGCCGGAGCGAGATGATAGCGATGACCAGCAGCAGGATGAGGATGAGGAAGCTGAGGAGACGTTTCATGTCCGGTTGGCAGTCACATCTGATTCGAGGAACGGCCGGGATTGGTCGGGTACTAGCCCACCCGCGCGAGCGTGAGCTTTTTGCTTTCCTCCAGGTAGCTACGGTAGCGCTGGTTCTCAGCGCGGCGCAGCTTGGGGTCCGCCTCGAAAAGTTCCTTCGCCGCGGTCCGCGCGGTCCGCATGAGATCGGCGTCGAGCAGCAGGTCACCCAGCTTGAGCGGTGGCAAGCCGCTCTGCGCCGTGCCCAAGATGTCCCCCGCCCCGCGCAGGCGCAGGTCCGCCTCGGCGATGGCGAAACCATCGCTGCTTTGCTCTAGGATCCGCAGTTTTTCGACCGCTTCCATCCCGGCGCGGGCATCGAACATCAGCAGGCAGTAACTCTTGTGCTCGCCACGGCCGATCCGCCCGCGCAATTGATGGAGCTGCGCGAGCCCGAACCGCTCCGAGTTCTCGATCAGCATGAGATTGGCGTTTTTCACGTCGATGCCCACCTCGATGACCGTGGTGGAGACCAGCGCGTGGACCTCGCCGTCGCGGAACGCCCGCATGATCGCGTCTTTTTTCTCGGGCCGCAATCGGCCGTGCAACAACGCGCAACGGAAGGGCTTGAGCGCGTCCGCCCAATGTTCGAACCGCTCGGTCGCCGCCTTGGCGGTGAGCTTTTCGCTCTCTTCGATCAGCGGGTACACGAGGTAAGCTTGTCGTCCGGCGGTCAGTTGCGCGCGCACGAACTCCGCGGCTTCCCGCCCCTTGCTGTCGGGCCGGACCGCCGTTACGATCCTACCCCGGTTGGCGGGCAGCTCGTCGAGGATGGACACATCCAGGTCGCCGTAGACGGTGATGGCCAGCGTGCGCGGGATCGGCGTCGCGGTCATGACGAGCACGTCCGGCAGCACCTTGTGCGCGGAAGTCAGTCGCGCACGCTGCATCACCCCGAACTTGTGCTGTTCGTCGATCACCGCTAGGCCGAGGCGCAGGAGCGGCTTCTTGTCGAAGAGCAGGGCATGCGTGCCGATGATGATGTCCGGTTCCTTCGTCTGCGCCAGGCCGAGCGCGAGTTCGTCGACTGACTCGGTGTCAGTTGCACCGTGCAGTCCGCCCGCCACGCTCTCGTCGCGGCGGCTGCCGGTGCGAAGCGCGATTTTTAGTCCCAGCGGCTCCAGCCACCGCGTGAACACGAGGTAATGCTGTTCCGCCAGAATCTGCGTGGGAGCCATCAGCGCCGCTTGGAAACCGGCTTCGACGGCGAGAAGCATCGCCGAGATGGCCACGAGCGTTTTGCCCGCGCCGACATCCCCCTGGAGCAGACGGTGCATCGGACGCTCCGCCACCAAGTCGCCGCGAATCTCGCCGATGGCCCGCCACTGCGCGCCGGTCAGAGGAAAAGGCAGCGAATCGTGGAACCGCTCCAGCAACCGGCCGGGACCGCAGTGGGATTGCCCCTGCCATGTCACTGTCCTAGCGCGCCGGGCGGCGATCAACATCTGGAGGCCGAAGAACTCCGAGAGGACGAGGTGATGGCGCGCCGCCTCCCGGTCCGCCTCGGACTCCGGAAAATGGATGCCGCGCAACGCTTCGCCCCGGGGAAGCGGGTCCATGCCCTCGGGGAGCGTGCCCGGCAGCCCGCGCCGGTCCACTGCTTGCAGCGCGTGGTAGATGATGGCGCGGAGCGTGCGCTGGCTCAGACCTTCGGTGGTCGCGTGGACCGGGGTGATCCGCTTGAGATGAATGAGGCTTTCCTCATCGCCCTCGTCTTCGATCACCTCGAATTCCGGGTGATCAATCACGATTTGCGAGCCCCGTGCCTTGGGCCTGCCGTAGATCACGACCCGCTGGCCCACCGCGAAGGTCTTCTGCACGTAATAAGCGTTGAACCAGCGCACCATCAGCAGCGAACTGAGCGCGTGGCGCTCCGGCTCCTGCAACGTCACCTCGAAGAGTTGCCGACGGCCCCCCAGCCGCTTGCTGGCCGTCGAGACCACGATCCCGCAGACGCACACGGCGCGCTCCTCCGGGACAGTCGGAAAATGCTCGAACTGGCGGCGGTCCTCGTAGCGGCGCGGATAGTGGGTCAGCAGGTCGCCGACCGTGAACAGCCCGAGCCGTTCCAAGGCCTTGGCGCGACCCGGGCCCAGTCCCGGCAGGTCGGTCACAGGCTGGGACAAGGCGAGGAATTGCTCAACCATCTCCACGAATGTACCAGCATCCAGGCCCCACTGCCCGTGGATTGTTGCGTGGAAGGAGGGTTGCGGCTTGCGTGCATGCACCGGTAGGACCAAGATCGTCCCCGCCGCGCGCGGTTCCCCCGCTCAAAATCCAGATGAAAATCCGCTCCGTTGGTTCCTGCCTGCTCTTGGCCAGCCTGCTGCTCGGCGGCTGCGCCTTCATGAACGAAGAAGACCGTGATTTCTACGGCAAGGGCTGGATCAGACCCACCGACCTCGACAAGCCCGACTCGCACCACTACTACGCAGAGCCGGGCGGCGTGCCGCAGGCGGCTCCCGCCACCCGGCCGGTCAGCCGGGACCCGGATCCGGAATGGATCACCCCGGAAACGTCGGATCGTAGCCAGTAAGCCGCCTTACAATCCGCCTAGCCGGTCGTCCGCAAGCCGCTCGCAATCGCGTTGATTGAGAGCAGCAGTTCGGGCAGCATGCGCTTGGCCGCGTCCTCGTCGCCTGCCCTTTGCAAGTCGCGCCAATGGGACAGTAGTTCAATTTGCTGGTGGTGCAGGACCAGCAAGGCATCCGCCCGCAAAGCGAGCGTTTTGGCCGCCCTCGGCCGGCGCGCCATGGCGGACCGGCCAAAGCATTCCGCCAGCATCGCGTGGGTCAAGTCGAACTCCGCCAGGATCCGGTCCAGAAAAGACCGCTGCACGGGTTCACGCCGCACGAGGGAGCCATACAGCGCCATGATGCCCCGGTCCGCGCTGGCTAGGTTGGTTTCCACGTTCATCAGCACGTAGCGCAGGAACGGCCAGCCTCCTCCCAGCGAGCTTGTCAGAGCCCGGAAGGCCTCGTCGTCGGTGCTTTGGAGGTGTCGCAGGGCGCTGCCGACGCCGAACCAGCCCGGCAGGTAGAAACGCGCCTGGTTCCAGCTAAAAACCCATGGGATGGCGCGCAGGTCCGCCAGCGTGCGCTGCCCCGTGCGGCGGGCCGGACGTGAGCCGATGCTGCTCTGTTCGAGGGCGTCGATGGGCGTGGCCTGGCTGTAGAATTCCATGAAGTCCGGCTCCCGCAGGAAGCCTTCGTAAACCTCCCGGCTGCGGGCGACGAGCACGTCCACCGACGCGAGGAGCCGTTGCGGCACCGCCGCGCCGCCGGGCGGCGCGGGCCGGAGCGAGGTCCCAGCCGTCCCCGCCAGCAGCAGTTCCAGGTTGAAGTTGGCAGTCAGGCCGTTTGCGTACTTTTGCGCGATGGTTTCGCCCTGCTCGGTCAACCGCAGGTCGCCGTGGACGGTCCCGGTTGGCAGCGCGTCGAGAAAACGGTGGGTGGGACCCGCACCGCGGCTGATGGTGCCTCCGCGGCCATGGAAGAATCGCACGCGCACCCCGCTCTCGCGGCCGACGGCGGTCAACGCGCCCTGGGCCCCATGGAGCGCCCACTGGCTGGCCAGGATGCCGCTTTCTTTGTTGCTGTCGCTGTAGCCGATCATCACTTGCTGCACCGGCTCGCCCGCCCCGTGATCCCGGGCGATGGCCTGGAGGCTGCGTTGCGTCACTGGGTGCGAGAGAAAGGCTCGCATGATGTCGGGAGCGCGCTCCAGGTCCTCCGCCGTCTCGAAAAGCGGCGTGACGGGCAGCAGGCAAACCAGCCCTTCCGGTGTACGCCGGGCCAGCCCGGCCTCACGGGCGAGGAGGTACACGACCAGCAGATCGCTGAGCTGGCGGGTCATGCTCACGATGAGTGCCCCGAGGCCGCCGGGTCCGTTGCCATCGTGGTGCGCCGCAAGCAACCGATAACAGGACAACACCGCGTCCGCTTCCGGCCCGGCGGAGGTCCCCGTATGGAGGAAGGGTCGCGGCGAGGCCAGTTCCGCCTCGACGAAAGCCAGCCGCCGGGGCTCCTCCCAGCGGCTGAAATCCTCGTCGTCCTGGCCCGACAGCTTCAACAACTGACCTAAAGCCCGGTCGTGGAAGCTCGAATTCTGCCGGATGTCGAGCGTCGCCAGATGAAAACCGAACGCTTCCAGAGCGCGCGCGACCGGCTGCACGTCTCGGTCAGCGATCCGCCGGGCACCGACCTGAATCAACGATGCCCGCAAGTGTTCGAGGTCGGATGCGAGTTCCGCCGGACGACCGTAGAGGTGCCCGGCGCGCGGTGAGCCGTCCGCAAGCGGCAGCTTGAGCCGCAGCAGCCGCACATACTGCTTCCAAGGCTCCTCGGAGGCGTCGCGCAGGACGCGCTGTCCTACCTCGCCCGCTTCCTCCATCAGGTGCGCGAGGCGCGACGAGAACGCGGGCGGCGTCTTCTGGAAGTGATGCGACAGGCAGAGCCGGGCGGCCAGATGCTCCAGGTGCCGCCCGATGACGTGCAGGCCGCCCGCCCGCAGTTCTTCCAACGTTTCCCGGGTCGTGTCGGCCGTCACGAGCGGGTGCCCGTCGCGGTCGCCGCCGACCCAGGTGCCGAAACGCAAACGCGGGAGCGGGTGGCCAGTCTTCAGCAGTTCCGGGTCGAGCCCGGCCTCCTCCCAAGCCTGAGCCAAGCGGCGGTCCAGTTCGGGCAGCGCGTGCGGGAACACCTCACGGAGATAATACATGAGGTTCCGGCGCTCGGCCGCCACCTCCGGCTTGCGCAGGAGGATTTCGCCCGTCCGCCACAATCGCTCCAGCGTCACCTTGATCTCCTCGCGCAGGTCGGCCAGTTCCAGGGGCGTGTGGCGCGGGTCCTCCCGGTGCTCCAACAGGGAAAAAAGACGGCGGTGCTGTTCGAGCGTCGGGGCGCGCTTGGCTTCGGTCGGATGGGCCGTCAACACCGGTTCAACTATCACCGTGCCTAGGCCGACAACAATTTCCTCGGGAGAAAGGCCTGCCGCGCGCAGTTTCTGGAGGTTGGCCCCCCAGAGACCCGGCTCGGCGGCTGCGCCCGCCGCCTTCTCGCGTGCCCGGCGCACCTGGCCGGACACGTTTTCCTCGATCAAATTGAGAAGCTGGAAAGCCGTCGCGTACACCTGGCCCAGCCGCGCCGGGAACGCCTCCAGCGCGCTGGGCACCACGGTTGCCGATCCGCCGGACGCGCGCCGGTCCGATCCCGTCCAGGGCACGGAGCGGGCGAGATGCTTCTCTCCCACGCTGTCGAGCACCTCGTGCAGGCAATCCATGAGGAACGCTAAGTCCTCGTCGATCTTGGCGAGGCCTGCTTCGAGCAATTCGGCGGGTGGCGTACTCATCATCGCGGGACAGGCATGCCACCGTCCCGCCGCGGCCGTGCGGCGGGCCTGGATACCCTTCGAGCCGGAATTATACGGGAGAACCCAGGGAAGCTACAAACGCTTTCTCAAGCAAAGGCTTCCGCCGCTTGTTCGCGTCCTCGAAGCGGTCCCACACCGCCCAGATGGCTTCCGGAAACGCGATGGTTCGGGATTCCTGTGCCAAGCGGGCGGCGTATTCCTCCGGTGCCTGCCCCAAGGAGGCTGGCTCAAACTCCCGCGGCACCCGGCCCATGAGGCTCTCGAAATAGGCTTGGGCCCCCACGTCGAACGGGAAACTGCGCCAGAGCGCGTAGCCGTTGAGCCCATAGTTGTAAGCCACCCGCGAGACGGTCGAGGACACTGAGTACACCGCCCGGATACGGCGGCGGTTGCGCAGGAAGTATAACTCCGCCACCTGCCGGTCCTCCTCCACCGCGAACCGGTCCAGGCGGAGCCAGGTTCGTTCGCCGGTCTCGGCGGGATGGGGACGGTAAACCAGTTCGCAGTCTTTGCCGTAGTAGAGACGCAGGTAGTCGAAACAGGCGTTCACACGTTCGGCGTAGACGGCCGGGTCCAGATTGCGGACGAGCAGGAAAGGCGTCCCGAAGAAGAGGACCTTTTCGGGCCGACCGCAGTCAGCCCCGGGCGTCGCCTCGGGTCGCAAGTCAAGGTCGCCCAGGCTTGGAAAGGGTGCCGGGAACACGTTGGGGGCTTCTCCCGGGGGAAGCTCCTCCCCGTCGTTGCTCAGCAGAAGCACCGCCTCGAACACCTTTTCGAGAGGCTGTTCCAGCCGCTCCAGCCGGATGCCGTCTCCCCCTCCCAGCCACGGCTTGAGGTGCAAGGTGCGGCGCAGCCCCGCCCAAGGTTCCAGCAGGCGGTTTTGCAGCCAGCCCGAAGTCGTGTGCCGGTAGCGCGAGAACGAGTAAGGGCGGCTTGCATCCAGGTACTTCTTGATGGTCGTGCAGAGCAGCTTGTTCACCTCCGGGTACGCGGAAGCCACCGCGTTGCTCAGGGAAGTGATGCCAGAGAGGGTGACGACCGTGTCCACCGGGGCGATCCGCAATTCGCCGATCTGTCGCTGGCGGTCGCGCAGGCCACGGTAAAAGCGCGGCAGGTCGCGCAGGCCGCGGCAGGTGGGGATACGCTCGACGGAGCGGATCGTGTCGAAGCCGCCCTGGAACTCCTCCCATGCGGCGAATTTCCACCAGTGCGAGTTCTCATAAAGCAGGCAGCAACTCCCGAAGCGGTGTCTCCCTGCCGCCGCGACAGCTAGCGCGCTGACGAGATTGTCCGGACGTGTCAGGGCGATCCAGAGGCAGGCGTTTTTCATGGCTGGGTCGGGCGGTTGGGTCCTGCCAACGTAGTGAACATCTCGTCCGCGTCCAGTCCCCCCCCTTTTGGCGCGACCCGCCCCCGGCAGGCCCGCCGGACTTTACAAGGGCCCGCCGGGCGCGTACAAGGGGGCGATCATGGCCGCACCCATCGAGCCCGCCGGGTCCGCCGACGAGGCACGGCCGGAAGCCCAGTCTGGCTACGAGCCGGGACGGGGTCCATTTGCCTGGTCGCGCGTGGCAGGCCCGAACAGCGGTGCGGCCAAGGATGCTCCGTGGCCACGGCTGGCACGGATGGACGATCAACCCCCGCGGGAGGCTTCCCCTGCCGCGCCGGGCGGCCTACGCAGTGGCCGCTCCCAGATGTTCGTCTGGATCGCAGCCCAGGTGGGCGGCCTCGGGTTGCTGCTGGGAGGCTATCTGCTCGGTCAGGCCTGGGCACCCCGTGCGGCTATCCCGGCGTCGGTGCCGAAAATGACGCCCAGCGCCGGGTCGTCCTCTCCCATTCTCCACGTGGCGACGGCGCGGACGCTCGAAGCCGTCAACCAGGCGCTCAGAGCGGAACGCCGCCATGATTTCGCCGGCGCGCGCGCCATCTACGGCGAGGTGTCCAACGACGAGTCCGTCGTCCCCGGCGTGGAATATCGTCTGGCCCTGCTCGCCTTGCACGAGGGAGATGTGGCACAAGCGGACGTGCACCTGGATCGCTCCATCCGGGCGGGGGATGCCCTGGCGGCATGCTACCTCTTCGGCGCGAGCCTCGCTGGGATGAACAACGACTACGCCGAGGCGGCGGCGCGGCTGGCGGCGGCGGTCCGGGCCGAACCGTTCAATGCCAAGCTCGTGTTTTGCTGGGGGGAGGCGCTCCGGCGTGCAGGTCACTTCCCCGAAGCAATCCAGCATTTGTCTGAAGCGCTCGACCGGCCTGACACCGCCGCCGCGCGCGAACTTTATCTATTCAAGCTGCGTCTTGCCAAGGTCGAGGCGGGTGAGGGCGAGGGGGTGGACGCCGAGCTCACCAAACCCACCCCCGCGGCTGGCTGGCTCGTGCTGGCCGCCGCGCGCGACCTGCTCGGGAACAATGAGCGTGCCGCCGCCGCGCACTTGGACCAAGCCCGGCGTGGTCTGCCGCCGGAAGCCTTCGCCACCTACCTCCAGGATTACCTGTTCCAAAGCCGGCGCACCCGTCCGGGACTGTCGGCGATCCTTAATGTTGCCCCTCCGACCGCGGCGGTGCCGGCCGATGCTCCCCTCCAGGACCCCGCCGCCTGGACCCCGGCCGAAGCCGACCCGGCTGCTTGGCCTCCGTTTCCTAAGGTGCCGTGACCCCGGGCGCGGCTGGCATGACCAACTCGGGCGTGCCGCAGAGCCGCTGCGACAGATCCACCGGAGTGTCCAGGGAAGCGTTGGTGCCAGCCGGGTCGATCTGGTAGCTCCAGACCTCGAACCGCTCCCAGCGCGCGGCCCCGTAGATGGTCGAGAACGCGCCGTCCACGGCGTCGAGGCCGTGGGCAATCTTGACGCGGCCGATCCTCGGCCGGTTGAACCGCGCGTCGAAAACGTGCCAGCCATCGGCCAAGTAGACCTCAAAGTACGCGTGGAAGTCCATGGGCGTGCCGTTGTCCAACCAGGCCACGTCGGGCACGTAGCCGGAGACGTAGCGGCTCGGCAGGTTGAACGTCCGGCACAACGCGATGGCCGTGTGAGCGAAGTCCCGGCAGACGCCGTAACGCTGGTGGATGATGTCGGAGGCGCTTGTCACCGGCGAGCCGCTGAACTGGCGGTACTCGATGTTCTCGTGGACCCAATCGCAGATCGCCTGCACCCGCTCCGCCCCGTGCGTCACCTGGCCGAAGTGCTGGAAGCTGAAATCCAGCAGCTTGTCCGAGTCACAGTACCGGCTCGGGAGGGTGTAGCGCAGCACGCTGTCGGGAAGCTGCTCGACGGGCACGGGAGGCCCGAACCCCGTCGATTGCTCGTGGCTGGACGGCACCCAGACGAGCGAGTCGTAGCGGATCGTGTTCAATCCCTCGTGCAGCTTGAAGCGATGGATCAGGTTGGCGTGGGAATCCTCGTATTCCAGCATGCCCTGGCGGGGTTGGACGCTCAACCGTTCGCTGTCGATCTGCTGGGTCAGACCTTGCCGGGGCTTGAGGCTGAGGATGATTGGCGCGGGGAACTGGCAGCGGTAGGTGATCTGGCAGCCGCAGCGCAGCAGCAGGTCGAGCGGCGGCGCGTCCAGGGTTGGAATGCGGGCAGGATCGGCGTTCAGTTGGTTGGTCATGGTGGGACGTTCGTCAACGGTGAGCCACGAGGTCGAAGAACTCGCGGAAGAGCGGCGCGTACTGCGCGTGCCGTTCCGGATGGTATTGCACGCCGAGGCAGTAGGGATAATGGCGGCGGCGCACCTGTTCGATGATGCCGTCGCCCGGCGTCCATGCCTCCACCGTCAGGCCGTCTCCGAGGCGGTCCAGCGCCTGATGGTGCGAGCTGTTGACCCGTTCAAAGCGAGTGTTGGCGGGTGTCTCGACGGCGTACTCGACGCGTTGCAGGTTGTTGAGCCGAAGCGCGGGGTCGTTGTGGCCGGGGATGTCCAGGTGCAGCGTGCCGCCCAGCGCGACGTTGAGCACCTGCACGCCCTTGCAGATGGCGAAGATCGGCAGGCCGCGCTCCAGCGCCTCGGCGGTGGCGGCGAACTCCCAACGGTCACGTTCCGGCTGCGCCTCCTCGATCACCGTGGGGTCGGGCACCAGCTGACGCAGGAACTCGGCGGCGATGTCCGGGCCGCCGGACAGCAGGAGACCCGTCGTAGCTTCGGGCAATGCCGCCCCTTCCCCGCAAGCCGGGAGGTGCCGGGCATTTGTGACCGTCAGGTCCGGCTCGTCGAGAAACCAGCGTGAAAAGAACGGTTCGTCCACTTCCCTGATCCATGTAGCGACCTTAGACATGCCGTATCAATCCCTCTTTTTGCTCCCCGAGACAAACTGTGCGTGGCCGGATGGCACGAGCGCCGTTCGCCGTCGCCGGACCCACGCGGTTGATTGTTGCCAAAGCCCGCGCGGAAATCCAGCAACAAAGGCTCCAGGCCGCCGCGCGAACCCCGAAGCCCGCTGATCTGCCTCGCCTATACCACCGGGGAAACCACCCCAGCTTGAGGTAAGGCATCGACCCCAAGAAGAATGGGGTGAATCCGGCACGGACCCTGTTCTATACAGTGCGCCGAAGAACGTTACCGTCTCATGAAAATACGCAACCGAATCGTGATTGTCGATGACCACAGCGTGATGCGCGAACTGGTGCGCTTCCAGTTGGGGCGAAGCGAACCGGACCGTTACGAAATCGTCGGGGAATGCAGTACGGGGCAGGAGGCGGTGGAGATTTGCCTGCACACCTACCCGGACATGGTGCTCCTCGACCTGATGCTGCCCGGGATGAACGGGGTGGAGGTCTACCGGCGCATTAAGTCGAAACTCCCGCAGGTCAAGGTCCTGTATTTTTCCGCGACCATGAAGCTGCCTCTCATCACTGAAGCCCTGGAGCTGGGAGCCTCGGGGTTCGTGGGCAAGCCCCGGCCCTGGAGCACCGTGCTGCAAGCGGTCAACCTCGTTGCCCAGGGCGGGAAATACTTCGATCCTTCTGTCGCCCACCTCGCGGGGCGCTCCCTGCGCCAGCACGAGTCCGAGGACCTGACAGGACGCGAGCGCGAGGTGGCGCAGCTCATCGCGGAGGGCAACAGCACCAAGGAGATCGCCGGCCTGCTGGGCGTCAGCGCCAAGACCATCGACAAGCACCGCACGCGGCTCATGGAAAAATTGCACGTCCACGATGCCGTGGCCGTGACGCGCTACGCGATCCTGTCCGGTCTCGTGTCGCTGGAATGAACCCAGCGGGGAACCGCCCTTCGACCCGCTACGGGGCCGCCGCGCCGCCCAGCACGGTGTCCCGCGCCTCGACCAGCCTGGTGTAGAGCGTATTCAGGCCCTCGGAGATGACGCGCGTGGAATCGAGCACGGTCATGAAGTTGTGGTCTCCCGGCCAGCGGGGAACGATGTGCAGGTGGAGATGGTCCGCCATGCCCGCGCCCGCACAACTCCCCAGGTTGAGCCCGACGTTGAAGCCCTGCGCGTGAACCACGGCGCGGAGCAGTTTCTGCGCGTCCTCGGCGAGGGTGAGCAGCTCCAATTTTTCCTCCGCGTTCAACAACCCGAGGTCCGCCACCTTGCGGTAGGGCACCGCCATGAGGTGCCCTGCCACGTATGGGTAGCGGTTCATGATCAGAAAGCCGCTCTTGCGGCGTAGAACGACGAGGTGTCCCCGGTCGTCGGAGGTTTGCGCCGCCTCTAGGAAAAAATCAGGCAGCGGACGCTCCAGCGCAAAGTAATCGACACGCCATGGAGCCCAGAGGGCGGAAAGGTGCTCGTGGGGAAAGCTCATGGGAAAGGGTTCCGGACAGGCAGAACGCGGCCGAATGCCAGCCCGAACCAGCCCGAGAGGAAGCACAATCCTCCGAGCGGCGTGACGATACCCAGCGCCAGGATACCCGTCAGCGCCAGGAGGTAGAGGCTGCCGCTGAAGAGCAGGATGCCCGACCCGAAAAGCAGCCAGGGCACCGGGCGGAACGGTTCGACGCAGGCGAGCAGCAGCATGACCAGCGTGTGGACAAGATGGTAAAGCACCGCCTTCTGCCACCACTCCTCGGCGTGGGGGCGCAGGGCGAAAGTGTCCTTGAGCAGATGCGCGCCCATGGCCCCGAGCGCGACCCCCAGGAACCCCAGAATGGCCGCCACGCGGAACGCACGACCGGAGGAAATGGTCATCACAGGTCACCCGTCGCCTACGGAGTGGCAACTGGCAAGACGGCGGGGGATGGCGCGGGGGATTCCGGCAACAGCGCAGGAGGTTCCGGCAAGCCGGGCGCGGGCGTGGCGGCAATGGCGGTGGAAGGCGTGGGTGTTGGCGCGGTTTTGGCGAAGGTGAAGAAACGCTCGAGAGGCTTTTGGAAGCGATAGCCGTAGAAGAAGAAGTCTCGCAGCCGCAACTCGAAAAGTTCCTTGTCCATGTAGGTGGACGCTTTGTCCAGATACCCGGCCGCGGCGGGAAAATTGTTGCGGTGCAGTTCGACCGCCGCCGCCGTCAGCAGCCAGTCAGGGACGGGCGGATTCTGCGCCAACTGCTCCGCCATCTCGGCGGCGAATGCCTGTTCCTGGCCCAGTTCGAGCTGCGTCAATCGAATCTGGAGTCGGTACTGGTTCTCCAACTCCGGGACGCGCAGCCGGTCGATGGCCTGCTGCAGCTTCACGAGCGCAGCCTGCATTTTGCCCGCCCGGCGCAACGCTTCTCCCCAGAAGAAGAAGTTCTCCGCGCCGAATGGATCGGCCAGCGTGGCATTCTCGAAATCGTTCATGCCGCGGTTGACACCTCCCCGGCGGCTGAGGACGGTGCCACGCAGCTTGTAGGATGCCCCGGGCTGCTCGCCTTCGGCGATTGACTGGTTCAACAGCGGCAGCGCCCGCACGGCGTCGTTTTCTTCCAGCGCCAGCAACGCCAGGTGGTAATCGAGGTCACGGATGCCGGGAAAATTCCGCTGCACCTGCTTGAGGAGGTCGGTGGCCTTCGCGAACTGCCGGTCCTGTTCGGCGGCCATTGCCTGGTCGATCAAATTCGCGGCCTCCGGGCTCAACGTCTCGAGGGTGGCACCCTCTGGTGCCACCCGGGGGGCGGTGGGAGCAGCGTCTTTGACGGGGGCAACCGCCTTTGGAACGCTGATTCGTCCCATGTAGAACATCAGACCCAACAGGAAGATCGCCCCCACCTGCATCCCCACCCAGAGGTAAGGGCTGCGTTCCGGGACGGGCTTCGCACGACGGTTGCTGGGCCCCCCCGTCAACGCGATGGGCACCGGCCGACCGGCATAGGAGGGCATGGACCGCTCGGGCGCGGAAGCAGGGATGACGGTCGGTGCGGCACCTTCCGGCAACGGCTCGCCGTCGTCCGCCGCGTCGGGGGATGGGGTGGCCGTGGGCCGCTCTGGTCCGGCGGACTCGCGGTCGTAACGCTGAAACTTGCGTTGCCCCTTGGGCAGCGTGGAGCGCAGGCCCGCGCCCGTCGGTTTCGGGGCATCGACGGGCGCGCTCTCGGCGGTGGCAGCCACCATCTTGATCCAATGCATGAAGTCGCTGAACGACGCTGGCCCCCCTTCCGCCGCCGCCGGTGCGGCCTCCCGGGATGCAGCAGACCGGCTGCGCGGCACCAGCGACAGAGGTTCCGCGCCGGGCGTGGGGCTGAGTGGTTGGGTGCCTGGCTCCGGCGACGGCGTGGTGGGAGCGGGACGATCGCTGGATTCAGGCATAATGGAAGGGAACGTTGAAAACTCGCCCGCGTTTCCTACCGGATAACTCGCGACATGTAAAGCAACGTCTCTGGCACGAGCCTCCAAGACGCTTCGCACCAGTAAAGAGGTTCGGATTTTACTTCTGCCAGCGCCTGTTCTAAACCCATGGGCAGCGGGTGCCAGCATCCCCGGCGACCTTCTCATGAGCAACCGAGACCATCCTGCCAGCCCTCCACGGGGAATCGTCGTACAAAAGTACGGCGGCAGCAGCGTGGCGAGCCCCGAAAAAATTCGGGCGGTCGCCACGCGGATCATGCAGACACAGGGAGCCGGTCACGCGGTCTGCGTCGTGGTCTCCGCCATGGGCGACACGACCGACGAACTGCTGGCCACGGCCAAGCGCCTTTCGGCCAACCCGCCCCGGCGCGAACTGGACATGCTGCTCTCCGCGGGCGAGCGCATCGCCATGGCCCTGCTCTGCATCGCCATCGGCGAGCGGGGCGGCGACGCAATTTCCTTTACCGGCAGCCAGAGCGGGATCATCACCAACGACCGCCATTCGGACGCGCGCATCATCGAGGTGCGCCCGTTCCGGGTCCAGGACGAACTCGCGCGTGGCAAGATCGTGGTCGTCGCGGGCTACCAAGGGGTTTCCTACAAGAAGGAAGTCACCACCCTGGGCCGCGGCGGGAGCGACACTACGGCCGTCGCCATGGCGGCAGCCCTCGGTGCGGAGTGGTGCGAGATTTGCAGCGACGTGGACGGCGTCTACTCGGCTGACCCGCGCGTCGTGCCCAACGCGGTCCGGCTCGCCGAGCTGAGCTACGAGGAAACCCAGGAGATGGCGGAGTCGGGCGCGCGGGTGCTCAACGCGCAGGCCGTCGAGTTCGCCAAGGAAAAGGGAATCGCCATCTACGCCCGCGCCACCGGTCAGCCCTCTCCCCTGGACCTCTCCCGCGGGCTCGATGGCACCGTCGTGCGGAGGTTCGCGCCGCGCTGGCCGGGCAGCGTGGCGTCCGTTGTCAGTGAGCGCGACATCCTCGTCCTCCAGTCTAACGGCGCGGCCGTGCTGCCGCTGCTCGCCTGGCTGGAGACGCGTGGCATCTGCGGCAAGCAGCTCCACACCACAAATTTCCCCGGTGCGCCGAGCCAACCGTGCGGACCCACCGAACGGCTGACTGTGGTGTTGCCCGGCGAAAACGTCCACGAGGAACTTGGTTCCATCCGGCAGGCCCTAGAGGAGTTCGGTCCCGGGCGCGCCGTGCTGCTGGATCATCTCGGGGCGGTGAGCGCCATCGGGACCGGGATCAACGCGAACTACGGCAACGTGCTCTCGGGCCTGCGCGAACTGGATGCCGCCGGCATCGCGGTCAGCGGCTTGGCGACCTCGTCTTTCCGCATCACTTGGCTGGTGGACCGCGCCCGGCTGGAGGAAGCAGTCCGGCGGTTGCACGCCCACTACGTGGATGCCCGCACCCTGCCCGTCCCATGAACACCCACCGACTTTTCCCGACCATGAACCTCCGACGTTTTTTCCTGCCGCTCATCGCCGCCTGCGCCATGTGGGGCGGCGGTGGGTCCAGTGCCCAAACCATCCCTGAACCAACGGCAGCCGGACCCGCCAAACCCTTGGCCGACGCGGAACGCACGAGTCTCTACACCTCGGACACCGTTGGCCATGTGTACGCCGAGATCGAAACCAGCAAGGGATTGATCGAGGCCGAACTGGATTTCAAGCGCGCCCCGCTGACGACGATGAATTTCGTGGGTCTGGCCGAGGGCACTCTGCCGTTCCAGAACCGGCCCGAGAGCAAGCCCTTCTACGACGGCCAGACCTTCCACCGGGTGGTGCCGGGGTTCGTGATTCAGGGCGGCGACCCGTGCTCCGCCGATCCGGCGTTCCCCGCCGACAAGCTCGGCGACGGCGGTCCTGGCTACAGTTTTCCGGACGAGTTCCACCCCGGCCTGCGGCACGACGAAGCCGGGGTGCTTTCCATGGCTAACGACGGCCCCGACACCAACGGGAGCCAGTTTTTCATCACGCTCGTCCCGGTCAACCGTCTGAACTACCTACACAGTGTGTTCGGGCAGGTCGTCCACGGGCTCGACGTGGTCAAGCAGATCGCGCCGGGCGACCGGATCGTCCGGGTGACGATCCGCCGCACCGGTCCCGAGGCGGAGGCGCTCCACGCCACCACGGATAGATTCGCCGGGCTCAAGTCCGCCGTCCTCGCGGCGCGTGGAACGGCGGCACCCGCAGGGATGGTTTACCTGACCGACGACACCAAAACTCTCCCGGAGTTCCGGGTGAAGAACTTCAACTACAAACTGGCCAACTACGAGCGCACGACCGGCCACCGCATCGGCGTCCGGCTCATGGCGGAAGTGCCGGGAGAGCCCGGGGCGCACGCCGCGGGAGCCGCGACCAAGCGGTATGCTGCCGAAGCCGGGATCACCGATCAGGGCAGCGGCGCGATGGCCTGCGCATTCCTCGCGGATAAAAACTGGAACGTGCGTCTCGGCGAGGAAACCTACCCAGCCCTGTTGAACGCGGAAGGCCCAACCGCGAAATTGATGGAAAACGGGGTCATGCGCGACGGAAAAGATGCTCTCACCGCCACCGCCACCGACCTGCTCAAGCAGGAGAAGCTCAAGGAGGGCGTGGATGCGCTGCTCGACACGCTCATCCTGAAGCTCGACGACCACGCCCTGCGGCAGAAATCTGCGGCGGAAAAATGACGCGTCGTCTCAGGGAACTTCCTCGCTCTCCTTGGCTAGGACCACCGGCAGCCCGGGCGCTTCGGTGGATGCGGGCGGCGGGGTTTCAGCCATCCGGTAGCGGCGGCCTTTCCAGGTCACGCCGCGCTGGCTGCTCAACCGCCAACTATTCAGCCCGATCAGGAGGGAAAGCCCCTCGCCTACCGGGTGCAGCAAGGCTCCGACCCAGGAGGTTCGGAAACGCACGGTCAACGCGACCCGGATCAGGTAAATCCAGGCCACCTGCAGGATAGGCAGCCACCACCAGCGTCCGCTCAAAGCTGGCACGCAGGCGAAGAAATACGGCAGGATCAAACCGCAGGTCCCGACGAGCCCGAAAATCCAGAACCCCGCCGCCGAGTCCGAGAACGCGGCCCGGAGGTTCTTGGTGAATCCTTCCCAGACCTGCGCAAAGGATTCGTACATGCGGCACGCCACGAGACGCGAGCCGTCGCAGTTGATCAGGCGCAGGCCCTGGACCGTGCGGGCGGCGACGAGCCGGCCGAGCGCCACGTCCTCGACGAGATGGTCCCGCACGGCCGCGTGGCCGCCGATAGTGTCGTAGGCGTCGCGCCGGAAGAGCATGTACTGCCCGTTAGCAGCCCCCATGGAGGCCACCGTCTTCTCCGAGGTCCAGCGCGCGTACCGGCGGTGGCGTTGCAGGCGGTGCAACATGCGGTGCGGCAACGCTCCCAGCAGCAGCACGTAAACGAGTGGGATGACGGCGTGCTCGCTCCAGGTGCCGGTGATCTGCCGGGGCCACGCCGAGAGCAGCGCGGCCCCGGTCTCTTGTGCGTGTTCGACGCAGGCGCGCAGCGCGTCGGGCTCGTGCGCGGTATCCGCGTCAGTGAACAACAGGAAGTCGCCCTGGGCGGCTTCCGCTAACTGGTGGCACGCCCAGGCTTTTCCGGTCCAGCCTGCGGGCAGCGGCGCGCCTTCCAACAGTCGGCACCGCGCCTTCGTGTCACGTGAGCAGCCCAATCCGAGCACGACATCCGCTGTGGCATCCTCCGAATGGTCGTCTAGCACCAGAAGCTCGTAGTTCGGGTAATCCTGCCGCAACAACGAGGCGAGACAAGGAGTGATGCGATTGGCCTCGTTGCGCGCGGGCACCAGCACGGAAACGAGGGGCGCACCGGCCGCCTGCGACGGGTCGGCCTTCCGCCGCCGCGGCCTGACGAACACTCCCCGGTTGAGCGCCATGTTCAGCGTCATCACCAGCAGGAACGCCGAGACGGCGAGATGATAGATCAACATCGGCTGCATGTGACACGTCAACGGTTGGACTTGTCAAAGATTTCCCGCCGCCCGCCACCCAGGAGGTGCCGGACGTAGTCCCAACGCCGGTTGAGCGACATGCCCGTCCCGAACATCGGCTCGTAGCCCGCGAGGTCAGGCGGGTCGAGCGTCTGGTCGGTCCGCGCGAGCAACCCGTTGAGCGTGTCTGCGATGGCTTTCGGCGTGGTATCTGCCGCCATCGGTGCCCCCACCCGGATGAACACGCTCGGGCGCGACTCGCTCAGCCACCCATACCGCAGCGCGACCGGCAAAAGCACCGCGCACCCTCGCCGCGCGAGGAAGCCTGCCCCGGGCAGAGCCTCCACGGGCCGTCGCTCGGGCACGATTTTTCCCTGCACGAACATCCAGACCAAAGCGGGGTGGTTGGCCGCCGGCCGTCGCAGCAGGCCGGTGGCGAAGCGTAGAGCGGCCACGTTCCGCGCTCCCGGGCGGAGATCGACGCCAAAAACGCCCATCCAGGTGAAGAACCGGTAGCGGCGCAGATTCTCCTGCTCCATTGCCAGATAGATTTCGTGTGGCAGGTGCCGGTACGAGAGGGCGTGCAGCACGAAGCCATCCCACCAGTTGGTGTGGTTGACGCAGCCGACGACGGCGGCACCGGTCGGTAGCCCGCGCAGGTGTTCGCCTCCGGCGAGATAAGCCGCGTGGAACCGGCGGCGCAGGGCGCGGCCGATCCAGCGAGCGGCCAACCGGTCGAACGCGCGGTTTTTCTTGGCCGGGATCAAGTTTGCCGCCCTCGCGTCGCGCGGTAGGAACGCCAGGCCCGGACGGCAAGGCACAGCTTGCGCGGAAACGATGTGGACACCCGGCGGCGGAGCACATTGTAATCCGCCCGCTCCACCTCGTCCAGGATGCCCGCGTAGACGTGCCGCATGATCCATACCGTCAGTTGCGAGCCGTCGTCGGCCAGCTTGGGGATGCCGCTCTCAGCACGGCGGTAGTAGTCCCGTGCGCGTTCAATTTGCTCGCGCAACAAACGTTTGAGCGGGTCGCCAGGCCGCTCCGCAGCCAGGTCAGCCGTCTTCACCCCGCCGCGTTCCATCTCGGTGGCGGGAAGATAAATCCGGCCGAGCGCCAGATCCTCGCCCACATCGCGCACGATGTTCGTCAACTGCATGGCGATGCCCAGCTCGATGGCTTGCTCGCGCCCCGCCGGATCGTTCAGTTCAAAAATCTGCGACATCATCAAACCCACTACGGACGCGACATGGTAGCAGTAATCGCGCAGATGCGGCCAGTTTTGGATGACGAGAGGTTGCAGGTCCATCGAAACCCCTTTGAGCAGGTCGAGGAACGGCTTCTTCTCCAAGCCGAAGCGATGCACTGCCCAGCCGAACGCCGGAGCGAACGGCGGCGACCGCAGTTCGCCACAGGACATGCGGTCGAAATCTTCCCCGACGCGACGGAGCGCACTTTCGACCCCGTCTCCCGACGCCGCCTCGTCCACCAGGTCATCCGCGTGCCGGCAGAACGCATAGACGGCGTAGGCCGCGCGTTTTTTCTCCTTCGGGAGAGAGTACGATGCGAAGTAGAAGCTCCGCGCATGCCGCTGCGTCTGCCGGTGGCAAAAAAGGTGGCTCTCCTCCAGCACAGCCGCCCCGGGCGGTTTCCACGCGACCACATCCATGCTCAGCGGGCGGCCGGGATGACCCGGTCGAGCAGCTTGGCGCTGGACAACACGCCCGGCATCCCCGCGCCGGGGTGCGTCCCCGCCCCGGCGAAATATAACCCGCGCACGTCCTCGCTGACGTTGTGCGGCCGGAACCAAGCGCTCTGCGTCAGGATCGGCTCAAACTGGAACGCGCTTCCGCGGTATGCGTCCAAGTCGGTCTCGAAATCCAGCGGCGTCATAATCCGTTGCGTGACGATGTGCCGACGCAGGTCCGGGCACAGCTCCGGAATTTCCAGCGAGGCGAGGATCGCGTCGGCGTACCGGTCCTTGACGAGACTCCAATTAATCTCGCCTTTCAGGTTCGGCACGGGCGAGAGCACGTAGAAGCACTCGCCGCCCGGAGGAGCCAAGCTCGGATCCGTGCGGGTCGGGGTGTGCAGGTAGAGCGAAAAGTCCTCGGCCAGCAGCTTGTGGTGGAAAATGTCGTGCAACAACTCCTTGTACCGCTGTGTCAGGACGATGGTGTGGTGGGCCAGGTTCGGGTAGGTCCGATCCGTCCCGAAATAAACGACGAATAGACCCATCGAATAGCGCATCCGCTCGAGTTTCCGGTCCGTCCACCGCCGCCGCTTGGCCGCGGGCAGGAGCTTGCGGTAGGTGTTGGCCACGTCGCCGTTGGACACGACCGTGTCCGCCGGAAAATGGCGGCCATCCTCCACCCGGACGCCGTTCACCGCGCCGTCGCCGGTGAGCGTGATTTCGGCGGCCTTTGCTCCCAAGTGCAAGCGCCCCCCCAGTTCCGCGAACATCCGCAGGAGCCCATCCACGATGGCCCCCGTGCCGCCCATGGCAAAATGCACGCCCCACTTCCTTTCCAGATAGTGGATCATCGAGTAGATGGAACTCGACTGGAACGGGTTGCCGCCGATCAACAGCGGGTGGAAGCTGAACACCTGCCGCAATGCCGGGTCCTTGATGTAGCCCGACACCAGTTTGTAGACCGACTGGTGCGATTGCAGCCGTACCAGATCGGGCGCGATCTTCGCCATGTCCCACAACCGGGTAAAAGGCTGGTCCGCCAGGTCGGTGAACGCCCGGTCGAAGATGGCCCGCGACCGGTCCACAAAGCGTTTGTAGCCCTCGACGTCGTCCGGGTTGAACCGCCGGATTTGCGCGATGATCTCGGTCTCGTCGCCGGTGTACTCAAACGTGCGCCCGTCGTGAAAGACGATGCGGTAAAACGGACTGCAAGGGACGATCTTGACGTAGTCTTCCGTCCGGCGCCCGCCCAGCGCGAAGAGTTCGTCGATCAGGAACGGCGCGGTGACGATGGTCGGCCCGGCGTCGAAGGTGAACCCGTCCTGCCGGTAGACGTAGGCCCGGCCGCCGGGCCGGTCGCGCATCTCCAGCAGGTCCACGTCGTAGCCGCGTGCCTGCAGACGGATGGCGGCAGCGATCCCCCCGAATCCACTGCCAATGACCACGGCCTTGCGGCCCGGGTCCCCGGAAGAAGTCGGCGCGGGTCCTGCGTGGCCGGTTTGTGGGTTAGAAAGGAGGTCGTGCATGGGCAAGCCCTCAGACGCGGGCAGCCGCGCCGCGGATCAACTGGAGCAGCGCGCCCAGTTCTTCCTGCACGCTCGCGGGGAAGCCCGGCCAGCGGGTTTCGGCGTAGGATTGAGCAAACAATTTGTCCATTTTTCGGGTCAACTCGCCGACCGCCCCGCTTTTCGTTACCAGCTCCCGGGCCTTGGAGACCGTCCCTTCGGTCGGCGTGCCCGCGCTGAAGCACATTTGCAGCAGTCCCCGGTCGATTTCGTTCAGTCGCTCGAACGCTAGGCGGGCAAGCAGCGTCTTCTTGCCTTCGAGGATGTCGGCGGGCACCTCGGCGTCGGACACCTCGAACCGCGCAAATTCGTGCAAATCGTTCTGGATCTGGAAGGCCAGGCCAGCGGGCTTGGCGATCCTGCCAATCGCCTCTAGCATCTCGTCTCCCCCGCCCGCCAGGACCGCCGCCATCGCCAACGGACCCTCGATCGTGTAGCAGGTCGTTTTCAGGCAGTACATGTGCTCAATCTCGCTCAACTCCACCTTGGAAACGTCGCGTGTGCTGTGGATGATGTCGGCCGCCTCACCGAAGCCGGTTTCCACCATGCAGCCGAGCAGGAGCGTACCCAGGCGCGCGCCCATTCCCTCTGGCAGCACGGTTTCGAGCAGGCACTTTTGTGCCAGCGCAAAGAGGACATCCCCCATGACGATGGCGAGATTTCGTCCCGCGCGGTGCCGGTGGGTGAAGGAGGCAAACCGTCCCTCGAGAGCCCGGTGCAAGGTCGGCGTGCCTCGGCGGGTTTCCGAGCGGTCGATGATGTCGTCGTGAACGAGGATGAAGGTGTGGAGAAGTTCCAGGCTCACGGCCACCTTCGCCAAGGCGGCCTCCGAAGGCACCGCCGCGCGTTCGCCCAGGCCGCGCTGAAAAACCCGGTGGCCGAGCAGAAAGAGGAGCGGTCGCAGGCGCTTGCCCGGACGGCGCACAAAGTCCGCAAGGTCCACGTACAAGGTCGCAAAGACCGGCAGGCGAAGATATGCGGCCCGTTGCGCTTCGAGGTAATCCGCCAGCGAAGCGTCGATCTGCTGCCGCAACCGGGCGATTTCTCCTTCGGACGGAGGTGCCACGACCGTGGACGCGTGGGCAAGATCGCTGGACAAAGAAGCTTGGTTTAAAGAACCGTACACACGAGACATACGCGAGGTGGTGTTTTTCGGATGCCGTGTCGCCGGTTCGCGAGTAGGTTGCCCGCTCCGGTTGTTTACCGGTGAAGCCCGTCCATGTCATTCGCAAAAGTCTTTGCCCAGCCTGATTTTTTCCTGTCCGCGCCCGTCCGCTCGTTTGCGCATCTGCTGGAGCCCTGCCTCGACCCGCAGTTGGAAGCGTTGGCGGCCCGTTCCCAGGCTCTGACGATCAAGCATTTCGGCCGGGTCATGCGCCTGTTCGCGCCGTTGTACCTGTCCAACGAGTGCATCAACAACTGCCGCTACTGCGGCTTCTCGCGCGACAATCCCATCCTGCGGGTGACGCTGCCGGTGCCGCAGGTCGTCGCCGAGGCACGTCACCTGGGCGCGGAAGGCTTCCGCAACATCCTGCTGGTGGCGGGTGAGCATCCCAGGTTCGTTTCGAACGGCTACCTGGAGGCCTGCGTCCGCGCCGTGCAACAGGAGGCGGGCGTGCCCGGGGTGTCGCTGGAGGTCGGTCCCATGGAGACGGACGAATACCGTCCGCTGGTCGCCGCCGGGGCGGAAGGATTGATCGTGTACCAGGAGACCTACCACCAGCCGACCTACGCGGAGATGCACACGGCAGGGCCGAAGCGCAACTTCGACTGGCGGCTCGATTGCCCGGAACGGGCCTACGTGGCGGGCTTCCGGCGGCTAGGGATCGGCGCGCTGTTCGGGCTCCACGACTGGCGCGGGGAGGCCGTGGCGCTGGCCGCGCACGTCGAATACCTTCTGCGGCGCTGCTGGAAAGCCCACCTGAGCATCAGCCTGCCGCGCCTGCGTCCTGCCGCCGGCGGATTCACGCCACGGTTCCCGCTCGGCGACCGGGAACTGGTGCAACTGATCTGCGCCTTCCGGGTGACGTTCCCGCAGGTGGGCATCGTGCTCTCGACGCGGGAACCGGCGGAGTTGCGCGACGCCCTCCTCCCGCTCGGCGTGACGATGATGAGCGCGGGCAGCCACACCGAGCCCGGCGGTTACACCGGCGTTGGCCGCGACGACCTGCACCTGACCGTGCGCGGGCGGCGTTGCGAGACAAACGCCGCCGCTACGCCCGGGGCGCACGCGGAAGGCCAATTCGACATCGCTGACGAACGCACCCCGTCACAGGTCGCCGCCGTCCTGCGCGAGCGGCACGGCCTGGAACCCGTGTGGAAGGACTGGGACGAGGCGCTGACCGCCGAACCGGCCAGCCCCGAGAGTATCGGCCATGAGTGACGCCGCCCCGCCCATCCTGATCCAGGTAAACGGGGAGCCGCACCCGGCGGCGGCGGGCCAGCCCCTGCTCGACCTCCTCCGCGCGTTGAACCTCCCGCCGGCGGGCATCCTCGTGGAGCGCAACGGCACGGCGCTCCTGCGCGACGAGTGGGAGCAAATCCAGCTGGCCGCGGGCGACCGCTTGGAAATCCTCCGGGTGGTGGCAGGCGGCTGATCTTCTCAGGCGTGAACCCATGACTTCCTGCCACCTCTGGAAGAAGACCGTTGTACCAGGGCAGCTCGACGCTTGGCTCCGGCGCGTGGGTCCTTTCGTACCGCCTGAACGGTTGGCAGTGGTTGTCCCCGTGAATGGCCGTCGGCAGAATCTGCAAGCCTATCTGGAGACGGAACAGGAAGCGCGCGCACTGGCGGAGCGTTTTGGTGGCCGCACCAGCCATGTGTCCGCGAGTGACTGGCTCCCCGCCCCGGCCACGGCTCCGGGCAAGCCGCTGGCGTTCGGACGGCACCTGCTCGTCTCGGCCCACCCGGAGGAGTTGGTACGCCTGCGCGCGGCTCATCCGCGCCGTGGCGTGTTGTGCATCCCGGCGGCGATGGCGTTCGGGACCGGAGAACACGCCACCACGGCCATGTGCCTACGTTTCCTTTCCGAGGTCAGTGTCCGGCTCAGGACAGGCGCTCCTTGGACAGTCCTCGACCTTGGCACAGGCAGCGGGGTGCTCGCCCTGGCCGGGAAGTTGTTCGGGGCGGCGAGCGCCTTGGGGTACGACAACGATCCGCACGCCGTCCGCACGGCCCGCGAGAACGCGGCGCTCAACGGGATCAAGGGCGTGACGTTTCGCCGGATCGATCTGCTGCGCCAAGTTTGGCCGTCGGCTCAGCCCGATGGCTGGCCATTTGTCACGGCGAACCTGTTCAGCGAATTGCTGATTTCCCTGTTGCCCCGGATCGTGTCGGAGATGCAGGCAGGAGGTCAACTGATCGCCTCGGGCATCCTCGGCACGCAGGCCGCCGAGGTTGAGCAAGCGTTGACGACGAACGGACTGGAAATCATCGAAAAGCGGCGGCGGGGCCGCTGGGTAGCATACCTCATCCGGAAGCGCGACTGACCGGGGAAGCTCTTGCATTGGTACACGAGCCTCATAGCTTCGTCTTGGCGGCGTTCCAGCGCGGAAAAAGCGGGGTCGGAGCGTTGAGCCTGTGGCCATGGGGCAGCACGCCCCAACGCGCATCCGCCAGCCAGAATCGTTCGGTGCCGCCATCCGGTACGGACCCGCAGTTGAGTTGGTCCAACATCTGCCCCGCCGCCCCCGGGAGCACCGGGGAGATGAAAATGGCGATTAGCCGGATGGACTCGGCCAGATAGTACAGGAACGCATCCAGCACGTCGGCCTTGGCGGGGTTCTTGAACAGTTCCCACGGCTGTTGCTCCTGGATCTGTTGGTTGCAAAGCCGAGCGATGGCCAGCACGGGCTCTGTGAAGTTGCCTTCGGGCGGAAGCTCGCTGAAGCGGGCCGCGAGGTCGGTGAAATATTGTTCGGCGCTCCCGCCGTCGGGAACGAACAGGCCATCGAGCTCCGCCGTGGCGGCATCGCGCCGCAGACGGCCTCCACGGTATTTTTGCACCATGGTCAACGTGCGGTTGAACAGGTTGCCGAGATTGTTGGCTAGGTCCGTGTTGTAGCAGCCGATGAGCCGTTCCTCGGTGAAATCTGCGTCGCGGCCAGTCGTCGCCTCGCTCATCAGGAAGTACCGCAGCGGCTCCGCTCCGAAGCGGTCTGCCAGGGCATCCGGGTCCACGACGTTGCCGAGGCTCTTGCTCATCTTTTCCCCGTCCACCGTCCACCAGCCGTGAACCAGCAGCGTCGGCATCTGCTCGTCGGTGAACCCCAACGCATGCAGCATGATCGGCCAGTAGACGCCGTGGGCGGGAATCAGGATGTCCTTGCCGATGACGTGCCACATCGGCAGCCACGCCTCGAACGACGTTTGATTCGCCTCCGCAGCGGGATCGTAGCCGGGGGCGAAGCTGACGTAGTTCACGAGCGCGTCGAACCAGACGTACGTCACATAGTCAGGGTCGAAAGGAAGTTCGATGCCCCAGGAAAGCCGGACCTTGGGGCGCGAGATGCAAAGGTCGCCCGCTAGTTTTTCTACAGCGTTGCGGAGTTCGGCGACGCGGAAGTCGGGGACCACGAAGGGCCGTCCCGCCTGGCTGCGCGCATCGATCAACGCCAGCAGCCATTCCCGGTGCGGCTCCAGCCGGAAATAGTAATTTTCTTCCTCGCGGTACTCGACCTGTCCCCACTCGGGACCGAACGTGCCGTCGGGTCCCATCTCCTTCTCGGTCAGGAACTGCTCCTGCCGGATGCTGTAGTGGCCCGCCCGGATTGCCTTATAAATCCAGCGGCTCTGGCCGGTGGCCGGGTCACGGTCGTCCCACAGGCGCTGGAGGACTTTACGCACGCAAGTCTGGTGGTCCGTGTCGGTCGTCGCCGCCCAAGCGGTGTAATCCACGTCGAGCCTGGCCCACAAGGCGCGGAACCTGACCGTCAACTCGTCCACGTAGGCCTGCGGGGTGGTGCCTTCCCGCTCGGCCGTTTGCTGGACCTTCTGGCCGTGCTGGTCCACGCCGGTCAGGAAGAACACTTCCTTCCCTCGGAGCCGCTGGTGGCGCGCGATCACATCCGCCAGCACTTTCTCGTAGGTGTGTCCTAGATGGGGCGGACCATTGGTATAGTCGATCGCCGTCGTGATGGAAAAACGCTCGGTCATCGGGTGCAAACAACGGCCGGACCTCGGCCCACCGACGGAAGTCAGGGCTTGATAAGTCCGTCCAATGGGCGGGTACCATCGTCTTTGACGACCTTGCCGCCCCAGGAAAGGATGCGCGCCTTGGCTCCGGCGGCCTCGGCTTCCTTGATCTGGTCGTTGCGGACGTAGAACAGCGACAGGCTCGACCAGCCAAGTTGATCGTTCGGCCGCAACGCCACGGCGCGCTCGCCCGCCGCAATCGCCGCCGGATAGTGCCCGAGCTTCATCTCGGCCATGCCGAGCGCGTGCCAGCCGTCGAAGAACTTCGGGTCCATCTCCACGCAACGCCGGTACAAGGCGGCAGCCTCGTCGAGTTCGCCGAGCGCCAGGTGCATATGCCCTTCCTCGAAGGTGTCGTCCAGGTCCATAAGGAAGGCGTGCTCAGCCCTGGCTGCGGACGTTGAACCGTGCATCGGCGGCGTCGCGGCTGCTGCGGAGCCATTCGATGAAGTAGATCAGGCTCTTGTTCGACTGAATCCGCAGGGCAAAAGTGTTCTTCTCCGCCTCAAACTTCGCCTCTTCCGGGGCCACCCTGGCCCGCACATACACCAGGAGGCCGCCGTCGCCACCGGGGACAAAGGGGCTCACTTCACCGTCGGTGAGTCCCTCGGCCACCCCCGCGATCTCGCTCGCGTCAGGTAGCTTGCGGTCCGGTTCCATGAGGGAGAACGGCGGCACTTCCTCGGCCGTCCGGCCCGCGTCCTTCGCCGCGTCGGCAAAGGAGCGGCCCGCCTTCAGGTCTGCGGTGATCTTCGTGCGGATTTCCTCGGCTTTCGCGGCGAGCGCCGTCTTGGTGTGTTCGGCTTTGATCGCCGCCACCACCTTCGGCCGAGCTTCCTCCAGGGTCAGCGGCACCGTGGGCGTGACGTTGGCGAGGTGCAGGTCGTAGAAAGCGTCGTCCGTCTGAAGCGGCACGTCGCTGTCGGGGCTGGCGCTGGTCAACGCGAAGGCTGCCTGCGTGAACTGCGGGATGGTGCTCTCCTCGAAACCGGTGGCCTGTTCCTCCTCGAAGTCCGGTGTTTCCTTGAC
Source organism: uncultured Verrucomicrobiota bacterium (assembly GCA_937859745.1). Lineage (GTDB taxonomy): Bacteria > Verrucomicrobiota > Verrucomicrobiia > Chthoniobacterales > SZAS-18 > CAHJWO01. Next base: position 5,448 of record CALMAQ010000360.1, on the reverse strand, counting down.
GGTCAACTGCTCCGCCGTCGCGCTGGCCCGGAAATCCTCCTTACCTTTCTGGTCGAGGAGCTTTTCGAGAAACGCCACCGCGCGGTCGGCCAGTGGCTTTAACGCATCCACCCGCGCCTTGCCCGTGAGCCTGGCTTGGGTTTCGTCGAGGCCGAACTTCACGTACTGCACCTGGCGGCGTTCCGGCCGCATGAACTGGTTCTTCTGATCCGTGTAGTACTTCTTGATCTCGTCCTCGGTCGGCTCGGCGACGGCAGCGAGGTCGGCGCTCTTGAGGCGAATAATGCTGGCTTCCGTCTTGGCGTGGAGTTCGTCGTACGCCGTCCGGGCTTCCGGCGCACTCACGACGACGGGTGCCGTCACCAGAGCCCGCAGTTTCGCCGCCGCCAAGTTCATCCGCACGAGGTCATCGATCTGGCTCGGGCTCAGGCCACGGGGGAAGATTTCCCGGCTGACGAAGTCATTGTACTTCGCTTGGTCGTACTCGCCGTTCGCCCCCCGGAAGGCTGGCAATTTTTCCCCGGCCGCGCGAATCTCCTCCGCTGTGGGGCTGATGCCCAACCGCTCGGCTTCGTGTTCGAGCACCAGGTAATTGACTGGGGCCTGGTCGGCATCGTTCCCGTCGCCGGTGGTCGCGCGCAACAGGTCCAGCGTGCCAAGGCTGCGCGCGACTTGGAGCTCCCGCTCAATGCGCCCAAACTCGTTGAGCGTCACGCCGCGGCCATAGATGCTGCCGACGCGGTTGCTCACTCCCCGGTTGACGCTGGAGCGGTCGCTGTAAAACCAGATCAGGGAGACACTGGCCAGGACGGAGACGATGATCATCATCCACCGCTGGTTGGTACGCATCAGATTAACCATCATACGCGCGCACAGTAGCACAAAGCTTCCTGCGTTCCGCAGTCGATTTTTGCGTGAAAATTTCTGAGCCGCCTGCTGGCCTCCCTGGCCAGAAGGCCGATCGCCCGCGCGTAGGACTGGCTCTACCTGGAGGACAACACGGCGCAGGAGGGCAAGGCGGTCAACGTGACCGGTGGGAACATGAAGGTTGCGGTGGCTGGCGGGCAGATCCCGGTGGCGCTGGCCCGTGTCACCCGGGCGGATGTCGCCGTTCCGGCCGCCTACCTGAGCGGTCTCGCTGCGTACAAAGCGGGGGACACGGATAAGACGCTCGCGGACCTCAAGCCGATAGCGGACCAGTTCCGCGGCCTGCCCACCGAATGGGTGCAACAGGCGGCTAGCTGACTGGGCGACCTCTACATCGACAACAAAATCCCTCCAAGGCCGAGAAGCGGCCTACAGCGATTTGCACCAGGCTTAACCCACACGCCGCCGGAGCGGTGGCGCGCCTGAGCGTCGGCCAAGCCCGACTCGCCTATGCGAAGAACAACGTTCCGCAGGCCAAGCAGCAGTTGCTCGCCATCACGCATCTTCCGCAACCGCGCACAGATGGTGATCGTCAACGCCATGGGCAACGACGCCGCCAAGGACAAGCACCAGATGATCGTGAACATTTCCTGGACGCTCGGCACCGAGAGCGGCGGCATCACCGTGGACGAGAGATCCTACAACTCGCCGATCGAACTCGTGCCCCTGCTCCAGGCCCGCGTGAACGCGGACCCGAGCATGCGGGTGCTCATCCGCGCGGACAAGCAGACGCAGTACAGCTATCTGCGCGCGGTGTTGCTGGCCGTGGGCCAGACCAGCGCGAACAACGCGACTTTTTCCATCTTGGACAAAGACCAAGGCAAGGGCCAGGTCGCCGCGCAATGAACGACGGTTTCCTGTTCCCTCACCGCACCAATTTTACCTTAAGGCTGGTTCCGTGGACTCCGAAGATGGCGACATCGCCTTTCAGATCGCCCCGAGTGGACGTAGTGTTCGTGCTAATGCTCTTCTTCATGGCCTCGGCCGGTTGTCTAGGTCGTGGGAAAGGAACTCAGCATCAACCTGCCGAGCGGCCAGTCTGCCGCGTCCAGGGTAGTGTTGACCTCTTTGTTGCGAGTGGTTTGATCGAGGGCGATGCTTTGGGATGCTTTCGACGACCATCGTCCATGTTTGTGCCCGTTGCGGCAGCGAGCGCCTCCGCAAAAACGGCCACGCCATCAACGGGGCGCAACGCGCCAAGTGCCTGGACTGCGAGCGCACCTTCATCCTCCAGCCCAGGGGGGTGCGTTACGCCGAGCCTTTCAAGGCGCAAGTGCTCGCCGCCTACCAGGACCGGATGAGCATCCGGGGCATCCAGCGGACCTTCGGCGTGTGCTACAAAACCGTGATGCGCTGGCTGGGGGGAAAAAGCGGAAGCTCTGCCCGCCTTCAAGGACACGCTCTTGCCCAGCGCGCGGGGTGACGTGCTGGAGTTGGATGAACTCTGGAGCTTCGTCGGCAGCAAAACCCAAACGCTCTGGCGGTGGGTGGCCCTTTGTCGCCGCACCCGCCAAGTCGTCGCCTGGACGCTCGGGGACAGGAGCCTGCAAAGCGCGTGCGACCTGCGAGCGTCCTTGCCCAAGGATTATCGCCGTTGCGCCACGCGCAGCGACTTCTGGGACGCCTACGTCGCCGCCTTCCCCGCCCGCACACACCGCTCCTGTGGCAAAGAGGAAGGCGAGACCAACCACGTGGAACGCTGGTTTGGCACCCTGCGAGCGCGGGTCAGCCGCCTCGTTCGCAAGGCCTACTCCTTCTCCAAGTGCGCCGAGAACCACCTCGATGCTATCCACTTCTTTATCACCACCTACAATCTCGCCCTTCAACAGCAAGCAACAATGAGGTAAACACTACCGCGTCCAGCATGGCCCCGAGCACGCCGATCATCGTGGCCATCGCCGCAGATGGCACGGTGCAGATCAATGGCATGGCTACGACCCCACCAACAGCCCCGACCTGCCGCTGACGCACGACCAGTTGCGGCAGTTGATGAATTTCGGCTAAGGGCCCGGTAAATATCTAACCGGCACCCGATGCACGCCAGGAGCGCATCATCAAGGTGCTCAACGCCGTTGCGGCGGCAGGGTCAAGAACCTGACCTTCAGCTAGCGGCGCTCAGGCACGCGGAATCCGACCGTTCGGACTTGTCGGCCGGACGCGCTCTGGGCGACATTGCCCCATGCCCGAACTTGCCCCGAACGAAACTGCCGTCCTCTCCGTTTGGGAGTTGACGCGCTCAATCCGCGCGCTGCTGGAAGGCGAGATCGGCAGCATCTGGGTGGAAGGAGAAATTTCCAACCACCGCAAGCAGGCGTCCGGCCATCAATATTTCACGCTCAAGGACGACCGCAGCCAGCTTTCCTGCGTACTGTTCCGTGGTAATAGCAACCTGCTGTCTGGCACGGCGTTATCGGACGGCCAGCTCGTCCAGGTCTACGGCGACGTGACGGTGTACGAATCACGCGGCCAGTACCAGATGGTCGTGCAACTGGTGCAAAGCAAAGGTGTCGGCGCGCTACAGGCCCGCTTCGAGGCCCTCAAGGCCAAGCTCGCCGCGGAGGGCCTTTTCGATCCTGCCCGCAAGAAGCCGCTGCCCGCCTTTCCTTCAACGGTCGGCTTGGTCACTTCTCCAACGGGTGCCGCCTTGCAGGACATGCTCAACATCCTCAAGCGTCGCGCCCCTTGGCTGCGGATCGTGCTGCATCCCGTCCGGGTGCAGGGACAGGGAGCTTCGACGGAGATTGTGGGAGCCATCAACGAATTCAATCGCCGGGCAGACGTGGACTTGATCGTGGTCGCACGCGGCGGTGGCAGCATTGAGGATCTGTGGGAGTTCAACGAGGAGATCGTGGCCCGGGCCATCGCGGCGTCAGACCTGCCAGTCGTCTCGGCAATAGGCCACGAGATCGATTTTACTATTGCTGATTTCGCCGCCGACCTGCGCGCGCCGACGCCCAGCGCCGCTGCAGAATTGATCTCTCCTGACACCGACGAGCTACTCCGGAAGTTGGCCGTCGCCGGACAATTCATTAGTCGTCAATTCCTCGAACGAATGGCTGACGCGCGGAATAATCTGCAAAGGCTGACGCAAGGAAGGTTGGAGCGAGAGCCACGTCGCCGTACGTTAGAAGAGCATCAGCGCCTAGACCACCTTGGAGAATCACTTCATGCGACCCTCCGAACAGCGTTGCAAGCATTCCGCAACCGCCTGCAAGAAAAGAGATGCTGTCTGCAACTGGCGGGGCCGCGAGGCTCCCTCGCGTTGCGCGAGCACACCATCGCTGCATTGAGCGAGAAGCTAAGACATCAGCTCAACAGCCAGCGTGCACAACTCGGTGCCCGGCTAGGTGCGACGCAAGGTTTGCTACGGGTCCTTGGTCCGCAGGCAACCCTCGAGCGTGGCTATACCATCACATCAGACGAAGACGGCAAAATTATCCGCAGCGGGGCGGAAGTGCTACCGGGACAAACTTTAATCACGCGATTGCATGATGGGCCGGTGCGCTCTACGGCCAAAACTTGACGCTGATGGTGCCCCCTGAGACTTGGCCGAATCTAACCGTCACTCACGAATTGTTAAATATTCTAGGGCGTGCTCACGATACATTTGAGGCTGACGGCCAGTAAAGCCGCGAGTACGCCGCCCAAGAACATGGTGGCGAGTTGGTCGTAGCGCGTGGCCACCGCCCGGTAGCCCTTGAGCTTGCAAAAGAGCCGTTCAGCTTTGTTGCGCTGCTTGTATTTCTCCTTGTCGTAGTCGGCGGGTTGGCGGCGGTTGGAACGTGGCGGGATTACGGCCTCTTTGCCGGCGGCGGCAATCAAGCGGCGGATGGCATCACTGTCGTAGGCGCGGTCGCCACCCACCGCCTTGATTTCCTCGCGGGTGAGCACCTCGGCGAGCAGTTCCTCGCCCACAGGCGCATCACCGGCTTGGCCGCCAGTGAGGATGACGGCCGAGCACCTGGAACTCGCTCGCCGCCACGGAGTGGATCTTCGTGCTCACGCCCCTACGCGAGCGGCCCAAGGCTTGCTCGCCCTTTTTTTGCGGGCTCCCGCTGCATGCAGTGGTGGGCGCGCACCAGCGTCGAGTCGACCAGCGCCAGGCTCTCAGGTCGAGTTCCCCGCGTTTGGCGGCTTCCAGATACCAGGTGACCATGGCCCGCTGGGGCACGCCGTTCTGCACCCAGCGCCGCCAGCGCATGTAGATCGTGTGATCATCGCCGTAGGCACTGGGCAGGTCACGCCAGGGACAGCCGGTCCGCTCCCGGTAGAGCACGGCTTCAAAGGCCGTGCGGTTGCTGATCTTCTGCTCGAAGCCCGAGCGGCCCCGCCGCTGGGGAAAAGCGCCTTCGAGCTGTGCCCACTGCGCGTCGCTCGGGTGCAGGAGTCGGTCTTCGTTGTGCATGGCGACAACTTGCCGCCACCCGCACGGACATCAAATGTATTGTGAACACACCCTAGCACTAGCAGGAGTTACGCACCGTGACGCTTGAGGGCGAGTAAAATCTGGCGAGGTTTGAA
>CALMAQ010000359.1 GCA_937859745.1 uncultured Verrucomicrobiota bacterium | reverse complement strand
CGCTCATCTTCACCCTCGATCCAACCACCGACAACAGTCAGGTTCCCACTACCGTCACCTTCGTCTCGAAATACCTTCAAACTTCTGCGCCGTAGGATCATCTCAACGAAATCTGCTTCAGCTGGTCTGGCTTTCGGATAACTGAGAAACAACTTGCGAGGTTTCTGTTCGATAGCAGGCGCAGGCTGATCAGCCGCCAATAGCTGCAAAATCTCTATCACCGAGTCAACTTTCTCTGGATCGACCAATACATGCATTCTGTCGCCAAGTTTGTCTTGGAGATTGTGACGTTGCCGATCGAAGCTTTCCGCCGCAGCGCCACCCAGAAAACGAAGTGGCACGATACATTTTCTTCGTGTCTCGGCCAATGGAAGTAAGAGACTCATCGGCCCAGTAGGCTTTCCACCTATGGCGATAACAGCATGGCACCGATCCAAGGCGCATAGCTGGGCGAGTAGCCAAGCGTGGCTGCGAGATTCCTCGTTCTCGAGATCGATCGGACCACGCGAAATAAAGTCTTGAAATCTCAATTCAGGAGTGCGCTGCTTCAGTTCCATTAACGATACTCGTACGGAGGGAGCATCTGGAATGTAAAAGTGAACGAAAGGCTCCGTACGTTCCGCCCCACTCATTGTCGCACCCTTGACAGCCTCTACGTCTGCTGATCCCTCGTAAGGGCTGCATACGACTAGGGTGTGTCCGTTGCGAATGATCTCACTACCCAACATCCTCATGGTTCGATTTAGCAGTTCGGACTCCTGTGCATAACGCGAATCATCTCTGTCAATTGTAGTGCCTCCAACAACAAAAAAGTTCATGCGTGGGTACAATCAATGTAAACAGCTATTACGATTCTGCACACGAGGTCTTCTGCGGATTTTGCCGCGAAACCGCGCCCGTGCGTTCGCATCAGGCAAATTATCATTTATCGACCTGATCGTCATTTTTGCGGCGACGGTGGTGCACCTAGACGGCTCAAGCCGCGCAGTACCAGCGCAACCATCTCTGGCAAATGCGCACTGGAAATGAGTCGCCGGTTTTCCGCTTCACTAAGTCCATTGTTCAACCCATCAATTCCAATTCTTTGGAATTCTGACACCAGGGCCGGATAATCAATCTGACCATCGTCAGAGCGGAGTTGTGCGTTGTAAATCGCTATCGCCTCGCGCGCTGCAGGCGTCTCGCTTTGAAAGTCATGCGTGAGCATCTTCGGCGTCTCCCCGCAAAGTGCTTGAATCACCGCTTCAGCGCAGCCGCCAAACCCTCCCAAGAGATAAACAGGCTTCTTCTGCCGCAAAGCCAGCAGCGCCTCTTCCGCCAGGCCAGGGTATTTGCCTAATCCTCGCGCTTGACCGCCCAGGAGCAGCCGTGCATGGATCTCGGTATTCATTCGCTGGCGCATGGCGCTCAAGCTCCTAGCCCAAGCCACGCGGTTCTGCGGCGTGCCGGCCGGAAGATCCTTGGCCGATGCGATCTTAGCCGCATCAACTCCCACATCTGCCGGTGCTGGCACCTTGTGGAAGCGCGCGGTGCGGAGCAGTTGCGCCTCCTGCTCCTCGCTCAGGTCTAAGTTCAACGGCCAAGGCAGGTACGACTGGACGGCATCCACCGTTTCTCCCGTCAAAGCGCGATAGGTGCTCAGAAGCTCGAAAAGCACCTCGGTAAAGCCGCCTTGTCGCAGATCGCCCCCATAAGCGAGCGTAGCTCCTGCCGCCAGAAAAAAGCGCGCGAACTCGGTGGCCGCATCGCGCAAGTGCGCCGAGCCCAGTCCTCGTGCTGCCAAGTCCGGGCTATCCGAAACCGAAAGGCCGATGCGCCAGCCCGCCGCAGCTCGCGCCAGTCCCTGATCGGCAAACGTCACAGGCTCGGAAGGCATGGCGAAAAGCAGAGTGGGAGTGGTCAGCCGTAGGTTGGGGTCCAGCTCCGTCAGTAGCTCCGCTTCCTGCTTAGCTAAAGGTGGGTCAGGGTACACGAAGTAAGGCACCTGCGCGCTCTCGGTCCGCAGAGCCAGACAAGTGAGCAGTTCGGGGGCGCGCGGCAGGGCGCGCACGGCCGCGGGCGCATGGAAAAGTTCTTTCAGATCGTCAAAGTGCCGGTGGAAATACTCGCTGCGAAGCACTTCTCTGAGCACGAGGCCCACGACGGCGTCGAGCCGTGCCGGTTCATCCGCCCGCCAGCGAATGGTGGGCACGTTGCCGATGTAGGGAAAAGAGCGCGCCTCGCCTTCCTCAATGCAGTGAATCACCACCACCGGACGGCCGCGCCGCTTGGCCCGGATTACCTCGTGCTGGCACCACATGCGCGAGGCGTAGGCATCTGTTTGCACCACCGCCAAAGCTCCGTGCTCGATGCCTTGATTGATCTGGTCTTCGAAGCGGAAGCCGGCGGCAATATCAATTGCGTCGAAAAACGTGTCCAAGGGCAGCGTCTTTTGAATGTGATCACGCAAAGCCAAGGCCGGCTTTTCACCGTCGAGTTTGGCGTGGCTGATGAAAAGCTGCATGCGTTCGGGAGCGGTGGGTGGTGGAGCAGGGTCGGCGTTCAGTTCCGCGATGGCTGGCCGCTTGGTCAACAGCCGGGCCAGCTCGTTGGTGAGTTGATTGAGAAAAGGCAAAAGAGAACTCTCGGGCGCAAGGTGCTGCAGGCGGATAAAATTGACCTCGCTGATCTGCACGCTGAACTGGTACGCGCTGGCCGACATTGCTACGGGGTAGAGCCGGTGCCGTTCGGAGGATCCGCTCACCTGCCGCCAAAGCGTTTCCACGTACTCGGCCCACCCTGGCGTGAGCACCATCTTGGCATCCACGAGCGTGATGATGGCGGTGTGCCGCGCTTCGTCGACGGGGATCGGCGCGGGCAGAGATTGGTCAGCGCTGCTCACGGCGCTGCGGTAGAACACCGGGATGCCCAAGGCGCGCATGTAAGGCCGCTCAGGATCGCGCGAAAACTGAGTATAGATCGCTTCGGCGATGGCTTGACCCCGTTCGAACCCGGGATGCCATACCACGTAGATTACAAGTCTTGGGCGGTATCCGCCTGCAGGCGACGTCTCGTCATGCATATGGTTCATGATAAAGTCCGCACGTCGAAAAGACGAATCGATTTGGCGGGGTGCACGACATTTTGCTAAATTGCGGTATGGCCGTGCAAAACTTTCCTCTTAATCCATTCGCTGCTTCTTGGATCAAAACGTCGGTGCCTCCTGTGCCAGCGAGGCGATCCATCTTCGTGAGCTATCACCACGCGGATGATCAGACGTACTGCGATCTATTCTCCCGGCTATTTAGCGACACTTACTCGGTGATTCGTGACAACTCGTTACGCGAGGAGATTTGGAGTGATGATCCTGAATACATCATGCGGCGGATCCGCGAGGAGTATCTAACAGGCACAAGCTGCACCATCGTACTTTGCGGCAGAGAGACGCCTTGGCGCAAATTTGTGGATTGGGAGATCAAAGCCACACTCGACAAACAACACGGGTTGATTGGTATCGCTTTACCAAGTGTCCTCAAGTCGAACGGGAAAGTTGTGGTACCGCATCGTTTTTTTGATAATTTTTATTCTGGTTTTGCACATTGGTTGACATGGGATCAACTGCTCACTGATGGACGGGCGAACACTTCAGCACTACAGCAAGCAGTCGAATTGGCTAACGGCCGACCAAAACAATTGATAAAGAATGATCGGCAAGCAATGACTCGCAATGGAACTCGTTCTTCCATGGGGTAGATTTTCTTTCGTTGTATTCACGAATTATCGCCGCTATATCACATGCCTTATTTTACTACCGAAGCGGTCGCCACTGCCGCCGCGCAAGCACTGAGTGAAAACGGCCGTTCGGTCAGCTTCAGCAATGCTTCCAATCTACTCCTTCTTGAGTCCATCGACGAGAGCCTTGATCCTGTGCCAGAAGAGCCTGCAAAAACACCGCCGGTGCTTTTCGACATCTTTTTATCTCATAGTTCTCTCGATCAGCTACAAGTACTGGGCATCTATACGCTGTTGCGTCGGCGGAATTACAGTGTCTATCTGGACCAAGTTTGCGACCCTAAACTGAACCGGATGCAGGTGACCCGTGCTACCGCGCGTGTTTTACGCTATCGAATGGCCCAGTGCAAATCGCTTTTCGTTGCCACATCTCAGAACACCACCCAATCCAAATGGGTGCCTTGGGAACTTGGCTTTGTGGACGGCTGGAACGCTAGAACAGCGGTGTTGCCTATTTTGCCGACTGGAACAGTATCTTTTGCAGGGCACGAATATTTCGAGTTATATCCCGAGGCTAGAGACGCAGGCGGTGCACGCATCTATCCGAACGACATTGAAATTTACGATCGCCGCAGATTTGTGGCATCATGGGGCACATGGCTAGGGTTGCACCGTAACTTCTAAAGCAAATAATCTGAATCCGTTTTCGGCTTTTGAACAAAAATTCAAGCTTCAAGGGTAGTCTACCCTTCCACCCCTGATAGGACGTTTGCTTTGGATGATGCCGAGGCTGTTGCTGGAGCAGCTAAGAGGATACGACTACCGGAACCTGAGTATCTGGCTTCGCTCAAGTCAAAATCAAAAGGGTCTGCCATTACTTGGTTATAGCTGTTCCGGCCATCTACCTCCAAGCACCGCAAGAACTTCTCGCAAAGTTTGAGGTCAAAAACCCGGTATCCACGCCCGTTGCGATAGCCCAAATTCATCAGGATGGATTCTGGAATCAAGATCGCTTCCTTCCCAAAGTAATAAAAATGGCGCGATAGCAGGACGTGATCAGAAGAAGTATCTGTGCGCAGGTTTATGGTATTGGGGGTTCCATCGATATGGCTATGATGTGAATCAGCTTGGTGCCAGACAGCGGTGGATGTATCGCGATAATAAATATTGTCGCCTACCATCCGAGTAGCACTTCCATTTCGCACCGGTTTCTTGTCGCGATAGCGAGGATTGTTCCAGTACTCATTGAAGGAAATTTTTTCTCCTACGCGCATGGCGTAAATACAACGTCCGGTTGCTTTTAATCTTTTCCCCCCTACACCGACAACCCAATCTCCTACCTGTGCGTAGCGGCGGAGTTTCGGCATGCACGTTGCCAGCGTGCAGTAACCATGAAATGGATTTGGTGCGAAACCAAAATCGCGGTCTACCACATAAAAGTAGGCTCTTGGCATGACATTTAGCATTTTGTGGCAGTCGCCGTGTAAATTGGCGGACTGACCGTCCCTTCAGGTGTTTCAAAAGGAGTTTCGCTACCATCAATGGCCTCAAGGATGCCTTCTGCATTCCATGCCTTGATATCCGACGCATATTTTTTCAAGCTGGGTGGGAGGTCGGCTTGGGTACCCCCTCGAACATAAATCCCGACAATACGCTTGCCTTGTTGGTGAGCTTGCTTGATCTCCCAATCCACCCACTTGCGAGAGTGCGTCTCCTTACCGACAAGCACAATCACTGTGCCTGCCCAAGAAATTTTCTTGCGCAGAAGGCGGCGGATCGTTTCATCCTTGACCCGTCCCTCTTTCCAACGGCGTTGGTTTTCCGGCTTCAGGGTGCGAATGGAACTGTTACGTACGTCAACCCCCTGTTTGCCAAGCAGGTTGGTGAGTTTTGTCACCTCCGCGTCATCTTGGTGGTGGTGACTGATAAAGACATGCCGACGATTGTTGTCAGTGGCCATAGTGAGAGTTTTAGTGTCGCGTTAAATTCTTGGTTTTAATTCAGCCTACTTACCCGTTGCAGCCATCGATTTTGAAGCTTTTGGTAAGCTTGGTTTGTGCATTGCTCCATAAATTCGGAGGCGGTCTTCGTTGCACGCCGTCGGCGTGCACCCTCCGCGTGCAACACACAAGCAATGTTGCGGAAAGCAGGACAAAGGTCCGATTTATCGAACTCGGCAGCTAGAACTTCGACGGAAAGAGTTGGATCGATAATCCGATCAACCTGCCGAGCCAATAAGGCGAAATTCCGTTCACTTTCGGCCCGGCTGCATGCCAGCGAATCGGTGTTCATCACGTCCTTCCCTTGATCGGGAACGGAACTAAATCCCGTCTCATCTTTTTCGTAGAAATGCAGACTGTCACTCATATGGTGATAGTGGCCCACTTCCAAATCCAACCAACCAGCTACGATCTCCTGTAAACAAGTGAACTGTACCACATTATGTGGCAATCCGCGATAAAAATCGTTGCTCCTCATTACCTGTGTCCACTCCAACCGTCCATCGCTCACCTTGAGTAACGAGAGAAGATTACAGGGAATGTCCTGTGCCAATGGCTGACCATCAGGAGCAGGCAGGTCGGTAGCAGGATCCCAAATTTCGAGGACGATCTGCCGACTCTCAGGGTTAGATCGCAAGGCGTGATAAGCGCGGTCGAGCTGGTCCAGACCAAAGCGGTGCCGCAGGCGGTCGCCGTATGCGCCATAGAAAGTCGGACCATCACCCATATACTCGGTGAGACGAGGGAAGAAATAGGTTAGAAAAGCGGCATCGTTTCGTCCTGTGACGATCCAGATCACTTCTGCCAAAGCGAAGGCGACGTTCAGCGCCGGTCGCCGTGAGCCAATCCACCGCTGCCGCGGGTCTTCAAGACAAAGGATGGCGTGGAGAAGTTCCCGCGTGGTGCCACCCTTGCTTGTGCGTTCCCGCGCGGCAGTGCCATGCACAGCTACATAAAGCTGTTGCCAGAGCTCGTCGGCCGTGCGGGCGTGGTACTGCTGAAACATAGGAAAGGTGGCGGTAAGTTATCCCGTGCGTTTCGCCGGAATGTGCTCGTTGATCTCCCATTTAGGGGGATACCAATAGTGCAGGGGAGTGGCCGTTTGCCGAAAACGCTGTTTGATGCGTGTTCTCCCTGTCAAACCAGTGAACTCTGGATGATAAACGCGCGCGTATTTATCCACTTCGCAGAAAAGGTTCTGGCAGTCGATAAGCTGTAAACGCCGTCCCCAAAGACTTCGAAATGACAGCCCCAATGCTGTGAAGTCCTGCTCCTGCCGATCGGCCATTAGCTTGATGAGGTCAGCGTCACTCAAGCCACCCGGATCAGCAAAACATTTGCGGATGCCATCCCGGGCACCTGGCCCCGGAACGACGAAGCTCATCTCGCTGAAGTTTATCAGCGTGCTGTAGTTGAGATCGGTCACGAACTGATATGCTAGGAAGTCGCCAATGCTCGGATAAGCGCGCAGCAATCTAAACGCTTCGGCCATGCTGGCGCATGCCACCAAACGTGCCGGAAGCTCGTCGCGCATCATGGTCTCTAGCAAGCGCAGATGCATGCGGTGTTTTCGTCTGCCGTAGAGCGCAGCAGCTGCTCGCCCGCCGGAGGGCATGATGTAGGCAGCCGAATAGAGTCGCGCTCCTTGCGCGAGCGCATGGCCCAAAACCCGGTCGTATTCCTCGAACCGGTAGTTGGTCCACGAAATGTCTCCGAGTTCATGAACCAGCAACTCCCAAGTGGCGATGCGGTTGAAAAACTTGAAGAGCAGCGTACGGAAGCAAACTTCAGTGACCGAGGGATCGCCCCTGTAAATGACTTCACGTATAAGATATTGGCTGACCCGATCCGAGGCCCGATAAGCATTCGTGAATTTATGATTCCGCAAAATGGGATCCTCTGTCCATGGCCCCGGCCGCCCTTCCAGACGACGAAAGAAAATGGCCTGTCGCTCGGCGGCAAACCGCCAGTAGCTCTCGTAAACAGGAGTGGTTTTGGCAGTGGAGAGGCGCACAAGCACTTGGGGTGGGCAACTGGCAGGGATTGCGGTGGAATTCGTGTTGAGCGGCAGATTGCGTTGAGGATCGTTAGAGGAAGAAAAAGACATCACCGACAGGGTAGCGGATTTTTCTTTTCATAACGATGCGACACGGCTGAAATGGCGAACCACTTGGGAGAAGGTGTCCTCAATCTTCCCTTCGTTGACAACGGCGAAAACCGGCGTTTGAGAAGTCTCTCGAGCAAACAAGGTTTGATATTCCTCCACCCACCGGTGCCATCTCTCCATCGGTTCAGGTCGAAAGGGAACGTCCCGGGTGATCAAGAAGACGGCATCTGGTTGATCCTCAGCCCAGTGAGTGCGTTCCAACTCAATCATGGCATCCAGTGTTGCGGGTGCCACATCGTCTACGCGGCCGTAAACCCAAGTGGACCACCAAAAACGGTCAAGCACCGCCGTGGTACCAGTTGCTAATGTTGGGCGGATACGGCGTTCGATGGCATCAAGGTGGGCGGCAACGTGCAGCAGCTGGAGACTGGCAGGCGTTAGCCGCTGGATGTCGAACTTTTCTGGGGAGTGATGAAGAGCGTAAACATGACTACCCAAAGTACCTATCTCGGCACCAGGGAACGCAAACAATTCAGCTGGCACGCCTTGATCACCAAGCCATTTAGTGAAAAGCGTCGCAAGAGTGGTTTTTCCGCAGCCATCTGCGCCTTCAAACACGACGAGGCGACCCCTAGTAGACAGAAAGTTCATTGAATTGCGAGCACATGGAACTGGGGAACCAATTGGGCTGCGTGTACGGCGATCCCACCCTGGACTTCAGTCAACGAGCATTTTGTGCGAGCAGCCTGATCGAGCTGCGTCGGTATTCAGTTGGCGATTCGCGGATCGCGGATCGAGTGAGATCTGCAAGTTTCATAGCATTTGAGCCTCTCCGTCTGGCGTCTCAGCACAGCCAGGATGAGCGAGCGAGGTTGCAATGTCAAAGAAAATGTAGCGTTTATAGCGTTTATAGCGAATATGGCTTTGCGTTTGCTTGGGGAAGGTGTATGAATTGGATGATGAAACTCACTCAATCACGTCTCGATCCTTCACTGCTCCCCCCCGAAGAATTGGATCGCTTAGCGGAGATGGTGTTCGAGGAAGAACGCCCTGCTTTGATCGGCCGCGAGGGGGTACGCATCGATTTGCCCGACCCTATATTCCACCTGCTCGTGCGGACTGTTCGCGCCATGCAGGAAGGCAAATGTGTTTTCTTGCTGCCCGAGGACGAAACCTTCACTACCCAGGCGGCGGCCAGCTACCTTGGCATGTCACGCCAGTTCCTCGTTAATCTGCTGGATCAAGGCGCGATCCCGCACCATCGCGTAGGCACCCATCGAAAGGTTTATTTCAAAGATTTGCTCGCCTACCAGAAACAGCGCGACCAGCAACGCCGCAAGGCCCTCGACCAGTTGTTTGAGAAGGTTGAAGCGGCCGGTGTATACGACGCGCAACCCCCGGAGGATGAGGGCTGATTATCCAGTCATGCTCGATGCCTGTGTCCTGGCACCGGCGAGTTCCTGCGATCTGCTGCTCCGGCTGGCGGAGACGCCGCGCCTGTATGTGCCGCAATGGTCAGAGGACATCCTCGCAGAGGTAAAACGCACGCACACCGAGAAACTCGGTTGGCCGGATGATCTGGCCGCTTATTGGCAGGAGCAAGTCCGTGTCACCTTCCCCGAAGCCATGGTGAGCGGATACGGAAAGCTGGTGGAGGTGTGTGAGAACGATCCCAAGGATCGGCACGTTCTGGCGGCAGCCATCAAGGCCAAGGTGGAACTGATCGTCACCTCCAACCTCAAGCATTTTCCTAAAGCTGCCCTGGAGCCTTGGGGGATTTCCGCCACGCATCCATCGAATTATTTGATCACTCTCTATTCCATGGATGCCGGCGTGGTGGTGGCCAAGCTCAGCGCCATCGCGCAACGGCGCAAGATGACACCGGAGATGGCGTTAGCGCACATTGGAAAAACCCTTCCGGCCTTTGCCAGGCATGTGGCCGAAGCCCTGAACTGGGATCTACCAACGGTTTGAACGCCACAAGCTCCTCGGCCCGCCAACATTTGAGTTCTTTGGTGAGCACATTCAAGCTCGGTGCGATGACAATGAAGTTCGGGTAGCGGCTGGTCACCACGAGCTCAAAATACACCAGACAGTCCGCCGGCAGGCGAGCCAAAGCGCGGGAGAGTTGGCGCTCGCTGCGGATGGCTCGGTTGGGCAAACGTTCAGGGACAAGTTGGGCGATCGGTGTACCCTTCTGCACGCGGGCTAATGCCTTGCCTGTGGGGGGCTTCCTCCGTGCATTGCTCTCTACGCGGCACCGTCGATGTCACGCATCTGCGTCCTCGGAAACTTTTCGAGAAACTCGCTGACGGCTTGGGGATCGAGCGCCAAGGCGAACTGTTCGGCAGCAGCCTTCTCCACCCGCTCCCGCACGAACTCCGGCGTCAGCTCGGGCAGCGGAATCTGCTCGGTTCCCACCAAGCATTTCTCCTCGCCCTCATACACGCCGATGTTCAAGGCGTTGGCAAACTTCATTGAGGAAAACCACGCCACGGGCACCAGGTGGAGGAAGATGGCCTCCAGCCCTTTGATGGGGATGACCTTCAACTCGGTGTCGTGCTCGCACGCCAACACGGAGAGCAGTTCGGTGAGTTCATCCCAAGTCATGGCAGGAGAAACAATAACAGGCTGGCCAACGCCGCCGCAAGCCTCTACCCTGCGAGGCATGCCAAATGTCACAGCATCCGAGGAATTGGAACAAGCGGTGGCGCAACTCAGCCGTTCGGACAAGGGACAACAAGCCATGCGGGATCTGCTCGCCTTCTTGGAAAACGGAGGAATCAGCTTGGATGCCATCAATCAGCGTCAAATCCTCGGTCTGCTCTCCGGAGCTTGGGGAAGCCATGCTGGAACGGCGCTCGAACTGCTGCGAGACGCAGTGAGTCCGGAGGAAGAATCTGCCTCTGTCGAAGTGGCAAATTCCTAGTTTCAACGCCTGCTCTGCGGTGGAGGGGAGGACCTCTCCCCGAGCCTGTCACATCGGCTGCGGAGCGTCGGGGTGGTGGCCCGCCCTCTTTAACTCCTGAGCAGACCGGCTTGCTGCCACGCGGTCACGATCTGCTCGTAGCTCATGCTCGGACAGGTCGGCAGCGCCGCGATGCGCCCCGGCTCTCCGCTGGCGTAGAACCGCTCGGCAATCTCCATCGCCTCGGCCTCGCTCAGGCTCGTGCCTGTGATTACCATGCTTGCATAGGTCGCCCGCGCGTCGGTCAATTGGGAAGGTGTGAGCATGGCCTGGAAAGATCACCGTAGAAAATGCGTTTGCGCAGGCATTTATCCTACCCCATATTTCACCGTAACGTACCCGCCACGCCTAGACACGAGTTTCTCATGGACGCGCACCAGGGCGGGTATTTTTCCGTCTGGTGGCAAAGCAGGTTCCATCCGCAGCGGCGAGGTAGGCAATTTCTGCTGGACTTAGTTTATTCACCGCGCACCGGCGATGCAGGCAGGGGGAACCGCAAAGGGAAGACGCCCAGCGCCGCGAAGAAGGCGATGACTTCATCAAGGGTCCGCTCGGCCTCCGCAAACGACACGTTTTTCGCCAAGTTGGTGTCCGTCTCGTAAGCCAGCTTCGTCGCCGGCCAGTTCTCGCGGAAAGTCTCCGGTCCCGCGCAGTCGATATAGCGGGAGGCGCACGCCAGCCGAAACTCGTCGGCCACCCGCCGCCAGAACGCCCCTTGAGCGGCTTCGACCGGCTCCACCCGCCGGATGCAAGCCAGGTCGTGCAGGTCTTTGACGCGGATCGCGTCGCCGGGTTTACGCACCTTTACCCGGTAGGCCGACAGCGTGCTCAAAAAAGCGCGCAGTTTCTCGCCTGCCAATCTCTCAAGCGTGTAGGCCGGCACCTGGGCTGGCGCGCTGCCGCCACTGCCCTGCACCTCCAGCAACGAAACGGACGAGTCCGTCAGTTCCTCGGGAGCCGCCACGTCGATCTGCAACGTGGGCAAACCGACCACGTGGCTGCGGCTGGCGTCGGTCAAGGCGACTTTCACGATGAAGGCGTTCCAGCCGAGCGGATGGCTGCCTTCCCGCGGCTGCAAGCTCACCGTCAACCGCTTGAGCTGGAAGCGCACCACCGCCTGACGTTCGAAGTAACGCACGATGGCGCGGCGGAACCGCTCCTCCAGAACGGCGCGCTGTTCTTCCCGCTCCGGTCGTTCGGCGATGAATTGCGTCGTCAGATTGGAGTCGATGTCCAACGAACGACGGCCCGCTGCGCGCAGACGCAGCGCGAGCACCCGCGCTCCCTTGAACACGAGAATGCCGCGCAGAGCCGCCGAAGCCGCCAACGCGCGGAACACCTCGTCCAACGCCTCTTGCTGCCACTGCGCGGCATCCTCCGGGTTCATGGAGGCAGGATAGATGCAAGCCGCGAAAACCTCCAGGCGACTTGGGGTGGGCTTACGGGACCATCACTCCCCAACGTGGCGACAACGTGGAAAACGAGTGGCCCGGGAGCAGCGCAACCGCTTGGGGTGCCAGTAACACCGCCACCGCAGCGGCCCCCAACGACCCCGATGCCGACGGAGTGACTAGGAGGCGGCGTTCCTCGTCGGAAGATTGGTATTCCTGCAACAAACCTTGCACCTCGCTACCCGCCTGGTAGTCCAGCCGTTCCAACATCGCACCAACGCGACGGTAGGTCAGTGGGTGGTTCAACCCGCGTAGGCGCTCGGCCAACCGTTCCTCGTCGAGGTCCGTCACCCCGTTCTCCCAGGCCTCGAACACAACCGCCGCACCTCCGCACGCCGCTGGCTTTTGCAAGGCGTCGAGCAGGGTTTGTTCACGGCTGGTAATCCGCAGGCGCGTGCGGGCATCGACATCGCGCACCTGCGCCCCCTCAAGCAGGCTGGACTGACGGTGGTGCAGGTAGCAAGGAACCCCTTGATAAGCGAAGACCTCCGTGCCCAGCGCATTGCGTTTACGGCGGTTGTCAGTCGAGGCATCCTCGGCGATTTCCGCAGCGGACTCTTCCTTTCGTGGTCCTTCGGCGTGAGGCTGTCCGGCTGGGCGAGGTTCATCACCCTGGGGCTGGCCGGGTGAGCGCAGGTTGGCGATGTGGTGATGGCTCGCCACCTGCGTCGTCAGAGAATGGTAGGCCAACGCACTGAAGTAGCAGATCACCCCGGCGGACCGGTAGGCTTGGAGCAGTTCCAATGGGTCCGGCGGCGTGCGCGTGGCCACCGCGCTGGGATCGAGCAGGTAGAACCCGCCGGGCGGCCCTGCCTTCGTCAGTCGGTCCAAGGCTACCACAGAAACCCAGCCGACTTCGCCCAGGTAAGCCAAAAACCCTTCTGTGTCGCTGAAACTTTGCGGCAAATCTGTCTTCGCCGTGATGCGGGAAAAAAGGGCGTAGAGATCGATTCTAGACCAGCAACGCGCGGTCAAGTGGTCGGCAGTGGGCGCGGCGACCTCCTCAGCCAAGGCCTTGAGGAAGGACTTCCACCGCACTGATTTATCTGTTCTCTGGGAGCCCAATGAATGTAAACCTCTGATGCAGGTTGGTTATGCTTGCGTAGCAAGCATAACCAACCTGCATCAGAGATCAAGGGAAAACTTATTGCCGCCAACGCGGTTTTGCTGCCGTCATTCGTGATCGGACATCGAGCGAGCCACGGTGGAGGGTCTGTGCACGAACAATCTTCACTTTCAACCGAGAGGACGGCTGTCGATTGGTGGCCGTGACGAGCATCCCTGCCTCCAACACGCCCGCGTTTACTGCCTATCCGAAAAATAGGGCAGCGCGGTAGGTGATGAGTCCGCAGACGAAGTAGAGCATGGCTAGGTAGTTTTTGGCTTTCTTGCTCCAGCGGGTCAGAATGCTGCGGAAGCGGTTAAACCAGGAGTGGGTGCGCTCGACTACCCAGCGGCGTGCCTTCTCGCCACGCTTCTTTTTGCGATTGGCCTGGGCCTCTTCGCCCCGCGAGCGGATGTGGGCGACCAAGCCGTAGGCGTGGAGAATGTGGCGGACTTCCTCGAAGTCATAGCCCTTGTCCAGGCAGAGGTGACGCAGGTAATCCTCGGCGGCGGGTGGATCGACGGGGATGCTTTGCAAGGTCTCCTCGAGCAGCTTGAAGTCGTTGCGGTTGGCCCCAGCGACCGACAGGCCGACCGGTACGCCGCCACCCTCCACGAGCAACGAGCGTTTGGTGCCTGTTTTGCTTCGATCCACCGGAGAAGGCCCGGTTTTTTCCCCTGCCAAGGGAGCCTTGGTCGTCGCTCCATCCATACTCATCCACGTCCAGTCGATGCCCCGGAAGGCGTCGTAGGCCGCCAAGCCCTCCTGCCAGAAACGCAGGAAAAGCCGTCCTCTACCCACTCCTGAAAGCGGTCGTGGGCCGTGGAAGAGGCACAAAGCCCGGTGGCCGAGAGCGCGTTCCACTGGCAGCCGTTCGCAAGACAAAGAAGATCGCTTCCGCGCACACCCGGTCCGGCACCCTGGGCCGCCCGCCGCCCAGCGGGTGCGTGTTGCGATGCACCGGCAAAAGCGGCTCGATGAGCGCCCAGAGTTCATCAGTCAGCCCAAAGCAGCCGCCGGTGCTCGGGATGCGCTTGGCGTGCGGACGGCGGCGGGTTTTCTTCTTGACAGGTGAGGTCTTCACCCAGCTGCATCGTACCTCGCCACGCTATTATCCGGATAGGCAGTTAGGCCGCACGCAGCCACCGCCAGAGCCTCGCCGCCGGCGAGTTGGGAAACCACGGCGAGACCCGTCCATCCGGCTCGATGGGCTCCAGGTACACTTTCTTGAACTGCCCGTTGCAGTGGACCAGGTAGCACTGGTGGTTGCGCAGCTTGCGCAGGCGGTGCGGCTTGACCTGGTGCTGGTCCACCTTGTTGTAGTTGTAGCTGGTGCGTCCGCCCGACGTGCCCCAGGATTTCTTGACCACCTCGCGCTGGCCGATGAAGTCGGCGGCGTCCTTGGCGTCTTCTTCGTCGGCCGACAGGAAGATGAGTTGGTTGCTCAAATTCAGCGTGAACACCTTGGCCTTGTCCTTGCCCAAAGGCGGGATGAACGAGGTCGTGGACTGCGTGGCGGCCACGACGGTGCCGCCCGCCTCGCGGATCTTGTCCACGCAGTTGTAGTCGCTCAGGCCGTCCTCGGCGGCCGTGACGCTGTTCTGCGCCTCGTCCGCCCAGAGGATGAGCAGGTTATCCTTGCGGCGCTCGCCCTCGGGCTTGTCGAAGCGGCGCAGGACGTGGCCGTAGAAGAGCATCTTCAAGAACGTCGAAATGTACCGCCGCTCGGTCTGGTACTTCTGCGGCATGGCGATGCAGACGATCTTGCCCTTGTCGATGTCGGCGAACTCGAAGGTGTTCTGCGCGGGAGAGAACACCTGCGCGATGTCCGGGGGCACGTAGTTTTTCAGGTAATTGGAGATCGTGCCCTTCACGCCGTCGCGCTGCTCGGGGGCGATGTTCGTGTAGTTCTCCTGGAAGTGGTGGTACACCTCCACGCGGCGACCGTTGTCGAGCTTTTCGCGCAGTTGCTCCAGGCACAGGTCCATGCAGCGCTCGCCCGACTGGGCGTCCACGTTGTTCATGAGCACGTCGAGCACGTTGGTCATGGTCACTGGAAATCCAGCCTCTTCCAAGAGTTCCATCGCCTTGCCGATGTGAGTTTCCGCCTGCTCCTTGAAGAACGAATTACTCGTTTTTTGCCCGAGCGAGGTGGCCGTGTCCACCACGGCTTTGGCGTAAGTGGAATATGGGATGCGTCCGTCCGAGAGCAGATTGAAGCAGGCGCTCGGCTTCCAGCCGCCGTCGGCACCTTCGGGGCGGACCTGCAAAAGGAGAAGGTCCTGCTCTCGTCCGAAGTGCCGGGCCATGGCGCAAAGCGTCTCCCAGAAGAGTCCCTTCTCGTCGATGCACACCCCTCCCCAGCCCGGCTCGTTGCTGAACACCTGGAACATGATGTTGAGGATGCCGCTCTTGGTCTTGCCGCAGCCGGTCTTGCCACGAATCAGCCAGCCGCGGCAGAACTCGTTGCGGTCCCAAGTCAACCCCTTGAGCACGAGTGTGTGAGGCCGCTTGGTCGGCACCGCGACGAGCTGGCGCGACGTGGCCTTCGAAGCGGGGTTGGTTGCAAAGGTGAAAACGCCGAACAGACCGAACACCGCCGGCCCGCCGTAGATCATCCAGGGAGTGTCGCCGTAATGGTAGAACCAAGCTCCGGCGAGGAGCGAGGCCGTTAGAAGCATCCATTTCATAGGTTGGCTCAAGGCGTGAAAACCCGCACGTCCCGGCGTCAACCAGCTTGGAAGCGACCTCGCCGCAGTCCAGGAAAACCGCGCCCGTTTACACCAAAAACGGCCCCGCCGTGTCAGCGGCAGACGTAGTTTAAGCGGCGGAAGTCGGAACCCGGTTTTTTCCCGGCCAGACATGGGCAATAGCGCGAACATCCAACGGCGACCCTGCCAAGATCATGCTCGATAACATCATTCCCCAAGTGACCGCAGGCGGTAAGGCTTTGGCTCTTGTCCTCGCCTACCTCGGGGGCATTTACGGCCTGTGGGAACGGCGCATCAGACGCCCCCAACTCGCCCGCGCGGCGGAAACGGACAAGCTGATTGCGCAATACGCGCAACAGTTCGCCGAGAACCCCGATGCCCACCGCTTTTTTGAAGACCTGCAACTCCAACGCGCCCTCGAACGTCTTCTTGGTTTTGCGCCGATGCCCTCGGAGTTCGCCGCCATCTTCAGGTTCTACCGGGAAGAGCAAGCATCCCTGCGCGATCTCAGACTCGCGTGGCCACACCGCCGCCCCTCCGCCGATGGAAGGGTGTCCCTCGACCCGGGTCTGCTGGCCCGTATCTTCTTGTGGCTACAGAGGCTCTATGCCGTTGGGTGTTTTTTGTCCGGCGGCATCGTCATCCTGCCGATTTTCTTCCCACCGTTTCCGGGACCCTCGCAAGCGTTGGTGGACCTGGGGCTGGGTTTTGCCATGATCTTCTGCGCGATCTTGCCATTTTATGCGGGCCAATCGGAACTAGCAGTGCAACGCATCGAGTACCGGCGTCGGCTGCAAGCCAAGCTCCCGCCGCCGCCGGATGATGCGCCCTCCCCTCCCAGCACGCCCTGAGTTCTGTTGTTCGGAGCGCCGAGTCCAGAATGGTTGGAGCGACACACAGCCGCGGGCCGCTCCGTTTCTACCGCGACGGCACCTTGGGAGCGGGCGATGGGGTAATTTGCCGTAGGGACTCCAGGTCTCGCCGGACTTCCTCGACCGGGGAAAGCACGTAGACTTTCGCACCTCCGGCCTGCGTGCATTCTGACCAAGCGGCACGGGTAAAATACACGATGCAACCACGTTGCCGATGCACCGTTGGATCGTACCAAGGCTCCACGGAGATCACGCGGTTAGAGGTGAGCAGGGTAAGCGTGGCAGCAGGCTGCAAGCGCGCGGAAGGGTCGAATTGAAAATGCTGGCGCGAGGATACGGTGATCCCGGCGAGCGATGCACCGACGGCCGCAGAAACCATTGCCACCGCCCAAGATGGCACTCTGCGCGTTGATGAAACCGGGCCGCCACCGCTGCCGATTGTTTGGACCTTCGCCGGCGTCGCTCGGTCCGGAACGGCACCGCCCGCCGAGGTCGCGGCGGATTCAAACTGCCGGGCCACGGCACCGAGGCGAGCCGGCAAATCATCGAAAAAGGCAAGGTGTGCTTCCAAGAGCAGCATGACCCCACCCAGCGTATCGGCGGCGGCTGAACTTTCCAGCCGATCTAGATAAAATTCCCACGCGGCTTCACGCTTCTCAGGTGCCAGGTGCGCGATGGCCGCTTTCCAATAGTTGCGACCTTCGTCCCGGCGGCCATCGGCAGGCACAGGACTACCACCCGATGGGTCGGACTGGCCGTCTGCCTTCATTCGATGTTGGCTCGATTGATCTTTGCGCCACGGCGGAAGACCGGCCTTTCGACCGCCGGTTCGACCGCCGCCTTGACGGTCCGCGCCTCCGCCGTGGGCAGCAGATGGTCGGCGATGGTTTCGAAGCCGCAGAACAGCGTGCGTAGCCAGTCCTCCAGAATGATGCAGTGAGTGGTATCCATCTTCAATTCAGGATTGCGCAAAGCTTCGGCCGGGGAGATTCCCCTGCCCTGCTCCAGTTCCACCGCGCGCAGGTGGTTGCGCGTGTCGGAAAGCAGCGCGGGCAGCTCCAAGCGAGCCGCGCCGAATCCGTCGAGTTCCCGTTCCAGATCGCTGCCGTCAAACATTTGCGTGCGCGGACTTTTGACCTTGTTCCTGACCAGCACCCAGTCGACTCCCGAGCCGAGAGCCCCCACGGTGGTGGCGATGTCATCCATGTCCGAGATTTCGTCGATGGGAAAGAGCAGCACCGTCGCACGTACCGCGCTGTCGGCTGCCCGCTTAGTGAACTCGACCATTTGCATCGCTTTGAGGATGGTGTCGTTCATGTGAGCCCGGGGATCGACGACCGTGACGGACGCCTGCGTGGCCCGCCGCAAGATCTTGATGATCTCCCCTTCTGGCTCCCCGCTGTCGGCGACCAGGACCGCCCGGTCGGGAAACGTGGTGCTCAAGGTGCGATTGAACGTATCGAGGTCATAGCCGCTCCATTGCACCCGGCGCTGGCTCATCCATTCACACCGCGCGATGGCCTCGGTGGACTTGCCGATGTTGCCTCGCGTTTGGATCGGCAGGACGAGGCGGTGTTCGACAGGGATATTCACGTCTTTAGAAATTGGTGTTGAACTTGGGCTTGGAAGCGGGTGGAGCGGCGGTTCCGCTGGCAGGGTCTTGGATGGTTTCATGTTTGGAGTCGAAGAAAGGCTGGGGTTGGCGGGAGTCGCTTGGACGCGCCGGACCGGAGGCTGGGTGAGCTTCGCGGCACCGAGACCGATAGAAGCGCTGGACCGTGCTTTCGGCGGCCGGCACCCCGTTCCGGACGAGCCACTCGGTGATGGCGGCGAACGACCACCGCTTGTCGCGCAGGATGAAGACCACCTGCGTCCAAGGTTCTAGACGGCTTCGGCCCGGTCGAGACTCCTCGCGTTGCGCCGCTGCGACCAACCTGGCCACCGATGGTTCCGCTTGTTCGCTGGGGGCCTCGTCTCGCATGGATTTGCTCGGATGGAACGTCGCAGCACGGACCGGCCACCGGGACGGTTCATCAGGAGCATGTCGGCTTCTGACCTGACGCCGTTTTCGACCTTTGCCGCATCGATTGCCAAGCCGCGGACGCTGGCCGTACACCAATTCTTCTGAGTTGAGGCACAAGGCAGGTGCGTCGAAGCAGCTTTGACGCGCCGCCAGGCAGTTTTCGAGCGCCGTTCAAGCGTTTCCCGGCGCGGACATGCGCCGTTCGAGCGGTTACGAGCACGGATCACGCGCATGAACGCGTGCTCCATAAAATCTATTAGGGAAATGTGTGAATACTACGGTTCTTCTTGCAACGAGTGCTGCCTTCGGGATAAAAGGGAAAACAGCCTCCCTTTTCCTCATGGCCGAGAACTCTCATCCCAATAGGCGGCACGTGGTCGCTGAGGCCATCCTCAGCAGGGCGCTTTCCTCGCTGGCTGGCGTCGAGTCTGCCGTGGTGCCGACCTTTCATGCCCCTTCCGAAACCGAGTCGGAGGCGATGGCTGCTATCAACGACGCCCGAGCCAAATTAGAAAACGCCCGACAGCTCCTCCACTTGCCCGGGTCGTCAACCGGCCATCGGTGATCCTGGCCCCCTGATTCGCATGGTCTCCGTCACTGCTGGTCAAAGCCCCAAGGTTGCCGCGAATTACTTTCGTGAGCACCTGATGCGCGACGACTATTATTCCAAGGGAGAGCGCATCCATGGTGAGTGGGTCGGCGAGGGTGCCAGACGCTTGGGATTGCACGGTGAAATTACCCAGGAGGATTTCCTCGCGGTGATCGGCAACGATTTGGAGCGGTTCGGCCAACAGAGCAGACCCCGCCGCAGCAAGAATTGTCACTACGACTTTACCTTCACGGCCCCGAAGTCCGTCTCGATCCTCTCGATGCGGGATGAGCGCATCCGCGAGCTGCACCTCAAGGCCGTCAAAAAGGCGTTTGCCCACATGGAAAGCCTCGCCAGGGTACGCGACCGCCGCGGTGAGCTGGTGCGTTCCGAGAGCACGCGCACGACCAACAGCCTCGCCGCCGGCTTGTTCGTCCACGAATCCAGCCGCTCGAACGATCCCAACCTCCATGTTCACGCGGTGCTGGCGAACCTGAGCTTTGACCCGGAGCGCAATGGCTGGCTGGCGCTCCAGGCGGCGGAGATGTACCGTCAGCGCAAGCTCCTGGACAAGATTGCCCTGGCGGAATTGGCCCACGGCCTGCGCGGCCTGGGTTACGAGTTGGACCGCACCGAATATGCCTTTGAGGTACGGGGGGTGGGCAGCGCGTTGCTCGAACGGTTCTCGCAACGCCGCGCGCAGGTCCAACGGTTGGCGGAGGAACTCCGCGCCGACTCGACGCGGCTGGCTCTGCTCTACGTCAAGTACAAGCTCAAAACTCGTTTGGACGCGCTCGCCCCAAGCGAACGGGCTTCGGTCCGGCGCGCCGTCGGTAGCCTCACTGACGCCGAGGTGCGCGAACTCGCCACCCTGGAAACCCGACCGGAGAAGGAAGCGAAAACGCGGCGCGAGCTGCTCGACCTCATGGACCGGCGGCTTTCGGCGGCAGAATCCCGGCACCTCGATCAGGTGATCCAAACCGCCCAGAACGCGGCGGCCTCTGGAGAGCACGCGATGGCAAATGGCGACTCCCCTACCCTCGCCACCGATTCCGCACTACGCTACGCCCTCGATCATGAATTGGAGCGCGCATCCGCCGTCAGTGAGCCGCGCTTGTTGGAAACCCTCCTGCACCACGGCATCGGCAGCGTTCGTTTCGACGAGGCCCGCGCGGCCCTTGAAAACGGCCCCGTCATCTACCTAAACGACGGCCAAGCCCAACGCCGCTTCGTCACGACGCCCACGGTTCTCGCTGAGGAACGCGCGGTCGTGAATTACGTGCGCGGCACCCGCGGCACTTGTCGGCAGCTCGATTCCCGCGCCGACTACCAGCCTCTCCAGGCTTTGCTCTCAGAGGAGCAATCTTTGGCCGTCACCCACATCCGCACTTCCCGCGATCGCGTCATGGCGATTCGCGGCATTGCCGGGACGGGGAAAACCACCCTCTTGCGCGAGACCATTCACGCCCTCCAGCAAGCGGGACACGAGGTGTTTCTCTTCGCGCCGTCTTCCGAAGCATCCCGCGGGGTGCTTCGCAAGGAGGCGACTGGCGTCCTCGGCGATTCGATGGCGGCACAGCGTATTCGCCACACGTTCCAGGCAGCGGAGACGGTCGAAAAGTTGTTGACCAACGCCGACCTACAGGTCCGCGCCGCCGGCCAGGTGCTCTGGATCGACGAGGCCGGTCTGCTTTCCATGCCCGCCATGCACCGAATTTTCGATCTGGCCGAGCGTTTACGTTGCCGCGTGGTCTTGGCGGGCGACACGGCCCAGCACACGGCCGTCGAACGCGGTGATGCCCTGCGCATCCTCGAAAAGCACGCGGGGCTGGTGCCGGCGGAGCTTAGCGTCGTGCGACGCCAGCGTCTGGCGGCCTACCGCCGGATGGTTGAGGCGTTTGCGGCGGGCGATGTCGAGCGTGGATGCCGTCGGCTGCGCAAGCTCGGGGCTTGGCGCGAGATCTCCGACCCGGCCGCGCGTTACGAGCAGCTCGGGAGCGACTACGCGCAACTGGTGGCGCAGGGCAAGGAGGTCCTGGCGGTTTCTCCGACCCACGCCGAAGGCAACCAAGTCGTGCAGGCCATCCGCGAGCAACTACGCGCCACCGGTGTCCTTACCGGCGAGGAGCATCACGTCGAACGTCTGGTCAACCTGCACCTCACCACGGCGCAGAAAACCGCATCCACAAACTACCGGCCCGGTCAGTTCGTCCAGTTCGTCCGCCGTTGCGATTCCTTTTCCCCTGGCGAGCGGGCGGAAGTCGTCGAGGCCCTAGACCCGGGTCACCTGCTCATCCAACGCGCCGATGGCCGCCGCGAGCGGCTCGTTCTCAACGCCGCCCGGGCCTTCGCGGTCTACGAGGCGGCCAGCCTGGCGGTCAGCGTCGGCGACAAGATCCGGATCACCCAGAACGGGTTTGCCAACGCCGGAGGGTCTGCCCAGGCCGACGCCTTCCGTATCGACAACGGCACCTTGCTGACCGTCACCGGATTCTCGCCTCGCGGGGACCTCGAATGTGCGGGCGGCTTGGTGGTCCCACGTTCCTTCGGCCACTTGGCCAGCGGCTACTGCCTGACCAGCCACGCCTCCCAAGGCAAGACGGTCGATCACGTTCTGCTCGCGGAAAGTGGCGCGTCGGCCGAGTCCGCGGGTTCCCTCAAGCAGGGATACGTCTCGCTTTCGCGTGGCCGCGAGGACGTGCGCATCTACACGGACGACCGCCAGGCCGTGGAGGCCGCCTGGACCGACACCGGCGAACGCCGCTCGGCGTTGGATCTCGTCGTGCAGCAACGCCGCAGCGAGCGCCGACGCCGCTCCGTTCGGCAAACGGTGCACCTAATTGCTGCCAAGCTCGCCCGGCGCGTCAAACAGGTCATTCGGCGCGGCCTGACAGGCAAGCACCCGCGGCCAGCCAAACCAGTCGTCCCCGTCGGCCCCGGCCTGATCCCACGGATCGCAAGACAACACCCCCGCCTATGACCACACCTAGCACTCCGAAGCAATCCACGGTCTCGTCTTGGGAAGCCGCGCAGGGTGAAACACCGCCGATCAACCTCGAAGCCCGTTTCTCCAACGGCAACTCTTGTTTTTTTCCTTACGCCTACCTCGGTTATTGCCACTTCGACAAAAGCGGAGTGATCGAACTCAACTTTTCTTCACGGGTCTTGCGTCTCGAGGGCCGTAACCTCCAACAACTCTTCGACTCGTTGGCCAAACACGCGGTAGCCATGGTCCGGGAAGTCACGGGCCACAAGCAAATCCCCGAGACTGAACTTTCCATCGAGAAGATCGAAGTGATCGATGCCGATGAATGAAGCCCTCGCATGAGGATATCATATGATAATCGTGTTACGACGTTATCATATAATAGCATCCCTCTTTTGACTGCTTCCGTCATTCAGGATTGTTTTCGCCTGGATGATGCTCATTCGCTCGTGAGCGCGGGGCCAACGCGCGCTCGATTTCTTCGAAAAGGTCTCTCAAAAAAACAGAACGGCATTCCTCTGCCGATTCGCTGGCGAAGTTGTGTTTGTGGGATTCGCGCTCCGCGCGAGCCCGGTCATCCGCGGCCTCCGTAAACAACACGTTTACCAGACGGGTGAACGGCAGGTGCTTGAGTCGGTGGGCCGTCGATTTGAGTTCGACCAGTTGCCCGATGGACATCGTCGCCAAAGCGCGCCTGAGCATCGTCTGGTTTGCACTGCGATCTGCCGGGGAAGCTTGGCTGGAATTTTGGTTCATGAACCTGCCTCTCTCCTCAATATCTTTTTTGAACGCGTCCGATGTCGGCACAGTGCTTCTTTGCTCTGTTGGTTCGCACGGGTCGAAGATTTCTGTGGTAGGCGTGCATTTCACTATCAACCGAAATCATGCTCTGCCATTCCAGCAAATTCCTGACCGCCGTGGCCTGGTTCTAACCCCCCCGCCTCGGATCTTCTGTCCCTTCGCCGCTTATTCTCCCGAGTCTTTTTGATTTCCTTGGCTTCAGTTGCGAATAACCACCTCGGGTGATGATTTTGTTCCCTTCCTCCCCCGTGGCCACTACACCATGCCGCTGGTGTGTGCTCTCCTCCTCCAGTCCCTTTGCCTTACTGCGGATCGAGCCATGCCACACTGTTCGTTTGGGTCGAACAGAGTTATCCTCATATCATCATATAGTCCGACTGTGGCGTTTTGTCAGATTATCTTGACGTGAGACTGCGATAATCAGAGGATAATAGCGTGATTGTGTGACATTATATGATAATATCGTTTTGCAACCAAAAAGGCGGAGTCGGAAAAACCACCCTCTCGGTCCTAGTCGCGCTCGCGCTAACAGAGGTCAACCGGAAGGTGGCCATCTGGGACCGTGATCCGCAGGGTTCGGCGCGCATGTCGTTGGAAGGCACGGCGGTCGCTGTTTATCCCGAAAAGGCCGACATCACGATCATCGACACGCCACCCAATCTTTCGGACGAGTTCCGCGATTCCGTGAAACGCTCGGACAAGGTCGTTCTGGTGGCCTCGCCGTACCCGGTTGACTTGTGGGCAACTAAAACGACTGCTGCGGAAATTCTCAAAGCTCGCGGGGGCAAGAGCAAACCGACCATCCTCTTTAATCGCGTGCGTAAAGGGACGGCGTTCGGAGACCAGGATCTCACGGCCATCGCCAGCCAGGTCGGACTTCCCAACTACAAATCGACGATCTCGCTCCGCGAGGCTTACGCTCAGACCCACGTGGTCGGCTGGCGCGCGCTCAGCGCCGCCCAGCGGGAGGAGGTGTTCAGCGCGGCTCTTGAAATCGTGACGTGATCTCATTACGACATTATGTTGTCGTGTGATAATCTGATTTCAAGATCATGAGAGGGCATCACGGATACGTCGCCTTGCGATGAGAATGCGATGATGGGATTATCATATGGTCTGATAACACGATTGAGCGATAAAAAGATGATATGGATAAGAAAACATTGCTCGCCGAAGCCACCCGCAAGCTGGAACGTCAAACCACGCCGACGGCAGCGTCGGATGCTGCACAAACCGAAGGTGAACTGCCTGCGGCCGCGCCCGCAAAGGAATCTTCAGCCCCAAAGCCGGGAGATGCTTCCAAGAAAGTCCAGCCGGTGGTCAGCAAAGGCATCACCTTGCGCCCGGCAAACGTGGAAAAGCTCGACAGGTTGGAGCTTTCCTTGCGTAAACAAGGCATCAAAGCCGGGCATTCCGGTTTGATCCAGATCGCCATCGACCTTCTGGAGGATAACGCGCAGCTCGCCGCGGCGTACCGAGGGCTCTTGAAGCTCGACCTGCGGTTGAAATGACGCCTCTGCGACAGCCTGCGGTGCCTACACCAGGGTAGGTTCTTGCCGACCCACGCAAAAGTTGGACGGCAGCGGATGAAAAAGGCTAACCTGCCGACATGGCCAAGCCAAAAACCCCGAAGAAGCCATCCCAGCCGGCTTTACCCGAGCACAGCTTGCAGGCGGCGCAGCAGCGCGAATTGCCTCTCTTCGACGGATTTTTTTCGGCGGACAAAAACGAGTCGCGCACCTTCGAGATTTTCGACGCGCTGCCGAAGTACGTGTACGCCAAGGTGCGCAAGGCGAAAGACCTGACGCCTATCACCAAAACCATCACCCTGCGCCGCCGCAGCGAGTCTGGGAAGCAGGAGGAATTACAGGTGCAGGTGACGCTTTCGGCCGCCGTGATCAAAGGGCAGGACGGAACCGGTCAGGCCATTTACCCCGGTGCACGAGAAGAGTTGGTCGAACGGGCGATCCGCAAGCTGGCGGTACAGCAGGTCGTCAATACCGGGTTGCACACGGTGCCGCAATCTGGAGCGCAGATCATCCGGGTCAGTTTCACCCTGTACCAACTCCGCAAGGAGCTTACCTCACAAGGCCATGGCTTCAAAGTGGTTGAACTCAAGGAAGCTCTGGAGGTCTTGAACAAGGCGACTGTCAATTTGGCCTGTTCAAAGGATCGGACGCTCCATGGCATCAGTTCCGCCGTCTTCAGCAATTACACGTACGTCTACGACGAAGACGATGATTCAGGACAGAGTTCGAGGGTGTCCGTGGATTATCATCCTCTGGCCACCCAAGCCATCATCAACCTGGCGTTCTACCCGATCAACTATCAGCGGGTGATGAGTATGGCCAGTCCGCTGGCTCGCTGGCTCGCCACACGCTTGAGCCATCGGTTCCGGCAGGCGACCAAGACCGCCTTCGTGGACGGTGGGAGCTATCAGATTTCGTTGGAGACAATCTTGAGCGAAAGCGGCATCGCCAGAGCGAGTCGGCTGCGTGACAACGTGGCGACGGTGCGTGAAGCGCTTGCTCAAATGGTCAAGGAGAACGTGCTGCACGGGATGCGCCCATTTCAGGAAGATTTGAGCTATGCGGCGACGAAAGGACGTAAGAAGGTCACCGACGTGGTGTGGCAGTTGTTTCCTTCGCGCCAATTTGCCCAAGAGATTATCCAAGGCAACGTCGAAATGAACCAGTGGCGCAGCAAGCATCAAACACCCAAGAAAACGTTGGGTACAAGCGGATTGGAAACCGGGATGCTGCGGCTGAGTTGATGCCGTCTTTCGGGGGAACGAGGCGCGAAAGTTAGCAATGCGTGGCTTGTTGAGTTCTTGTGCCCATCTTTTCATCCGCGCGGGCCTCGGGGGAACAAGACGCGGAAGTTGTGTATGGACGGGGGAAATTGGCGCGGAAGTTGATGGCGTCTGTTTCTTTTACCTTCTCTACCGCTGGCGGAGCCAGCCTTCCCCGCGCGTAGCGGGGTGGCGCGAAGCGCCGGGGGCGCGTTCGGTTTCGCAGCTTGCGGAGAAACCGATCCTTATTGCGGCGCTTTGCGACGCCTTTTATTAAGGGTTAAAGGGATAAAGAAAGGGATAAAGATGTGAATAAGTCGGCTAGGCCTCTGTGGGTGAGGTATTTATATGCGCGATTTCGCCAAGTTACGCGTGGAAACCCCCCGAAAAAACGCGTTCTTCCGCGCCGTGTTCCCCTCAGCGGTCGTGGGCGCATTGTTCAACGCGCCGATTTCCCCCTAGCCGAAAGCCTGTGTGAGTTGTTCAACGCCAACTTCCGCGTCTTTCTCCCCTCATCATCGTGATCTTTCGCGTCGATTTCCCCTGTGCGAATCGGCCGTTTCCAATGTTCAGCGTGAGTTTCCCCCGATCGACCACTGTGTCGGGTAGCGTGGTTTGAGAGGTACGGAAACGTGGTTTCGATCTTTCGCGGGCATTTCCCCCTACGCCGTCGACGACGCAAACGATGTCAGGCGGCCTTCGCTTCGCCGCTGGCCTGCCACAAACGTTCCAGGTCGGCCGCTGATTGCAGATTGAACCGGCGCAGAAACTCTCCAGTGGTCATCCACACCGTGCGGCCGGTTTCGCCAGACTTTCGGCAGTCCACTAAACCCAGATGTTGAAGCCGGTGGACGACCGCGCGTCGGTCGGCGGTAAAATAGCCGTTGATCTCCGGCAGGCTGAGCGGCTGCTTAAAGGCGATACAAGCGAGTACTTCCAGCCCGGCGGCGCTCAGAGGACCTTCCTCGTGGTCTCCGTCGGAGGCCGCGTCGCTCGCGTCGGATTTAAATTGGTCGGTGATCGCGGCGAAATAGTCGCGCAGGGCAGGGGGACGCACTTCGGCCGTGGTAATCCGCACGCTTCCGGCGCGGATGTCGAGCCGCAAACCCATCTTCTCCAGCTTTTGGCTGGTTTTCAGGAGCACCTGCAACAACTCGAATCCTCCGACGCTGGCCGCGGCTCGCACGGTCGCGTCAGCCTCCCGAACAAACAGCTCCCGCAGCTTCTCGCGCAGGCTCTCCAAGGAAAATTCCCGTCCGCTCACGAAGAGGAGCTGGACGACTGCTCGCTCCAGAAATGCCGTTTCGCTCGTGTTCATCGTCGTCCACCTCCTAGCGGCCGCGGCGCGGCAGCGGCAAGCTGCTTCCGAGCGCATCCATCGCGGCTCGGGTCTGCTCGAAAGCGATGTGGGTATAGCGGGCCGTGGTGCGAATGTCGCGGTGTCGCAACGCCTCCTGCACCTCCTTGAGGTTTTTGCCCTGGTCGTTGAGAAGAATCGTGGCCCCGCTGTGCCGCAGGCCGTGGGCGGTTAGCACCTCCGGCAGCCGGAGATCCCTACACGCCGCCCCGAGATGCCGATTGAAGGACTTGTTGGTGTATGGGTCGCCCCCCGGCCCGCAGAAGACGAAATCCGAGCGGCAGAACTTCAAGCCGCGCGCGGCAAAGACCTTCATGCCGCGGTATTGCTCCTGGATCGTCTTCCACTCCGCCAGCAACTCCGAGAGCGCGGCGTTGACGGGCAGATTCTGGTGAACGCCACCCTTGCCGCGAATGCGAAGCGCCACCGGACGGCCGCCGGCGTCCAGCAGGCAGTCGTTCCAGCGCATGGTGGCCATCTCGGAGAACCGC
The DNA here is from genome assembly GCA_937859745.1 of uncultured Verrucomicrobiota bacterium. GTDB lineage: Bacteria > Verrucomicrobiota > Verrucomicrobiia > Chthoniobacterales > SZAS-18 > CAHJWO01. The sequence goes on along the minus strand of CALMAQ010000359.1, from coordinate 15,664 downwards.
GCGCAGGTGTAGAAAAGTGCCGCTGCGAGATAGAACGAGAGGCACTCGCCGTAGGTCGCCCGACGCTGGCCGAGGTGGTCGAGGAGGCGGGCGAGGTCGTGCGCCTGCAAATACGCGACGGGCGGCAGCTTGCCCGCCTTAGGCGGCTTGATGCGCTTGAAGGGATTTGCCCGGTCCCAGCGGTCGTAGGCAAAGGAAAGTGCCGCGCGAGCTTGCACCAAGCTGGACGCCGCGGTGCGGCCCGATGTGGCGATGGTCTCCTTGTAGAATGCGGCGGCCTGTTCTGCTGTGAACGCCGCTGGATCGAGGCGGTGCATCCCAGCCCAGGCGAAAAGCCGGTGCCAGGCGCGCTGGTAAGCCAGAAGCGTGTTCTCGCTCAGGCCGCGCTCGGATCGCGCCGCGTGCACCAAATCCTCGAAATTCGAGGCCTTCAATGGCTCCGGTGGGGTGGGGGAGGGGGTTTCCATGGCAAAAAACTCGTTTCCAGAACCCTTTTACCAGCGGGAACCAAAATGTCCAATAAGATGTATTATTAGGCAACAATTGCAGAATGCCTCGTATAAAGTCGATATTATTGGAAATTATTGGACATACGACAATTTAAATCCTGCAATGCCCTCTAGCTAGGAGAGAATGTGCTAGGCTGAATCGACATTCAGCGCAGCCAGAGCAGGGTGCAAGCGAGGTGGAGGAAGCTCAGGAAGTAAACGTCGCGTCGATCAAAGCGAGTGGCGATGCGTCGAAAGTGCTTGAGCTTGTTGAAGCAGCGTTCGATGCGGTTGCGCGTGCGATAAAGCACGGCGTCGTGGGCAATGGGCACCTTGCGGTTGCGTTTGGAGGGGATGACCGCCTCCATGCCCGCCGCCGCCAGCAGGGCGCGCAGGGGGTTAGCATCGTAGGCGCGGTCGGCGATGGCTCCTTTGGCCCGCACGCCTGCGAGCAGGGCGGGTGCGCTCGTGATCTCGGCGGCCTGGCCGGGTGTCAGCAGCAGGCGCAAGGGCCTTCCCAGCGCGTCGCAAAGCAGGTGGATCTTCGTGGTTAATCCTCCTCGGGAACGCCGCAGCGCCTGGTTTTTGTCGCCCCCTTTTTGCCCGTCGCGGCTTGCTGATGGGCTTTGACGAGGCTGGCATCAAGCATGACGTAGTCGTTGCTGGGGTCCTTGATCAGTGCGGCGAAAACTTTCTCCCACACGCCTCTGTCCGCCCAGCGGCCAAAGCGCCGATGGAGCGTTTTGTATTTGCCGTAGCGTGGCGGCAAGTCGCTCCAGCGCGCGCCGTTGCGTAAGATCCAGAGCACCCCGTGGACGAAAAGCCGGTTGTCGGCGGCGTGGCGGCCCGGATCACCTGCCTTGCCGGGCAGCAGGTGGGCAATGCGTTCCCATTGACTCTGGCTCAGTTCGTAGCGTCGGATCATCCAAGCTCAAAACACAGCCCGAACGCTTGCGCTACCCTGAATGTCGATTCAGCCTAGTATTACAGTTGTAGATGAGCGAGGGCGCGGCGAGTTTTGTAGTGGAAGAACTTGGCGAGGGCTTGGTGGTGACGCCGCCAGTTTGACCAGCCCAGGACGCGGGCGATGAGCACGCGGGTGGTACCCCAGAGCAGGGCGACAAAGAAGCGGCGCACCTCGGCGACGCTGACCTTGATCAAGCGGCGGCCACCGGCAGCCCGCGGCTTTTTTTGAACGCCGCCAGCGCCTTTTCGCTCGCGGCGGGTTTGGCAAAGAGCCGCGCGCGGGTGATAGCCAAGAGCGCCTGCGCGGTCATGGCCAAGGTCATGTGCCGGTGCCAGCCCGTCCAGGAGCGCACCTCGTACTGATCCAGGCCCACTTCGCTCTTGCTCTGCGCGAAGCTCTCCTCGATGGCCCATCTGCGCCCGGCGACGCGGGCCATTTCCTCCAGCGTCGTTTCGGCTGGACCAAAGACCAGGTAGGCGGTGACTTCCTCGGTTTTGGAGCGCGAGCGGCGCAGCAGCAAAAAGCGTTGCCACTCTTTGCCGTGGGGATGGTTGATGGTGAGCGCCGCCCAGTCGAAGACGCGCGGCCCCTTGGTGCCTGCGGCCACGCTCAGTTCGACCCACGCCTCGGAGGGCACCTGAGTTTTGACGCTCTTGACGCGCCGCTGGCCAAAGCCCATCCAGACGCACTGCTGGCCGGTGACGGCCAGCACATAAGGCTGCCCGGCTTCCTCCAAGGCACTTCGCAGCTTGTAATCGGCTCCGTAGACCGTGTCTGCGACTACCCATGCCGGGTGGGCCCCCGCCGCCAGCACCCGCTCGACCAAGCGGCGCGCCAGCGCGGGCTTGGTGGCGAAGTCTGCCTCCTCGGGCACGCCCGCCGCCCGGCGGCGTTCTGGATCATCGGCCCACTCCCCGGGCAGGTAGAGCGCGCGGTCGATGAGCGCGTGGCCCTGGGCCGTCTGCCAGGACAGGAACACGCCCACCTGGCAGTTATCGACCTTGCCGCTGGCCCCGCAGTACTGGCGCTTCACACCCACGCTCTTCTTGCCCTGCTTGACGAAGCCCGTCTCATCAATGGCCAGCACGGCATCCTCTGCTCCCAAGCCTGCGAGCACGACCCCGAGTTGTTCGTCGCGCAGGGCGTCGGCGTCCCAGGCCCCGCGTCCGAGCAGGTGCTGGAAGCGGTACGGGGTGTCGAAGCCGGCCGCCTCGGCGAGTTGCCAACTGTTTTTGCGTTCCACGCTGCTGAGCAGGCTCTGGAGATACGCTCCTGCGGTCGCTCGCGCCGCTGGGTTGGCGAAGTGCTTGCCCAAACGCCGCGTGGTCTCCTCCAACGCAGCCCGAAGCTGCCGCTCCTTCCTCCCGAACTGATCTGCTATCATGAGGCTTGACCAAACCACCACTTGCTTGTATTTACAACTGTAATACTAGCTTCACGGTTCGGGCGTGGACGCGCGACGGTCAGCCGGGAGCCGCGATTGAAGGAGATGTAGTCCCAAGCCCGCTCGACCGTCACGGCGATGCGGTTGCGGTAGCCGACGAGATAGCAGCCGGTCCACCGCGAGGCTCTTGCGGCGGTTACATCAAGCCTCTTTGCTGGGGGCAGTTCCCTGCATGGGGGGCTCACGACGACACGGCGCTGGTGTGGTCGGCGACCTTACGTGCCACCACGAGGAAATCGTGCAGTACCTGTGAAGTGGATTGGCGCAGCCAAAGCAGGTTCAGGCGGAAGGGAGGCACTGGCGCGCGCAGGCGACGCATCTGGCCGGCGGGCACCTGCCCGCGCACGAGCACTTCGGGCAATAAAGCCACTCCGTAGCCGGCGGTGACCATGCCCAGGAGGTTCGGCACCCCTTCCACCGGGTGGGTGGCGGCTGGAGTGAAGTCCGCCGCGGCGCAGGTGTGCTCTAGGCGCTCCCCGTAGCCGGGAGAATGTTCAGGCGAGGGAATGAGGATCGTGTCTCGGGTTAGGGAGTGGATGTCCAGGTCGTTGTTCCCGTACTTTCCGCCAGCGTGTGGATGGTCGGGCGGAAGCGCCGCCACCATGGGACAGGCAAAAAGCACCTGCGACTGGAACTGCCGATCCTTGGGCGTATTCAAGTCCGGATAGATCGCCACGTGGACGCGTCCTTCCCGCAACGCCGCCACTTGTTCGGTGCGCTGCAGCTCCACCATGAACACTTCCACCTGCGGATGGCGGGTGCGGAACGCCTGTAGAAGCGGCGGCACCACCCGGGTGGAGAGAGCCGCGAGGTCGGCCACGTTCAGTCGTCCGCAGGCTCCGTTGGCGGCCTCGCGCGCGTGCCGCAGGGTCGCTTCCGCCGCGGCCAGGGTGCGCTTGGCGTCCAGCAGGAAAGTGTGGCCCGCATCCGTCAGGGCAACGCGGCGATTGCGCTCACGCTCCAGCAGGCGCACGCCGACGCTCTCCTCCAGGGCTTTGATCTGGCGGCTGAGCGGCGGCTGGCTCATGCCCAGCCGCCTGGCGGCGAGCCGGAAAGAGAGTTCCTGCGCGACGGCGACGAAGGAGCGCAGTTGACGTAGATCCATGAACGAATGCCTGCTTGAGGGTGGGCGACACCGGTCTGTTTGATACCAAGGATGAACGTAAAGCACAACCAAAACCGCAATTGCACCGGTCCAGTCGGCCATGCTTCGTTGGGAGATGCAAGCCGCGGCCCACGAGGAAAATGCCAACCGGACCGTGGTGATCACCGGCGCGGCGGGCGGCATCGGCAGCGCCCTGGTGCGGCGCTTCCTTGCCCGTGGAGCGCGGGTGTACGCGGCGGACCGCGACCAAGAGGCGCTGGGCCGCCTCCAGACGAACCTCGGCTCATCGTCCCGGCTCTGCACGGCGGTGCTCGACGTGAGCGACGAGGCGCGGTGCCTCGACTTCGCGGCCCGCGTCCGCGCGGAGTGGAACGGGGTGGACGTACTCGTCCACGCGGCCGGTTGGTTTCCGCTCACTCCGTTCGAGGCAGTGACCTACGCCCAATGGCGCGAGATCATCGCCGTCAACCTGGACGGACCTTTTCTGGTGACGCGCAGCTTGCTGCCGTTGCTCAAGGCCAGCCGCGCGGGGCGGATCATCTTCTTTAGCTCCGCGAGCATCTACGCGGGGAACGCGGAACAGTGCCCTTACGTCAGCGCCAAAGCCGGCTTGATCGGCCTGACCCGCTCGTTAGCGAAGGTCGTGGGGGAACACGGCATCACGGTCAACGCCGTCACGCCGGGGCTGACGGCGACCGCGCCCGTCAAAAAGCTCTTCCCGGCGGACGTGCTCAAGCAGGCGGCGCAATCCCGCGTGCTCCAGCGGGACGAGCAGGCCGAGGACCTCGTGGGCGCGGTGGATTTCCTGGCTTCCGAAGACGCGGCCTTCATCACCGGCCAAATCATCAACGTCGACGGTGGCGCGGAGTTTCACTGAACAGCAACAGCGGCAGACAACAAAACTTCCCATGAAAACACTCGTGATTGGCGGGGCCGGTTTGGTCGGCTCCATGGTAGTCGAGGAATTGGTCAAGCGCGGCGCGGACGTGCGGGTGTTCGCCCGCAAAAAGAGCGCCGTGGCCGACGCGGACAAGACCGGCGTGGAAGTCGTCGAGGGCGACCTGCTCGACCCCGCGACGGTGGAGAAAGCACTCGATGGCGTGGACAAGCTCTACCTGCTTAACGCCGTCTCGCCCGACGAACTCACCCAGGGTCTGATCGCCTACGATCTCGCCAAGAAGCACCGCCTTCAGCATGTCGTTTACCACTCGGTCTTTCGCGCCGAGCACTTCCTGGACGTGCCGCATTTCGCCTCCAAGGTGGCCGTCGAAAACGCGCTCAAGGCGTTCGACGTGCCCTGGACGATCATCCGGCCGAACTACTTCTTCCAAAACGACGCCAAGCTCAAGGACGTGATCAAGGGCGCGGGCCTTTATCCGATGCCCCTGGGGCCGACGGGCATCTCCTTGGTGGACGTGCGCGACATCGCCGAGGCAGCCGCCGTCGCGCTGGCGGGCGGCGCGGAACACCAGGGCAGGACGTATAACCTCAACGGGCCAGACGTGCTCAGCGGTCCCAAAGTCGCGGCCATCTGGAGTCAGTTGCTGAACAAGGAAGTCCATTACTCTGGGGACGACATGGAGGCTTTCGAGGCGCAGCTTCGCAAGCAAATGCCAGCTTGGTCGGCGTTTGACCTGCGCATGATGATGCAGGGCTACCTGGAGCGCGGCTTCACGGCGGAAGCGGGTGATCTGGAGACATTAACCGCCCTGATCGGTCATCCGCCACGCCGCTACGAGGATTTCGCGCGTGAGACCGCCGCGAAGTGGGCGAAGGAGCTGCCTTGGCCGCTGGATAAGATCGCCGAAAAACTCTGAAGGTTTTCGCGCCCCCAACCCGCGACTCCGATATGCCGACCATCACTCCTGCTCCGTCCGGGTTTGCCAGTCACGCCGCCAGCGTGAACGGCGTGCGCCTGCACTACTGGCTCGGGGGCGAACCGGACGGCCCGCCGGTGCTGAACATTCCCAACGACAATCTAGCCCCATCAATCCCGTGAACGAACACACCATCACCGCCCAGCCTGCCACCCCGATCCCGGACGACAATCCTCAACGCCATGGCAAGATCGCCCGGCCCAACACGGACGAAAGCCTGCCGCACCTCGGACTGGTCGGAGACACCTACACGGTCCTGCTTTCCGGCGAGGACACCAACGGGCGCTTTTGCCTGATCGACATGCACATCCCGCCGGGCGGCGGCCCCGCTCCCCACCGGCACGACTTCGAGGAAACCTTCCTGCTGCTGGAAGGCGAGATCGAGGCGACCTTCCGCGGCGAGAAATCGACGGTGCGAGCCGGCGAGACCCTGCACATCCCGGCCAACGCGCCGCACCGCTTCACCAACGCTTCCAAAGGAAACGTGCGCTTGCTGTGCCTGTGTGCGCCCGCCGGGCAGGAGGAGTTCTTCGCGCAGGTCGGCGTGCCGGTGGCCACCCGCCCGACCCCACCGCCCAAACTCGACAAAGAGGCCCAGGCTGCCTTCATGAAAAAAGCTGAGGAACTCGCCCCGAAGTACCGCACCGAACTCCTCAAGCCCGGACCCTTGGAAATGGTCGGACCCTTGGAAATGGTCGGGAAGCTCTTCAAATGATCCGGGATGCTCAAACTTGAACCCATCGATTGATCGACCCTTAACAACCTTCCGTCCATGACAAGCAAAACTTCCATCATCGCGCCGCCCTACCATGTGCAGTCGACCGCAGCCGAACTCCGGTCCGGGTTCCCCTACTTCCCACAACACGACTTGGTCTCCGCGCTGTGGAGTCAAAAATGGCGCATGCCGTGTGAGCGCGGCGTCTATCCTTTTTACGACGGCAACATCCAGGACTTCGAGCCGATCTTTGCCGAGCTCATTCGGGTGTCGGGCGACCGGACCGAGTTTCTCTACCAACCTGACGAGTACGCGAAGCCCTTTTTCCCCGTGGCGGAAAAGCTGGTGGCGATGGCAGAGCAAGGCGAAGAAAAAGGCGATGCCTCGCAGGCGCGCGACCTCTACCTGCGGGCCGCGGCCGTTTACCGCATCGCGCGGTTCCCGATCAACCGCTCTCCCGTGAGCCAGCAAGCGTGGGAACTGGGCAAGGCGGCCTACGTCAAAGGTGGGCAATACCTGAACCCGCCGAGCGTCCCGGTGGACATCCCGTTCACGCGCGCGGACGAAACGGCCGGTGACCGCCAGGTGCCGATCCAGGCTTACCTGCGGATGCCCGCCGGCGAGAAGCCCGAGAAGGGCTGGCCCGTGCTGTTGTTCATCTGTGGGTTGGACGCCTACAAAACCGACCATACCATTCGCACGCAACTTCACGTCGGCCACGGATTCGCGACCCTCAGCTTCGAAATTCCGGGCACCGGCGATTGTCCGGCGGCTCCCAACGATCCGGCCTCACCGGACCGGCTCATGAGCAGCGTCCTCGATTGGGTGGATGCCCAGGCCGCTTCCTACGGTCTCGACACGAGCCGGATCGTGGCGCGCGGCGTCAGCACCGGCGGCTACTATGCCATGCGGATCGCGCATACGCAGGCGGACCGCCTCTTCGCGGTGGTGGCACAGGGCGGCGGCTGCCATCACCTGTTCGACGCCGGGTGGATCGGCGCGCAGAACCAGATGGTGTATCCCTTCGCCCTGGCGGATGCGTTGGCGTACAAGTTCGGGTACCGCGGAGCCGATCCCATTGAGAAATATGCGGCCGAAGCGGGCAAGTTCAGCCTACTCGCCTCCGGCGTGCTGGACCGGCCAAGCTGCCGCATGTTCGTGGTCAACGGGATGGAGGACTCCATCTTCCCGATCGAAGACAGCATGATCGTCGGCATGTCCGGCCACAAGAAAGACTTGCTCGCCAGGGGCGACCGGGGGCACATGGGAGATCCCGGAGCCGAGGAGATCGTCCACGAGTGGATCGACAAAACGATGTCGGGGAAACCTTGAAGCGGGCGGTCAGCGAGCGAGGAGGGATTGAAACCCAACCAGCCGCCTGCGGCGCAGCGCCAGAACGGTCGCGGCACCCGCGCCCATCAGCATGGCAACGAGGCTCGTGGGTTCGGGGACGTTGCTATCGAGTTCGACGTTGTCCACCACAATCGTCCCCGTACCAGGATTACTCAGCGTGACGGTGACTGGGCCGGAAGTCAGAGGCGTGCAGAAGACCGACGCCGACTGGAAGGGAATTGTGGTCATGCCGTAGCATCAAACGGGTGCGGTTGGAGTTGACCGCGCTTCTTCGTGCAAAAGCCGCGCGAAGGTCTCCGCGTGGATGTTCGGTGCCACCGCTGGCATCCCCAGAACCACCACTGTCGGGGCCAGCGCCGGGGAGAATGGACGGCCCACCAGCGCGGCGGGCAGCGTGTCCAGGATGCTGTCGTTGAGCACCGTCAAACCCTCGCTGGCCTCCAGGGTGGCAAAGAGCGTGGCGATCCCGTCGGCGCTCTGGGAGGCCAGACGAGGCTTGACGCCAAAGGGTTTGAGGATGGCGCGCAGACGCTGCGCGTACTCCGGGTAATCGGCTTGCCCCAGGCCGTGCAGCGGCCGCTCGCGCAACGCGGCCGGATCGATCGCCGCCAGCTTTGCGAGCGGATGATCGCGCGGCATGACCAGCACCGGGGACAACCGCCGCAACTCGGTCCACTGAAACTCCGGCAAACAGGCTTCCAAACCTTGCGGCAGTATCACTACGTCAAGCTCGCCGCGGCGGGCCCGCCTGCCGATTTCCTGCGGCGTGGACTCGAAAAACTCCAGCCGCACCCGGGGCGAGGTTGCCTGAAAACGCTGGATCGCGCGTGGTAGAACGCCGGCAATGAAAGACGCCACGTAGCTGACCCGCAGCGTGGCGCTGTCCGCCTGGGCACGCACCCGCCGGACGGCCTGGTCTGCCCGCGTGAGCAGGTCACGGGCTTCCTCATAGAACCGCTCGCCGGCCGCCGTGAGTGCGATCGTGTTGTTGGTGCGCCGCAGGAGTGCCGTCCCAAGCTCCTCCTCCAGGTTCTGCACCTGTCGGCTGACGGCGGGCTGTGTCAGGTGCAACTCTCTAGCCGCCCGGTTGAAGCTGCCGTGCGCGGCGACGGCGGCGAAGTAGCGCAACTGACGGAGTTCCATCCGCCAACCTAGCGATTACAAAATGTATGAGCAACCCCAAAAACATGGCATTGGCCGGAGGGTAGAAAGCAGGCCAGCGTCCTTGACCAACCTCATATGGACACCCTGCCCTCTTCTTCTCTCACTCCTGCCAGCCGCGACAAGCTCGCCGGTAAAATCGCGCTGGTCACCGGCGGTAACAGCGGCATCGGCCTAGCCACGGCCAAGCGGTTCGTCGCCGAGGGCGCTTACGTCTTCATCACGGGTCGCCGCCAAGCGAACCTCGATGAAGCGGTCAGGGAGATCGGGCCGGAACACGCCGCCGCCCTGCAAGGCGACAGTTCCAAGCTCGCGGACCTGGACCGCATCTTCGCCGCTATCCAGGAGCAGAAAGGCTGCTTGGACGTGGTTTTCGCCAACGCCGGGGTGGGCGCGCTCGCCCCACTGGGTCAGATCACGGAAGATCACTTCGACTCGATCTACAACACCAACGTCAAAGGCGTGGTCTTCACCGTGCAGGGGGCGTTGCCGCTCATGGGCGAGGGAGGGACGATCATCCTCAACGCCTCGACTGCGGGCATCAAGGGCAGCCCGGCGTTCAGCATCTACAGCTCGACCAAGGCGGCGGTGCGCAACCTGGCGCGCAGCTGGGCGCTGGACCTGAAGGGGCGTGGCATCCGCGTCAACGTCGTCAGCCCCGGCTTGGTGCCGACGCCCGGTTATGACACCCTCGGTCTGAATAAAGAACAGGTGCAGGGCTTCATCGAGGCGCAGGTCACCGCGATCCCCCTGGGCCGCGCGGGCACGGCGGATGAGGTAGCCCGGGCCGTGGTGTTTCTGGCCTCGGAGGACAGCTCTTTCGTCAACGCGGTCGAACTCTTCGTGGACGGCGGCATGACCCAAATCTAACTACCGATGAAAATCGCTTCTACGATCTGCCGCTACCTGCTGGGTACGCTGTTCTTCGTCTTCGGCCTCAACGGCTTTTTGCACATCATCCCAGAGCCGCCGACGCCCCCGGGCTTGGCGCTGGACTACTTCATGATTCTGCTCAAATCCCATTACATGGTATTGCCCTTTCTGCTCCAGATCGTGGGCGGGGTGCTGCTGCTCGCCAACCGCTTCGTGCCGCTGGCCCTGGTGCTGCTCGGCCCCGTGCTCGTCAACATCCTGATGTTCCATGCGCTGATGGCTCCCGCCGGGCTGCCGCCGGGAGTGGTGGCCGCCGTGCTCTGGCTGGTGGTGTTCATGCGCCACCGCGCCGCCTTTGCCGGGGTGTTCGCCGCGCGTCCGCCCGCACAACCCCTCGCCTAACTAAAAGCTGCCATGTTCCAACTCCGTCCACGGCAAACGCTCGAAAGCGCCGACCTCGGCTGGCTCAAGGCACGGCACCACGTCGCCGTCACGCCCGAGGGCAACCCCGCGCACGGCCCCCTAGGCGCGCTGGTCGTCTGGAACGACGACGAAGTGGCGCCCGGTACGGGCTTCGGCCGCCACGGCCACAAGGACATGGAAATCGTGACCTACGTGCGGCAAGGAACCGTCAGCCATCAGGATAGCACCGGCAACCGCGGCCAGACCCACGCGGGCGATGTGCAGGTGATGAGTGCGGGCAGCGGCATCTTCCACGCCGAACGCAACGATGGCACGGAGCCTTTGAAGATCTTCCAGATCTGGCTGCGTCCGCGCCTCAAGGGCGGTGAACCCCGCTGGGATCAGCGCGCCTTTCCCAAGGCCGACCGGGCAGGTCGTCTCGTGACGCTCGCCAGCGGCCGGCCGGAAGAAGATACCGGCGCGCTGCCGATCCGGGCGCTGGCCCGCGTGCATGGCGCGACCCTACCCGCGGGCAGCCGCATCGAGCACGCGCTGGGCGAATACCGTTTCGCCTACGTCGCTCCGGCCAAAGGTTCGATCCGGGTCAATGGCCACCTCGTTGCAACGGGCGACGGCATCGCCGCCGTCGATGAAGCCACCCTCGACCTCGTTGCCGAGACGGACGCGGAAGTCATCCTCGTCGAAGCGGCTTGACTGGTCGCAGGCAGCTCCATGCAACTGACCCGGCGCGCCGTCCGCGAGCGGCAAGTTCTACCGGGATCGGCTTGGGAAAGCACTTCTCCCATCTGCGGTGAAGACGAGCAGACTGTTTGGCGCGGGGCCGTAGGCGGGCAGGTTCCTGCCGACCGGGTCGATCTGCGCCGAGACCATGCGCCAACGGCCCACAATTTTGCTGGGTGGGTCGGCTCGGACGAATCCGGCGGCGGCAAAGAAGGCCCCGGTGAACAGCGTGATAAGAAGGATTGGTTTTGGCATGGTGGGTGGCGAGTTCAGGTTCGGTCAGCCGAAAAGGCGACCTCCCGCTGCGCCTCGATCTCGGCCAGCCGGCGGGCGAGTTCCCGCGTCAGGTTTTCGTAAGCGGTGCTGCCAAGCGGCAGCCGCAACGGCGGTTTGATGCTGTCGGCTGCCGCAATGATGGCGCGGACCGTGTGCCCGGCGTCGCCCTTCGCTTCGAAGGTGCGCTCCTCGACCATCCGCCGCACCGCCCCGGCGGGGGTGTCCGCGTAGGCGGCGACCGCCGGAGCCAGGTCGATGCCCGTGCCGAAGTTAGTCGCCGTCGGGCCGGGTTCAGCGATGAGGAAGTCGATGCCGAAGGGCTCCACTTCCTTCGCCACGCTCTCCACGAAGCCTTCGATGCCCCACTTGGTGGCCATGATACAGACTGAAGGCCGGGTAGACCACCTGTCCGCCTTCGGACGACACCTGCACAACCCGCCCTCCGCCCTGCCGACGCAAGCGCGGCAGCACCGCGCGGATGAACTGGATCGTGCCGGTTAGGTTCACCGCGATCTGCCGTTCGATCTGCGCGTCGGTGAGTTCTTCCGCCGCGCCAACCAAGCCGTAGGCAGCGTTGCTGACGACGACATCAATCCGCTCCCAATGCGCGAACGCTTCTTCCACCGACGCGCGGACGCTGGCGGTGTCGGCGAGGTCGAGCCGCGTCACGCTGAGATTCTCCCGATATCTTTGCTGGAGGTCGGCCAGCGTGTCTTCGCGCTGCACCGTGGCTGCGATGCGGTCACCGCGTTCCAGAAGTTGTTCGGTCATGGCCCGGCCCAGGCCCGAGGATGCGCCGGTGATCAGCCAGGTCTTTGCTCTGCTTTCGTCGTTCATCTTTCCAGCGTCAGGAGCCGACGCTTCGTTGCGCGACGTGGCGCGCCGGGCCGGAGTCGGGCTGGGCACGCTGTATCGTCACTTCCCGACCCGGAAGGCGTTGCTTGAAGCGTTGCTCCGCGTAGACTTCGACGGGCTGACCATCAAGGCAGTTGAACTTGAGACTTCGAACTCACCTGGGGACATGCTCGTGTCATGGCTGCGCGAGCTGGTCGCACTTGCCCATCGTTACCGTGGCGTCATCGCGTCGATGGTCGCTGCCATCGAGGACCCGGAGTCTGCGCTCCACGCATCGTGCGTAACGATGAAAGCGGCCGGTGCGCGGCTGCTCACGCGCGCCCAAACGAAGGGCGCGGCGCGCAACGACGTGGATGGTGCCGATCTGTTCGCGTTGGTTGGCGCTCTCCTGGCTCCACGACCAACCCTCGCTGGCAGCACGTGCCGATCATCTCTTCGACGTGATCGCGAGCGCGCTCTTGAGCGGGCCGTGAGAGCGCCGATGTCAAGCAGTTAACCACAGAATGATAAAGGACCGTTTTTTGACGCCAGAAGTTCAACGCCATCTATCATTATCCGCCAAGCTTAACGTAGTCGTTCTCCAGCCGGATGGCTTTTGCAAAACGCACCGTGCGCCGCGCGGAACACTCCGCGTAAGCTCAGCAAGAGCCCACGTCGATTACCGTTTGTACTTCTCCCGGATGGCGAGCAGCTTCTCGGGATCGATCACCCTCAACTCAAAAACCTCCGCCGCCTGCAAGGCCGCCATCGGGCGGGTCTCGACGCCCATCTTCTCGATCAGGTTGGCGGTGTGTTTTTTGACCGTGTTGAGCGTTTTGTCGAGGATGATGGCCACCTCATGGTTGCTCTTGCCGTGCGCCGCCCAGTAGAGCACCTCGGCCTCGCTCATCGTCAGTCCCAGATGCAGTAGCGGCTCGGGCGAGCCGGCGACGGCCGTCTTCTCCTCCAGCACCAGCACGACGTACGCGCCGGCATCGTCGTCGGGAGCAAACCGCCGCACTTCCAGGCGGCCCTCCGACCCTTCGGCCGACCAGCGCCCCGTCTGCGGTACTCCGGCCAGCCAGTCGGTCAACGGCGGCGGCAGGGTCGTCGCGTCCGCGTGGCCGGGGAAGTACCGCTCCAACAAGCGTTGCGCCAGCCGGGTGCAGAACACCACCTCCCCGTTCATATCCACCAAGACCACAGCGCGGTCGAGCGACTGGCGCAGTTGCGCCTCGGCTTCCAGGCGCTTGGCCATGTTGAATTCCAGCAGCCGGTTCTTCTCGGCGAGCGCGTTTTGCAGCGAGCGGATTTGCAAATGGGCGCGCACCCGGGCGAGCACTTCTTCCGGGTCGAGCGGCTTGGTGATGTAGTCCACGCCGCCGGCCTCGAAGCCGCGCAGCTTGTCCACGGAGTCGTCCCGCGCGGTGAGGAAGAGCACGGGTACGTCGCCCCAGCGCGCATCGGCCTTGAGCCGGCGGCACGTCTCGTAGCCGTTGAGCCCGGGCATGTTCACGTCCATCAGGATCAGGTCGGGCGGCGTGTCCGCCAACCCCGCCAACGCCCGCTCGCCGCTCGTGGCCACCAGCACGTAGAAACCCTTTTCCTCCAACACCCCCTGGAGCACGCCGAGGTTGCCGGGCGAATCGTCCACGATCAAAACCTGCGGACGCACCGCAACGCCGACAGCAGGATCAGTGGCGGGCATCGGCGTGGGGTTGCATGGAAAGCAGCAGGGCGTCGATGCCGTCGAGGTCGTAGGCGGCCAGGAGGGCTTCCAGCCGGCGCGTCAGCTCGCCGGTGCGGGCCGGATCGCCTGCCGTGCGCCAGGCGTCAAGGTGGCGGCGGATGCCGACGGTGTCACCGCGCCGGGAGAGTTTGCGCAGCAGTTCGATCTCGTCGGCGGGCAGCCGGTCGCGCAGGGAGACAAACGCGTGCGCGCCGCCGGGCTCGGTCTTCAGGTAACCCAGATCGTCCTGCGTGCCGGCGAACACCGTGTCCGTACCGGCCTCGTAGGCCAGCCCCGCGACGTATCCGCCGCTTCCGATGGGAATCCGGCGCCAGGTCGAGCCGTCGTACTCCTGCACGGCGTCCTGGTTGGCGAAGTACATCACGCCCCGGCGGTCCTGGGTGATGGAGAAGGTCTGGGTGGTGCCGTGGAAATCCCGGGGCGACCAGTACCGCACGAACAGCTCGCCTTCCCCGAGCGGCACGTCTTCGGCCCCCGCCGTGCGCGCGCCGCTCAGCAGCAGGAACACCAGCGGCAGCAGGACGGACGGCAGGCGAAAGGGCGATATGGAACGCCCATCCTACGCGCCCTCCGCCCCCGGCGGCAATCCCCGGGGCATTACAACTAGTTAGTATGGCGCGTTTGCGCGGCCCGCCCTATTCTCCGGGTGAACCGTCCAACCACAAAACACACATCCATCCATGAAACTTCGCTCCAAACTCCACGCCCTCCTCCTCGCCTCCGCCCTGTTCGCGGGCGTCGCCGCCCTGCCCGGCCGCGCCCACGCCCGGTTCGTCTTCACCCTCCAGCAGGTCGGCACCAACGTCGTCGTCGCTGGCAGCGGCTCGTTCAACACGACCGCGCTGACCCTCGGCAGCAGTATTCCCGCCACTGTCGCGCAGATCAATTCGCCATTCGCCGTCCTGCTCACCGGCGGCGCGCAGGTGAACTCGGTCCAATACACCGGCGGTGGCTTGATGGGGCCGGCCGCCTTCGGCACCAGCGGCAGCAGTGTGATTACCTCCCCCGGGTCCGGCAGCGTGGTAGGCGTCCAAGGGTTCAACCCCTCGCTCCTCCTGCCCGTGGGCTACGCCTCGGGGAGCGCGTTGACGAGCAGCGCGACGTTCCCCAACACGACGTTTGCCGCCCTCGGCTTCACGCCGGGCACGTACACCTACACCTGGGGCACCGGAGCCAACGCCGACTCGCTGGTCGTCACCAGCGTCGTACCCGAGCCGTCCACCTGGGCGCTGGTGGGCCTGGGCGTGGGCGGGTTGGCCGTCGTGACCCTGCGCCGCCGCCGCGCCGCGCGGGCGTAAACGCCAACACCGCGTGCGTTCGTGGCGGACTGACTCCCCGTTAGCCAACAGCTACAACCTCCCCTTCGGCGCGCGCACGAGGGTCGACGGCTCGACGGCAACCGCGCATGCGAGCGCCCCGGCCTCGGCCATGTCGATTATGCCGATGTGGATGTCGAGTGGCAACGGCCTCGGCTTGTCGTCTCTGCGGTACGACTTAGCGGTCTTTACTCTGAACCTGGGCATGGTCGTCAGCGGCACCTTGTCAACGGCGCGGCAGGGCTTCTCGGCGGCCAGCCTGCTGGGTAAGACAACACCATCGTAGGCGAGGTTGGTTCGTCCCAACAAACCTCCGAGGTTGTGTGAAAACGCTGGCTCGGTGGTTCGTTCAGGCGAGCAGA
>CALMAQ010000358.1 GCA_937859745.1 uncultured Verrucomicrobiota bacterium | reverse complement strand
ACTTCCTCAACCCGGCGCGCGGGAGCGCCGTCCAGGAACCGGCCCTGGCCGCCGCCCTGGCCAGCGGCCACCTGGGCGGCGCGGCCCTGGACGTGCGCGCCACCGAGCCGCCCGCCAGGGAAGGCGACCCCTTCGCCGCGCTGCCTAACGTGATCCTCACCCCGCACGCCGCGGCTTTTACATGCGAGGGTCAGCAGCGCGTGCTTTCCAGCGTGTGCGACGACCTCCGCCGCGTGCTCCACGGCGAACCGGCGCGGAATTTTGTCAATTTCGCCCGGCCCAAGACATCCTAGGGTGATTCCGTCTCACCGTTCCCTCGTCCCTTCCCACCAGAACATGAGATTCCTCCGCTAACTTTACATCTAGGTCCTCGTCGCCATCATCAGAGCGGTGGCCTCACTCCTCTGGTCGCTACGATGCCTCTGACTCCCCGTTGACCGCCCTTTTTTCCCGTCATCGCTGTCCCCCCCCATGAAGTCGAAACTCACCCTCTGGATCTTTGTCGGCATGGCGCTCGGCATCCTGACTGGCCACCTCAGCCATGACCACCTCGCGCCAGACACGCGCAAGGCCTTCTCCGAGAACATCACGCTGCTCACGGAAATCTTCCTGCGCCTGATCAAGATGCTCATCGCGCCGCTGGTGTTCTGCACCCTCACCGTGGGCATCGGACGCATGGACAACCTGGGTTCCATCGGCCGGGTCGGCCTCAAAAGCTTGGGTTGGTTCATCATCGCCTCGCTTTTCTCGCTGACCGTGGGCATGATCCTGGCCAACCTCTGGCAGCCCGGCTTGGCGATGAACCTGCCCCTGCCCGACGCCCACGCGGCGTCGGGGATCAAGGGCTCCGCCATCAACCTGAAGGATTTCGTCACCCACCTCGTCCCCCGCAGCATCGTGGAAGCCATGGCGAACAACGAGATCCTGCCCATCGCCGTGTTCGCCATCTTCTTCGGCGTGGCCGCTTCCACGATGGGCGAGGCGGCGCGGCCCGTGCTCGACTGGCTGGAGGCGTTCTCCCACATCATCCTGCGGATGGCGAACTACGTCATGGCCTTCGCGCCCTTCGCCGGGTTCGCCTCCCTGGCGCACATCATCAGCGACGAGGGCCCGGGCGTGCTGGCCATCTACGCCAGGTTCATCGGCGAGGTGTACGTCGGTTTCGTCATCATCTGGGCGCTGCTGATCGGCGCGGGCAGCCTGTTCCTGGGCAGGCGCGTGTTCCGCCTGCTGGCCCACATGCGCACGCCCATGGCGATTTCCTTCAGCACCTCCAGTTCGGAGGCCGCCTACCCGAGCCTGCTGCTGGGGCTGGAACGCTTCGGCGTCAACCCCAAGATCGCCAACTTCGTGCTGCCGATGGGGTATTCCTTCAACCTGGACGGCGCGATGCTCTTCGCGACGTTCTCCATCCTGTTCATCGCCCAGGCGTACCACATCCCGCTCGGCCTCGGTCAGCAAATCACCATGCTGCTCCTGCTGATGATTACCTCCAAGGGCGTCGCCGGGATTCCCCGCGCCATCTTCGCCGTGATGGCCGCCACGCTGCCGGTCTTCCACCTCCCGGAGGCGGGCCTGTTGCTGATCCTGGGTATCGACCACATCCTCGACATGGGCCGCGCCACGACCAACGCCATCGGCAACAGCGTGGCCGCCGCTTCCATCGCCGCCTGGGAGGGCCAGCTGGGGCCCGAGACCGCCGACGAACTGGTCCGCGCCACCGCCGACGCGCACGCGGCGGACCTGCTCCTGTCCGACCCACCCCCATCCGGGCTGGCTTCCAGCCGCCGCTGAACCTCGTTCCCGCCTATTTTCCTCATGGTCCGCTACGATCCCGAAACCGTCCGCCGACTCTGCGCGGACCTCGCCCGCGCCGTGCAGGTGCCCTCCGACGACGCCGACCTGCTGGCACGCTCGCTCGTCGAGGCCGACGTTTACGGCACTTCCACGCACGGGGTTTCCCGGCTCAACATCTACCTGCGCCGCATCCAGAAAGGGCTCATCGACCCGCACGCGCCGCTGACCATCGACCGCCGCCGGGCCGCCACCCTGGCGGTGGACGCGGCAAACGGCCTGGGCCAGGTGCAGGCGAGCAAGACGCTCGACCTGCTCCTGCCCCTGGCCCGGGAGTGCGGCGCGGCGGTGGCGACGGTCCGCCGCTCCCAGCATTGCGGGACGCTCTGGTGGTATTGCAACCGCGCCGCCGCGGAAGGCATGGCGCTCCTTGCGATGACCAACGCGGAGCCCGCCGTGGCCCCCGAGGGCAGCTACGAGGCTTTCCTCGGCACGAACCCGCTCGCGGTGTCCTTTCCCACGGGGAAGGGCTACCCGGTGAAGATCGACCTCGCCACCAGCGCTGTGGCCCGGGGCAACATCATCGCCGCCCAGCGCAAGGGCCAGCCGATCCCGGCGGGCTGGGCCCTGGACGAGAACGGCGAGTCCACCACGGACGCCGCCGCCGCCCTGCTCGGCTCGCTCGTGCCGATGGCGGGGGCCAAGGGATACGCGCTCGGGTTGGTGGTGGAGATGTTCTCCGGCGTCCTTTCCGGCTCGGCCGTCGGGCGGGAGATCGGCTCCATGTACCGGCACATGGACCGCTCCCAGGATGTCGGGCATTTCTTCTGTCTGGTGGACCTGTCCGCCTTCCAGGAGCCGTCGGCGTGGCTGCGCCGGGTGGACGCGACGATCGACGAACTCAAACGCAGCAAGCTCCGGCCCGGGGTCAAGGAAGTGCTCATCCCCGGGGAGCGCGCCCACCGCGTGGCCGAGGAGAACCGGCGGCTCGGCATCACGCTCGGCGAGGAAACCTGCCGCGAACTGAAGACCCTGTGCGAGGAGGCGGGCGTGGCCTATTCTCTGGCGTGAGGCGTCCGGCCATGATGATCGGAACGCCATGATCGATAGGCCGGAGAAATTCCGGGAAGATGTCACGACCCGATGCAGACCATGAGCCGGCGCTCTGCCCCTTCCTCCCTGCCGCACCCCGCTGTTTCCATCCGGGCGGCGGCCGGGTAGGCGGTCCGTCTTCTGGGGAGCGGCCTTGTTCATCCTCGCCTTGCTGTTTGGCGGGGCGTCCCCGTTGCAGGCGGAGACGCGGGGCTTCAACATGTGGTGGGTGCCCGAGGGGGTGACGGTGGGCGCGCACGAGACCGACAGCTCTTGATGGTGATCTTCTGGCTGACCCTGGCCGTGTTCCTGGTCACGCAGAGCGTCTACGTGGTCTTCATCGACGTGCCCGAGTTTCGCATGTACCAGGACATCGTGCCGGGCATGACCATCGACTGGGTGTGGTTCACCCCCGAGAAGCCCGGCCACTACGCGCTGGCCTGCAACCAGCTTTGCGGCAGCGGCCACTACAACATGCAGGCCAAGATCGATGTCGTCAGCCAGGAGGACTACCACAAACTCGTCGCGGAGAAGAGCAAGGCGGCTGTTCTCTCGAAGCTCAAGGCCAAGGACGAGGACAGCGAGTAGTTTTCCGCCGCGCACCACCACCTCTCTCCTCCAAACCCATGCCCACGAACACTTCTCCGATGCCAGCTTTTCCGCCTTCGACCGCCGCAATTTCCTGCGCCTGCTCGGAGGAGCCGGGGCCGCGGGCATGTTGCTGCCGTCCGGACGCTCCGCCCACGCCCAGGCACCGGCTGCGACCAAGTCCCCGGAGCCACCGATGACCTTCCCCCTTGCTTCCCGTCTCCTGGCACTGCCCCTGGCCGGTGCCGTCCTCACGTTCGCCTTGGCCGTGGCTCCCTGGTCCCGCGCGGAGCCGCCCCCCGCCGGGGCCGTTGCGCCCGCGACGGTGCAGGGCAGCGTCCATTCCATCCAGCTGATGTCCATCCACGGCAAGAAGGACGCGCCGAACACCACCAAAACCGCCGGTGGCGATTCCAGCGCCAGGACGAAGTAACCCGGTGAAGTCTCGGGCCATCGGGTGGACTGCCGCGCCTCGATTGCCCTTCCAGAGCCGGACGAAAACGTTGCTTCCCCGTTCGCGCCGCAACCGGGGGATTTAACCCGTTCCGATTGGGGCTTTTCCCCCGTTTCGCCCCGCGCGGAAACGAGGCATGATGAGCTTGGCACGATCCGCCACCGGG
Source organism: uncultured Verrucomicrobiota bacterium (assembly GCA_937859745.1). GTDB lineage: Bacteria > Verrucomicrobiota > Verrucomicrobiia > Chthoniobacterales > SZAS-18 > CAHJWO01. The sequence continues at coordinate 1,581 of CALMAQ010000358.1, read as the reverse complement.
CAGGAACCCGGGTGCCGGAAAATCGTGTCGCCACACCTGAAAACCATGGAAACGAAAAAGCACGATCCAGCCGCGTCACCCAAAAAGCCCGGCTTGAAAAAACGGGCGTCCGCCAAGAAGGCCCCTCCCGCGCCGGAACCCGGGATAAAAGCTGCGCCCAAGCCCGCGCCGGCCCCCGTGCAAGCGGCTTTGCAGCCTCTCGCGCCGGAGCCCGGGATGAAAGCTGCGCCCAAGCCCGCGCCGGCCCCGGCACAAGCGGCTTTGCGGCCTCCTTCGCAGAGGCTCGAGATGAAAGCTGCCCCGAAGCGGAAAGCCCGCGTCCGCCGCAGCTCCCCTCCCGCCGCTACCACCACGCCCGTACCGGACGGCCAGAAAAGGGACTTGGACAAAGTGCGCGAACAGGTGCAAAACATTGCTACCACCACGCCCGTGCCGGACGGCCAGAAAACGGTCCGGTGCGACGCACCGGTCAAACCGAAAAAATACTACCTCGGCCGGGAAGGCGTGGCCTTCGGTCCGTACTCGGAATGGCAGCTCCGCGAAAGCCTCCGCCTCGGCCTCTTCGAGAGGAACGACCTCGCCCTGGACGATGACGGCCAGGAGTGGCTGGAACTCTCCCGGTTGCTGCCAGCCAGCGCGACGCCGCCGGGACCGCCGCCGCATCCCTCCACGCCCCCTCCCCCGGCGGCCACCGGAGGCAAGGACTGGCGGGAGGTGGCCGAACTGCTGCCGGTTCTGACGTTGCCGCGGGACCAGCCGCCCGAGCACCGGCTGCGACTCCCGCTTTCGGAGCACCTCCTGCGCGAGCACGAAGCCAACTTCGCCGATGTTCCCGCCGGGTCGTTCCGGCTGGAACTGACCCGCGGGCGGTTTGCCTTTGCGGCGGTGCCCGTGGCGCTCGTGTTCCTCAGCCTGTTGGTCCTGGCGGCGGTGTTCAAGCACCGCGAGCCAGGGGCCGGCGTCCAGACGCACCCTCGTTCCGCGTCAAAGCTGACGGCCGCTCCGGCGCGGGTTGCGCCCACGCCGCTGCCGCCTGTTTCCCTGCCGGTTGGCCATTCGGCCGCCAGCGCACCGTCGTCGCCGGCTGCCAAGGAAGCGGGCGCGATCCCGGCGGATGCCGTGGCCAGCACTTCCCACTGAGTGCCCCCCAATCCCGCGGACAACCCAAATCTGAGTTTCTTCCGCCTTCCCTCATCTTCCGTCGCCCCGGGCATCGGCGTACCTCGCCCACGCCTCCCACGCCTCACGCCACAACCCGGCCTCGCCCGCCGTCCGCGCCTGGAGGTAATGGAAATACGCGGGCGCGTCCGGCCGTGCTGTGACCGGCCGCAACGCCGCCAGCGCGCCCGGCAGGTCGCCGTCCTCCCGGCGCGCCTGGAACAGCCGGAAGGCGGGCAACAGGTCGCCCGTGTTCGCCGCCGCGGCCTGTTCCAGTTCCGCCCGCGGCACTTTTTCCGCGGACGGCGCGATGACCGGCAAAGCCGGCTTCGGCGCGTGGTCCGCCATGATCCGGCAGGCCTCCGGCCACCGGTCTAGGCGCGTCTCGGCGTCCGCCCACGCGCGCCAGCCGGTCGCCTGCCA
>CALMAQ010000357.1 GCA_937859745.1 uncultured Verrucomicrobiota bacterium | reverse complement strand
CCTCCACAAGGTCCTTCGGCTGCGCTCGCGGACTCGCTGCGCTCAGGATGACAGAAGTTTTGGAGACGCGGCCTTTCCACCCTTCTGCCTTCCACCTTCCACCTTCTGCCTTACCCCGTCCGGGGCAGCGGGAAACACAGAAAATCAGGTGAATTCCCTATCCTGGCCCCAAGCCTGCTCCTCTCTCTGTGAGCCGCGCTCCCCATGACCCCGCTTTCGACGATCAACCTCCTGCGGACCCTCTTTGTCACCACCGCCGCCGTCCTCGGCGCGCTGATCGGCGGCGACCGGATCGGCTCGGCCGTCATCGGGTGCATGCTGGGGCTGGTCTTCAGCCTCACGCTCGTGCTCGTGGACCGCCTGCTCAAAGGACTGACGCTGCGGCTTTTCTCCAGCGCCACCTTCGGCCTGCTGCTCGGGCTGTTCGCGGCCACGCTGCTGCGCGCCTCCGACGTGCTCATCTACCTTGCACACGACGTGCAATGGCTCTGGAGCATCGTCATCTACGCCACCTTCGGCTACCTGGGCATGATGCTGGCCATCCGCAGCAACCGCGACGAGTTCAGCCTGCTCATCCCCTACGTGCGCTTCACCCGCCAGGCCGTGCAGGAAGCGCCCTTGCTCGTGGACACGAACATCATCATCGACGGCCGCGTGCAGGCGGTGTGCGCGACGGGCTTCCTGAGCGGGTCACTCGTGGTGCCGCGCTTCGTGCTGGAGGAACTCCAGCGCCTGACCGATTCGGGCGACCCGATCAAACGCGAGCGCGGACGGCGCGGGTTCGACAACCTCGAAAAGATGCGCCGCACGCCCTCGCTGGACGTGGCGATCCACGAGCACGCCAACGGCGACCCGGAGAAGGACCACATGCCGGTGGACACGCGGTTGATCAACCTCGCGCGCTTTCTCCAGAGCCGCCTGCTGACCAACGACGCCGGCCTGGCGCGGGTGGCGCGGTTGCAGAATCTGTCCGTGCTCAACCTCAACGACCTGTCGGCGGCGATGCGTCCGTCGCTTTCGGTGGGCGACGAGCTGGACCTGCCGCTGGTCAAGGAAGGGCGCGACCCCAACCAGGCCGTCGGCTACCTGCCCGACGGCACGATGATCGTGGTCAACAACGGCCGCCCGCACATCGGCCAGACGGTGCCGGTGCAGGTGGCCAGCGCGCTGCAGACCTCGGCGGGCCGTCTGATCTTCGCGGAGATCCGGGGAGAGCGGAGGTAAGGCGGAAGGCGTCGCGCGCCGCTGCCATCCCACATCCTTCTACCTTCTGCCTTCCGCCTTCTGCCTTGCCTCTACCTCCGCGGGCGCGGGGGTCGGGGCGGGATGATCCTTGTAGAAGAGGACCCCGCTCCGGCGCAGATTGGAGACCAGGGCCGTGACGTTGTTGGATAGCTCCGGATTGGAAAGCAGCGCCGCCACGAGCCCCTTGCCGTGCACGGCCTCGTCCGTGGCTTTGTTGACCGAGCCGAGCACCTTGCGCGCGTCTCCCACGGCCTTGCGCACGTCCTCGGCGGCCTCGTTGGCGGTGCCCAGCGTGTCCTTCGCACCGTCCATCGCGCCGCTCGCCTTCGTGACGACCCCGTGCGCGTCGTCGAGCACCCCGCCGAGCTTCTCGCTGGCGGCCTGGAAGTTCTTCGTCGTGACGTTGAGGTTGGCCACGCTGGCCTGGAGGTTCTGGAAGGTCTCGGGCTTGAGCAGTTCCTGGTTCACGCGGGTGATGGTGCCGTCGAGGTTGGCGACGGTTTTGCGGAGGTCGTCGATGAGCTTGCCGCCCTGGTTCTGGAGTTCCTCCATGCCGCCGGGCGCGCGGGTGCCGTGGACGATCTCCCCGGCCTGGTAGTAGCCGCCCTCGTCCTGCGCGTCCGGGAGCACGTCGATGTAGCGGTCGCCCAGCAGGCCGCTGCTGCCGACGACGATCCGGTAGTTGCGGAAAATTTTCTGCTCCTCGTTGATGGCGACGCGCACCGCGACGCCGCGCGCATGTTCGAGCACGCGCGGCTCCTGCGTGACGCTGCCGATCTGCGCGCCGGACATGAGCACCTTGGAGTTATTGAGCAGCCCGCTGGCGTTGGGCAGCTCGATGACCAGCGGGTAGGTCTTCTTGAGCCCCACGCCGAACCGCCCGAACTGCACGACCATGTAGCCGATGATCGCCACGCCGATGAGCACGAACAGGCCGACGCGAAACTCCAGGGCACCGCTGCCGCCGCTTTCGGATGAGGAAGCCATAAGGGGAACACTTATAGCACAGGCGCGCCGCCCGGTGGCAGAAATGCCCGCCGGACCCGGTCCCGCCTTATCGTTGGGCGGGCTCCGGGACGATTCATTTTCCCGCCCCCTCATCCGCCGCCAGAGATGCCCCGCCCAGCGGGCGGCTCCGGCCGGCGATGAAATCCTGGATGTCCGGGTCCGCCGAGGCCTGGAGATCCTCGTCGCTGCCGTAGAAGTAGCTGCTGCCCAGCTTCAGGTAGGCGATGCGGTCGCCGATGTCGAAGGCGCTCTTCATGTCGTGCGTGACCACCAGGCTCGTCACCGCGAACCGCTCCCTGAGCCGGTTGATGAGGATGTTGATGCTGTCGCTGACCACCGGGTCCAGGCCGCTCGTCGGCTCGTCGTAGAGGATGCACTGCGGCCGGGTGATGACCGCCCGCGCCAGGGCCACGCGCTTCTTCATGCCGCCGCTCAGCGCCACGGGCATCTTCTTCTGCTGGCCGCCCAGGTCCACGACCTCCAGCACCTCCGCCACGCGCGCGGCGATGTGGCCCGCGTCGCGCTCGCCGCTCTCGCGCAACGGGAACGCCACGTTGTCCTCGACCGTCATGGAGTCAAACAGCGCGCCGTGCTGGAAGAGGATGCCCACCCGGCGGCGGATCGGGGCCAGTTGCCGCTCGCTCAGGCCCACGATGCTGCGCCCCTCCACGAGGATGTCGCCACCGTCCGGGCGCAGCAGGCCGATGAGGTGCTTGAGCAGCACGCTCTTGCCCCCGCCGCTGCGGCCGATGATGACCGTCGTGCGGCCCCGCGGCACGTCCAGGTCCACGCCGCGCAGGATTTCCTGGCCGCCGAACCGTTTGGTCAGCCCGCGGATTTGCAGGAAGGGCGGCTGGTTCATGGATGGCGGCGCTACCAGCTTCCGACCGGGAAGAGGATGTTCAGGAACAGGGTCAGGAAGAAGTTCGAGATCAGGATGGCCAGGGAGCCGTTGACCACGGACTCCGTCGTCGCCCGGCCCACGCCCACCGCGCCCTCGCGCGCGTTGAGCCCCTCGTAGCAGCTCACGAAGATGATCAGGAGGCTGAACACGCCGCCCTTGATGAGCGTCATCGCCACGTCCTTGGGCCGCATCCAGTTGAGCAGGTTCTCCAGGTAGTAGGCCCCCTGGATGTCGAGGACGTGGACGCCCACGTAATAGCTCGCCGCGATGCCGAAGAACACGCACTCGCCCGCGAGCAGCGGGACGGAGAGGATCATCGCCAGCGCGCGCGGCACGACGAGGTAGTCCACCGGATGCACGGCCAGCGCGCGCAGGGCATCGATCTGCTCGGTGACTTTCATCGTGCCGATCTCCGCCGACATCGACGCGCCCACCCGGCCCGCGAGCATCAGGCCCGTGAGCACCGGCCCGAGTTCCCGGCACATGGCCTTGCCCACCAGCGCGCCCGTGGCCGATTCCATGCCCAGGGTGTGGAACTGGAAGAAAATCTGCGCGGCGAACACCGCGCCCGTGAACGCCCCGGTGATGATGACCACCGGCTGCGAGCGCACGCCCAGTTCGAGCACCTGGCGCATCGCCAGCCGCCAGCGCACCGGCGAGACGAAGACCGCCGCCAGCGTCTCGGCCGCGAGCACGGCCACGCCGCCGGTGTAGTGGAGGATGCCCAGCGTGGAGCGTCCCAGGGCGGCGATCAGTCGATACATGGCGGCGCGACTATCGCCGCGACCGGGCGGGTTGTCACCCGCGCGCTCCGGGTGCCGGGCGTCAGACGCGCAGGTGCCGCGTCTTGCTCTTGGGCCGGAAATCCGCCGCCACCGCGCCCACGAACCGCGCGCGCAGGCCGATGGAGCCGACCGTGTCGCGGACGGCCGCCGTGGTTTACTCGGTCCGCAGGGTTCAATCTTTCCCGGCGCGGTGTTTTCCCGCTTGCCGGGGTGGCATCCGCGCCGATGCTCCCCTCCATGTTCCCCCTTGCCCGCCAAGCGTCCGGCCCCGTGCCGGTGATCCTGGACACCGACATGTGCGGCGACTGCGACGACGCCGGAGCCCTGGCCATCCTCCACGGGCTCGCCGACGCGGGCGAGGCGGCGATCCTGGCCTGCATCGTCAACAGCCGCGACGAGGAGGGTGCCGCCGGGGCGGCCGTCAGCGCCATCAACACCTTCTACGGCCGCCCGGGCGTGCCCCTGGGCAAATATCACGGCGGCCACAGCAAGCGCGTCAGGAGCGCGTACACCGCCGCCCTGCGCGACGGGTTCCCGCACGGCGCGACCGCCGACGACGACCTGCCCGAAGCGACCGCGCTCTACCGGCGCGCGCTCGCCGGGGCGGAAGACGGCAGCGTGGTCATCGTCAGCATCGGCTTCCTGACCGTGCTGGCCGAACTGCTCGCCTCCGGGCCGGACGCCGGAAGCACGCTCGGTGGCATGGAGCTGGTGCGGCGCAGGGTGCGGCAACTCGTGGTCATGGGTGGTCAGTTCCCGGCGAGCAACACGCGGGGGCCGGAGTTCAACTTCGCCAACGCCGAGCACGACGGCCAGGACGCCCGCGCCGTCGTGGACGGCTGGCCGACGCCGATCCTGTTTTCCGGCTACGAGATCGGCGCGGCGATCTTTACCGGGCCCGCGCTCGCGGCGAGCGGACCGGATAATCCCGTCCGGCGCGCCTATGAGTTGTATGCGGTGGAAAGCGGTCACGCCCTGACCAAAGGCCGCCCGAGTTGGGACCAGACGGCGGTGCTCGCCGCCGTGCGCGATCCGGCGCTCGACTGGGAGGTGGTCGGCGGAGGGCGCTGCGTCGTCACCGGCGACGGCAGCAACACCTGGGAGCCCGACCCGCAAGGTACACACGCCTATCTCGCCGTGAAGACGCCGCCGGAGGAACTGGCGCGCAGGATCGACGGCCTCATGGCCGCAGCGCCCGGGTGCGTCGCGTGACGTGCCTCCAGCCCGCTATTTTCCCATTTAGATTTTGAGTTTTCGCGGATTTAGCGTTTAGAGGTACGGACTTTTTCCCGTCTCGCCGTGTCCAAGAATCCCGACCTCAAGAAAATCCTCCTCCTCGGCAGCGGCCCCATCGTCATCGGACAGGGCTGCGAGTTCGATTACTCGGGCGTGCAAGCCTGCAAAGCCCTGGCCGAAGAAGGCTACGAGGTCGTGCTGCTCAATTCCAATCCGGCGACCATCATGACGGACCCGGAGTTCGCCGCGCGCACCTACGTGGAGCCCATCACGGTCGAGATCATCGAAAAGATCATCGCCGCCGAGAGGCCGGACGCCATCCTGCCCACCCTGGGCGGCCAGACGGCGCTCAACGCCGCGATGGACCTCCACCACGGGGGCATCCTGGAGAAATACGGGGTGCGCCTCATCGGCGCGAACGCCGACGCCATCGCCAAGGGCGAGGACCGCCAGCTCTTCAAGGACGCCATGCTCAAGATCGGGCTCGACGTGGCGCGGTCCCGCGTGGTCAAGGACCTCGCCGGGGCGCGCGAGGCGGTCAAGGAGATCGGCACCTTCCCGCTCATCATCCGCCCGGCGTTCACCCTGGGCGGCCAGGGCGGCGGCATCGCCTACAACAAGGAGGAATTCGAGACCATCGTCGCGCGCGGGCTGGACCTGTCGCCGGTCAGCGAGGTGCTCATCGAGGAATCCCTCCTGGGCTGGAAGGAGTTCGAGATGGAGGTCATGCGCGACCGCGCGGACAACTGCGTGCTGGTCTGCTCCATCGAGAACTTCGACCCGATGGGGGTCCACACGGGCGACTCGATCACCGTGGCCCCCGCGCAGACGCTCAGCGACCGCGAGTTCCAGTTGATGCGCGACGCTTCCTTCGCCGTGATCCGCGAGATCGGCGTCGAGACGGGCGGCTCGAACATCCAGTTCGCCGTCAACCCGCAGAACGGGCGGATGATCGTCATCGAGATGAACCCGCGCGTGTCGCGCTCCTCCGCGCTGGCGAGCAAGGCCACGGGCTTCCCCATCGCCAAGATCGCCGCCAAGCTGGCCGTGGGCTACACGCTGGACGAACTCCGCAACGACATCACGCGCGAGACGCCCGCCTCCTTCGAGCCGACCATCGACTACTGCGTGGTCAAGGTGCCGCGCTTCACGTTTGAAAAGTTCCCGCAGGCCGACGCCGTGCTGACCACGCAGATGAAGAGCGTGGGCGAGGCCATGTCCATCGGCCGCACGTTCAAGGAAGCCATGCAGAAGGCGCTGCGTTCGCTGGAAACAGGCCGCTTCGGCTTCGGCGCGGACGGCAAGGACAAGTACCCCCTCCTGCCGGACGGAGCATGGGATAAGGAAACGATCATGGGCCGCCTGAGCGTGCCCAACGCGGAACGCATCTTCTCGCTGCGCCACGCCATGCTGGCCGGGTTCAGCCTGGAGGAAATCCACGGGCTGACCGGAATCGACCCCTGGTTCCTGCATAACCTGCGGCAACTGGTGGACGAGGAAGCTCGCTACCAGGCCAACCCGGCGGGCATCGACCTGCGCCGGGCGAAAAAGCTGGGGTTCTCGGACCGGCAGCTCGCCCACCTGAGCGGGGACGGCACCACCGAGCAGGACATCCGCGCCCGGCGGATCGCGGCGGGCGTCATCCCGACCTACCGGCTCGTGGACACCTGCGCGGCGGAGTTCGAGGCGTACACGCCCTATTATTATTCCACCTACGGCGACGAGGACGAGACGCGCGCCAGCGACAAGAAGAAGATCATGATCCTCGGCGGTGGCCCGAACCGCATCGGCCAGGGCATCGAGTTCGACTACTGCTGCGTCCACGCGGCGTTCGCGCTCAAGGAGGAAGGCTTCGAGACGATCATGGTCAACTCGAACCCGGAAACCGTTTCGACCGACTACGACACGAGCGACAAGCTCTACTTCGAGCCGCTGACGCTGGAGGACGTGCTCAACATCTACGAGCGCGAGGGGTGCTGGGGCGTCATCGTGCAGTTCGGCGGGCAGACGCCGCTCAACCTGGCCGCCTCGCTCCAGGCCAACGGGGTGAACATCATCGGCACGCAGCCCGCGAGCATCGAACTGGCCGAGGATCGCAAGCACTTCGCGGCCCTGCTCGAAAAGCTGGGCCTGTTCCAGCCGCCCAACGGCACGGCGGTCAACGAGGACCAGGCCGCCGCCATCGCCGCGAGCATCGGCTACCCCGTGCTGGTGCGCCCCTCGTTCGTGCTGGGCGGCCGGGCGATGGAGATCGTGTACGTGGAGGAAGACCTGCGGCGCTACATGAAGAACGCCATCTCGGTCAGCCCCGAGCGGCCCATCCTCGTGGACCGCTTCCTGGAAGACGCGACCGAGGTGGACGTGGACTGCCTCTCGGATGGCGAGACCATCGTGCTCGGCGCGATCATGGAGCACATCGAGCAGGCGGGCATCCATTCGGGCGACAGCGCGTGCGTCATCCCCTCGTTCTCGCTCTCGGAAAGGGTGCGCGCGGACATCACGACGGCGACCAAGGCCCTGGCGCGGGAGTTGAAGGTCAGCGGCCTGATGAACGTGCAGTTCGCCGTCAAGGACGAGACCGTGTACGTGCTGGAGGTCAACCCGCGCGCCTCACGCACGACGCCCTTCGTGAGCAAGGCCATCGGCGTGCCGCTGGCCAAGCTGGCGGCGAAGGTCATGGCCGGACGCAAGCTGGTGGAACTAGGGTTCACGGAAGAAGTGATCCCGGCGCACTTCAGCGTGAAGGAGGCGGTGTTCCCGTTCATGCGCTTTCCCGGGGTGGACATCACGCTCGGGCCGGAGATGAAATCGACGGGCGAGGTCATGGGCATCGACTCGGACCTGGGCCTGGCTTACGCCAAGAGCCAGATGGCGGCGGGCTCGCCGCTGCCGCGCGGGGGCAACCTGTTCATCAGCGTCAAGGATTCGGACAAGGCGCAGGCCGTGCAGTTGGCGCGCGACTACGTGGACCTGGGCTTCCAGCTCCACGCCACGAGCGGCACGCACGCGGCGCTGGCGGAGGCGGGGGTCACGGCCAGAAAGCTCTTCAAGCTCAAGGAAGGCCGCCCGAACGTGCTGGACATGATCAAGAACGGCGAAATCGCGTTCATCATCAACACACCCAGCGGCAAGAACCCGCGCGCGGACGAGGTGGTCATCCGGGGCGCGGCGGTGACGTACCGCATCCCGATCATGACGACGCTCAGCGCCGCGGCGGCGAGCGTGAACGGCATCCGCTCGTTGCAGGCGAAGGGCCTGAGCGTGCGCCCGTTGCAGGAGTACCACGCCAGCCTGGCCGCGCGTTAGAAATCGGCCGCGGTACAGAGAGGGCCGCAGAAACTTCCTGATTGGCGGACGATTTTTATTGACCTGCCAGTTGCGGATTCACTGGAGGTTTACACGCGGGGACAAACAGCCTCGCAAAATGCAGGCTCGGTCCTGCGATCAAAACAGCATGACAAACCAAGGATTCCAGAGGGAAAAGAGGATGAGTATGACGACCGTCGGCAAGATTTTTTCGCACTCGCAACCGCGCTTCTCCGTTCTGGCGGCGGCCTGCGGCGCGTGGCTGCTGGCCGCGGGCGCGGCCTCGGCGCAGAACACCATCAACTTTACCGGGAGCAAGACCCCGGAAGGCACGGTGGTCAGCACGCAGTTCGGCCCGGCAGCGTTCTTCATCTCCTGCCCGATGGCCGGCATGGATGACTCGGCGTTCTACGGTTCGACGGGTGCCAACCTTGGAAACTGGGCGACCAACACGGACATGACGGTGACCGCCACCGATCGGCGACGTCCGCCGTGCCTGAGCCTTCCACCTACGCGCTGCTGCTTGGCGGCGCAGCCGTGCTGGGTGGGTTGGCGTACCGCCGCCGGGCCGCGATGGCGGCTTGATCCGATCCGCTGACAATCCTGTTTTCGGGGGCCGTCTCTGCAAGGAGACGGCCTTTTTCGTGTCCGTGCTTGCCGCTGGCGGAGCGGTTGATTAGGGTAGGCTTCGTCATGACCTGGGAAGAAGTCTGCGCCGATCCGACCTTGCAGGACCTGCCCTACAAGATCGAACTAGACAAATGGGGCAACATTCTGATGAGTCCAGCCAGAAGCCGCCACGGCGATTTCCAGTTTAGGATTGCTCATCTTCTCCAACTTCAAATGCCGGATGGCCGTTGCGCCACGGAAGTGGGGGTTGAAACGGCAGAGAACGTGAAGGTGCCGGATGTGATGTGGGCTTCCTTCGCGCTACGCCGTTCCACGCCGCACGAGTTTGCCTATGCGGTCGCGCCAGAAATCTGCGTCGAGGTCATCTCGCCGACCAATCACCTGGAAGAGCAGATGCACAAAGGCGATTTGTACCTGCAGGCCGGAGCCAAGGAATTCTGGCTCTGCGACGAACAAGGCCAAATGCGCTTCTTCGATGCGACCGGACCACTGGAACGCTCGGCTTTGTGCCCAGAATTTCCGTTCCGGATAGAAATTCACGATTGATCCGCTTCCTCCGCCTCAGTCCTCCGGCGCGGCTTCCTCGTCGGAGGTGTCCACCTCCCAGCCTTCGGCCGTGTAGCTGGCCACGAGAGCGCGCAGCGTTTCCTCGTCCACGAACTGCCCCAGGTACGTCTCGTCGGATTCCGTCCAGCAGGTGAAGAACTGCTCGTCCACGTCCCACTCGACGCTCTCGACCTCCTCGGTCCAGTTGCCCTGGTGGAGCTTCAGGCCCACGAAGGGCGCGAAGGGCAATTCGAACGAACGGTGCAGGAAAAGGTTTTCCTCCTGGTTCGTGGGCCCGTAGGCGATGCACTTGATGATTTCAGCCTCCATACAACGCGGACCATAGAACAGCCGTCCGCCGCGGACCACCCCGGATTTAGCGCGGACGCTCGACCACCGGCCCGCTGGCCACCAGCACGCACTGCATCCCCGCCGCCGTGGCCGCCTGCACGCCCAGCGGGGTGTCCTCGAACACCAGGCAGCGCGCGGGCTCGACACCCATGCGCCGGGCCGCCTCCAGGTAGGTGTCCGGCGCGGGCTTGGGATGGACCACGTCCTCGTAGGTGACGATGGCGGCGAAGTGCGCGTGGATGCCCAGCGCCTCCAGCGTGCCGACGACCAGCGGCTTGAGCCCGCCCGAAGCCACCGCCACCGGGTACTTGCCGAGTACGCTGCGCAGGAAGTCCACCACCGGCACGATGGGCTTTGACTGCGGGATCAACGCCTCGAAAAGTTTCTCCTTCTCCGCCGCCGTCTCCTCGACGGGCATCGACCAGCCGAAGCGCGTGTTGAGGTATTCGACCACGTCCGGCGCGGGCACGCCGCCGAGCGAGTAGAACAGGTTCTCCGGGAAGTCGTGCCCGTGCGCGCGCACGGCCTGCACCCAGGCCCGGTAGTGCAGCGGCATCGTGTCGGCCAGGGTGCCGTCGCAATCGAAGATGTAGGCGGCAAATTCGCCGGGCGGGATGTCCAGGGTGAGCATTGGCGCAATGTAGAACAGATGGCGGCGGGATGCAGGATGCAAGATGCAGGATGCAGGATGCAGGATGACAGACGTTGGATGGGCACACGTCTTCTTGCCTGCCCTCGGTCATCCGTCATCCTGCATCCTGCGTCATCCCCAACTTTGCGTTTGACGAACCGCGCAAACCGCCGCACGATGCCGACCCCTTTTACCACAGAGTTTTCCTCTTTCTCTTCCATGCGCCACACTCTTTCCGTTCTCGTGGAGAACAAGTTCGGCGTGCTCGCGCGGATCGCCGGCATGTTCAGCGGCCGGGGCTTCAACATCGACACCGTCAACGTCGGCCCCACGCTCGACCCGAATACCTCGCGCATGACACTCGTCGTGCGCGGCGACGACACGGTCCTCGAACAGGTCACCAAGCAGCTCAACAAGCTCGTGGACGTGATCTCCATCCAGGACTTCCGCGACGACGAGTACGTGGACCGCGAACTGGTCCTCATGCGGGTCAGGGTGGACGCCGGGACGCGCTCGGAAGTCATGCAAATTTGCGACGTGTTCCGCGCCAAGATCGTGGACGTGCAGCACAAGAATTTCCTCATCGAAGTGACCGGCCACGAGGGCAAGATCAACAAGTTCATGCGCCTGATGCATAGCTTCGGCATCAGCGACGTGGCCCGCACCGGCAAGGTCGCCATGTCCAGACAGGAAGAGGGATGAGGGCGGAGGGCAGGGGGCAGAGGACAAAAGTGTTCACGCCGTCCGCCGTCTACCAACTTTCCCGTCCGCCATCTGCCTACTTCCGCCCTCTGTCCTCATCCCTCTACCCTCCCCTATGCCCGCGAAAATCTACACCGACAAAGACACCGACCTCAAAATGCTCGCCGCCAAGACCTGCGCCGTCATCGGCTTCGGCTCCCAGGGCCACGCGCACGCGCTCAACCTCAAGGACAGCGGCATGAACGTCGTCGTCGGCCTCTACCCGGGCAGCCCCTCGCGCGCCGTCGCGGCGGACAAGGGCCTGGCCGTGCTCGACACCGCCGAGGCCGTGCAGGAAGCGGATGTCATCTTCCTCGCCGTGCCCGACCTCAAGATCGCCGAAGTGTACGAAAAAGACGTGGCCCCGCACCTCGCCAAAGGCAAGACTCTCCTCTTCAGCCACGGGTTCGCCATCCACTTCAAGACGGTCGTGCCGCCGCCGGAGGTGGATGTCATCATGGTCGCGCCCAAGGGGCCGGGCCACATCGTGCGCCGCCAGTACGTCGAGGGCAAGGGTGTGCCCGCGCTCATCGCCGTGTACCAGAACCCCAGCCGGCAGGCCAAGAAAATTGCCCTCGCCTGGGCCAAGGGCATCGGCAGCACGCGCGGCGGGGTCATCGAGACGAGCTTCAAGGAGGAAACCGAGACCGACCTGTTCGGCGAGCAGGCCGTGCTCTGCGGCGGCGCGACGGCGTTGGTGCTCGCGGGCTACGAGACGCTCGTCGAGGCGGGCTACCAGCCCGAGATGGCGTACTTCGAGTGCCTGCACGAACTCAAGCTCATCGTGGACCTGATGAACGAGGCGGGCATCGCCGGGATGCGCTTTTCCATCAGCGAAACGGCCAAGTACGGCGACGTGGTTTCCGGGCCGCGCGTCATCAACAAGGCGGTCAAGAAGGAGATGAGCAAGGTGCTCAAGGACATCCAGAACGGCAAGTTCGCCAAGAACTGGATCGCCGAGTACAAGACCGGCCGCAAGAACTACACGCGGCTGCTCAAGGAAGGCGCGGAGCATCCCATCGAGAAGGTGGGCGCGCGCTTGCGCGGCACGATGCCCTGGATCGGCAAGAAGAACCTCAAGGGCCCGCAGGCGGCGTACTGACGCGGCGGCCAACGGGAGGCGTCAGGCCCGGACGGGCTCGGGCAGAGGGGCCACGGCCGTCCCTGTCCTTGTTCCAACGGGAGCCGGAAGGGGCTTGCGCCAGCGCCGCGCCAGCCCGAGGGCGGGCTTCTCCACGGCGTGCCAACTGACCCAGGCCGCCAGCAGGGTCGCCGCGAGGCTCAGCGCGGCCAGGACGGGGATCGACAGCCGCTGATAACCCAGCCACCAGACGAACGTCTGCTGGATGGGGAACGCGTAGATGTACAGGCCGTAGGAGAGGTCGCCGTGGCTCGCCCAGCGGTTCAGGCCGGGCACGGGAGCCAGCGCCGCGTAGACGAGCAGGTAGGGCAGGGCCAGGAAGCTGGCCGCGTAGCCCGGCCAGCCCGTCGAGAGTGTGCCCAGCCAGAGCGCCAGCGCCGCCAGCGCCAGACGGCCGTCCAGCGGCACGGAGTCCCGGTAGACGTAGCACGCCGCGCCCAGAAAAAAGAACAGGCCGCACTCGTCCGCGGCGGACAGGTGGACGCCATTCGGGCCGGACGTGATGCCGGCGTGGCCGCCCAGGCAGACGGCGGCCTGCCCTGCAGCGACCGCCGCGAGGATCCAGGGGAAGCGCCGCGGCGTCAGAAAACCCAGCCACCCCGCGGCCAGCACGACGGAGTAAGCCTGGAGTTCGTAGGGCAGCGTCCACAGGGAGCCGTTGAAGGCGTGCCGGGGATTGTCCAGGAAGACCCCCGGCAGGTTGTAACGGACGGGGAACACCTCCAGGCCCCGCAGGTAGGCCCAGGTGTTGGGGTTGGCAAAATACGCCCCGGCGGGCAGCCGGGAGAGCAGCGGCCCCGCCACGAACGCCCCCAACAGGATCACCAGCCACAGCCCGGGCAGGATGCGTAGCGCGCGCTTGGCCGCGAACGCGCCCGGCCAGGGCTCGTCCAGCCAACTGCGCGTGACCAGCAGCCCGCTCATGCAAAAGAAGATGTTCACGCCGAGTTGCCCGAGCGTGCAATAGCCGGTCAGCGACGCGAGCGGGTCCTGGCGGTGGCCCAACAGCACGCCGCTGTGGCCGAGGATCACCAGCGCCGCCGCGAGGAAGCGCAGGAAGTCCAGGTTGTTCCCGCCCCGGCGCTGGAGGCGTTGTTCGAGGGGAGACATGGCTGCCGTTGTGTGAGCAAACCACGGGCCAGCCCGGCGTGTGCAATCCAAGCGGGGGGGGGTGGATGACGGAAGGAGGCAGGAGGTGGTGTGTCCCTGCCGGAGCGCCGAAGGCTAGAGCCTGTCGCCGGTGTCGGCCTTCTTGTGCGGCTTTTCCCCGAAGTAGGCGCGCAACGTGGCAAACTCCGCCTGGCAATTATCCACGTAGTTGACCGTGCCGTCCTCGAACAGCACGACGAACAGGAACGTGAACACCGCCGTCAGCAGCACCCAGAAAAGTTTTGAGATCATACCGGTAGGAGCGTGCGCCGGGAACCGTAGTCCGGCGCGTCCTCGCTGACAACTACTAAGAGCAACTGCCGCGCCAGCGGCGGGCGCGCAACTTTTTCTTTCGCGGGGCGGGTTCCTCCGCCATCGTGGCGGGCGTGCCAGTGCCCCTGCTCGACCTCAAGCGCCAGTACGAGCCGCTCCGCGCGGAGATCGACGGGCGCGTGCGCGAGGTGATCGAAAGCCAGCAGTTCATCCTGGGGCCCGTGGTCGAGCGGTTCGAGGCGGACGTGCGCGCCTACTGCGGGGCGGGGTGCGCCGTGGGCATGAGTTCGGGCACGGACGCCCAACTCGCCGCGCTGATGGCCCTGGGCATCGGCCCGGGCGACGCGGTCCTTACCTCGCCCTACACGTTCTTCGCCACGGCGGGCTGCATCGCCCGGGTCGGCGCGCGGCCGGTGTTCGTGGACATCGACCCGGCCACGTTCAACCTCTCGCCAAAGGGATTGGAAAGTTATCTGCATCAGATCGCTGGCAGGCCCAAACCCGGCTACACGCAGAATCGTGGCGGCGAGCAAAAGCCCGCGATGATCTTGCGCGCAGCGACCGGCGAACGGTTGCGCGCCATCATCCCCGTGCATCTCTTCGGACTGTGCGCCGATATGGACCCTATTCTGCGGCTCGGTGAGGAGTTTGGCCTGCCGGTGCTCGAAGATGCATCTCAAGCTCTTGGAGCCCAATATCCGTTGACCCACGGAGCAGAAGCCCACCACTCCGCGAGCAGTCCGACTTTCTATGCAGGCGGCACATCCAGCCCCGCGCACGCCGGGGCTATGGGCACCCTGGGCTGGTTCAGCTTCTTCCCGTCCAAGAACCTCGGCGCGTTCGGCGACGGCGGCCTGACGCTGGCCCGTGACGCCGCGCGCTTTGACGGGACGCTGCGCGCCCTGCGGATGCACGGGATGGAGTCTCAGTATTTCCACCGCTTCGTGGGCGGCAATTTCCGGCTCGACGCCCTCCAGGCCGCCGTGCTCGCGGTCAAGCTGCCGCACCTCGACGCCTGGTCCGCCGGGCGGCAGGCCAACGCCGCGCGCTACCGCAAACTCTTCGGTCGCGCCGGACTGCGGGAAAAGGTGACACTACCCGCCGAGCCCTACGCCGGACGCGGCGTCGAGCACCACCACATCTACAACCAGTTCGTCGTGCGCGTCGCCGCCGGGGAGCGCGACGCCCTGCGCGCCCATCTTTCCGCGCGCGGGATCGGCAGCGCGATCTATTATCCCCTTTCCCTGCACGAGCAGGAATGTTTCCGCCCGCTCGGCTACCGGACGGGCGACTTCCCCGCCGCCGAGGCCGCCGCGCGCGAATCCCTGGCGCTGCCGGTGTTCCCCGAGCTGGCCCGCGAGGAAC
>CALMAQ010000356.1 GCA_937859745.1 uncultured Verrucomicrobiota bacterium | reverse complement strand
GGCGGGGGCGGCACCAAGGGACGGGCGGTTTTCCCCCCACATTTCTCCTGACACGTAGGCGCGGACGAAGCGGTGCAGTCCCGCGATGCTCAACCGCGCGTGTCGGGCGTGCGAATACTTGTAGTAGGTGCTGACGTGGTTGAAATAGTTGCCATCGTAGAAAACACCGATCGTCGTCTGACGCGGAAAGGCGGCATCGTAGGAAATTTTGGCGGTGGGCATGGCCGACAAGGAATCGGGACGGTCCGTTCCCCGGCAACATGCAACCGGTTCCCGCCGATTGCCACCGGGAAGCACGACCGGGCAGGCGCTTTTCTGCGGGCGGCCGGAGAAAGTCGCTTGCGTTCTGCCGGGGGGCGGCGATAGATTGCGGCTCGTGGCATGCACCTACGGTAGCCGTTCCACGCGCATCGTTAGCTCAATTGGTAGAGCACGTGACTCTTAATCACTAGGTTCTGGGTTCGAGTCCCAGACGGTGCACTGCCGACTTCCTTCCTTGACCGCCACCGTCACCGTAAAGCGGGGCCGCGCAGCCACTCGGAGGGAGCCTGTTTGCACCCGTTTTCCCGGGGCGTATGATTGAACCAGCGAACGTTGCCAATGTCGAAGTTGTACGCACTTCCCACGCATCCGCATCCGCAGAATGAATCCATCTGATCGATCCAACGAATTTGATTCTTCCTATGGCATGGGTCATCCGGGAGCCGGCGATATGACGGCGCTCGATCTTCTTGACCGTACCATCGCCTCCTTGCCCATTGGTGATCCCATCCGCAAGGCGCTGCTCCTCATCCGTGCCCAGGTCGCGGAGCAGGAGGACACGATCAACGAGGCACGCCAGACCATCGAGAAGATGGAAGAGGTCATCAAGAAAGTGACCTCGCCGGCCAACCGCATCGGCATCTTCCTGGGCAGCCCCAATCGCGAAACGGTGCAGATTGTTGTCGGCGGCTCGGATTACTATTGCAACGTCGATCCGCGCATCAACATCAACAAGCTCAAGAAAGGGACGCGCGTGCTGGTCAACGAGGCGTACGTCGTGGTGGGCGAACTGGGCTACGACCTCGCGGGGCCGGTGGCAAAGATCACTGAGGTCATCGGCAACGACCGGCTCCGGGTCGGCCAGGACAACGGCATGCAATCCCTGGTTCTCCAGCGTTCCAGTGAACTCCTCAAGGAAACCTTGAAGGCGGGGGACGAGGTCCGCGTGGACTCGAACTACCGTATGGCGATGGAGTTGATGAAGCGTCCCAAGAGCGAGGACCACTACCTCGACGAGGTGCCCGAACTGCCTTGGGAGAAGGTCGGCGGCCAGCAGGAAGCCCTCCAGGCGATCAAGGACGCCATCGAATTGCCGTTGCTGCACGCGGACCTGTTCGCCAAGTTCAACCACAGCACCCCCAAGGGGTTCCTGCTGTATGGTCCGCCCGGCTGCGGCAAGACGCTGATCGGCAAGGCCACCGCCTACAACCTCACGGCCAAGCTCAAGGACAAGACGGGCCAAGAGATGAAAGAATACTTCATGCACATCAAGGGGCCGGAGATCCTCAACATGTGGGTCGGCGAGAGCGAGCGGATGGTCCGCGAGATTTTCGCCACTGCCCGGGAGAAGCGCAAGGAAGGCTACTTGCCCTTCCTCTTCATCGACGAGGCCGAAAGCATCTTGGGGACACGGCGTGCCTCCCGTTTTTCCAACATCCTTTCGACGCTGGTGCCGATGTTCTGCACCGAGATGGATGGCATCGACTCGCTCAACGACGTGGTCATCATCCTCGCATCGAACCGCGCCGACCTCATCGATCCGGCGATCATCCGTCCGGGGCGCATCGACCGCAAGATCAAGGTGAACCGCCCCACGAAGGAAGGCGCGCGGGAAATCTACAAGATTTACCTGGCAGAAGACTTGCCGTTCGATCCCGCGCTCGTCAAGTCGGCGGGCAGCGTGAAGGCGGCGGTCGAGCAGCTGGTCGACGGACTGATCGACCAGCAGTTCAGCCACCGCGACGAAAACAAATTCCTGGAGGTCACGCTGCGCAGCGGGCGCAAGGAGGTGCTCTACCGTGGTGATCTCATCAGCGGGGCAATCATCTCGTCGGTGGTCGAGCGCGCGAAAGGTCTGGCGATCAAACGTGCTATCGCGACCACGCAGGAAGAAGGCATCAGCGCGAGCGACCTGACGCTGTCGCTCAACGCCGAATATTCCGAAAACGACATCTTTCCGCCGACTGACATCGTCGAGGACTGGCTCAAATTGATCGACTACGACGCCGAGAATGTGGTGCGCGTTTCGCCGGTCAAAGCAAGCAGCCGCGAGGACCGGCCCGCCAAGAACCGCGCCGTTATCTGAGCTGTCCGGGATAGTTCATGCTGGACCGAGAGGAGATTTGCCTTGTCAAAGTTTGCCGAACAAATCATGAACCGCGTTTTTGGGATTGAGACCGAGTACGGAATCACGGTGGATGGGGTGGACAACGTGGACGTGGTCAGCGAGTCCATTGAACTGGTGCGCCGCTATACAGAGCACGGCACGCTGATGAAGTGGGATTATACCCTGGAAGACCCCCATCAGGATGCCCGCGGATTTCGTGCCGCCGAGCTGTTGCAGGACACGGACGAATCCTCTTACTTCGAGATCGACAAGAACCGGCCGTTGAGCTTCGAGGAGATCAAGAGCGACCTCGTGCTAAGCAACGGCGCACGCTTCTACAACGACCATGCGCACCCCGAGTATTCCACGCCGGAATGCACCCGGCTCAGGGAGATCGTCTCGCAGGACAAGGCCGGCGAGCGGATCCTCGCCGAGTGCGCCCGTCGCCGGAACAAGAAACTGCTGCCCGAGCGCGAGGTCCGCCTCTACAAGAACAACACCGACTTCATCGGCCACAGCTACGGTTGCCACGACAATTTCCTGATGAGCCGCCACGTCCCTTGGGACCGGGTGGTCAGCGACATCCTGCCGTTCCTGGTCACGCGGCAGATTTTTGCCGGGGCCGGGAAAATGGGGGTCGAAGCGGAAAGCATCGCCAGCCAGGCCGGTCTCTATCAGATTTCGCAGCGCGCGGACTTTTTCAGCGTGATCGTGAGCATCGACACGATGAACCGCCGTCCGCTCATCAACACGCGCGACGAGCCGCACGCGGACAGCAGCCGCTACCGCCGCTTCCACGTGATCATCGGCGATTCGAACATGAGCGAGATTGCCACGGCGCTCAAGATGGGCACGACCTCGCTCGTGCTCGAACTGATTGAAGCGGGCAAGGCCCCGCCGCTGGAATTTGCACAGCCCATCGAAACCACGAAGGCCATCAGCCGTGACCAGACCTACTCTTGGATTATCGAATTGAAAGATGGTCGCAAGATTTCTGCCATTGACGTGCAGCGCATGTACTTGGCCGCCGCGATGGCGCACTGCAACAAGGACGACGAGGAAACGGCTTGGCTGCTCCGCGAATGGGAAAGCGTGCTCGGCGACCTGGAAAAAGACGTGACACTTTGCCGGGACCGCGTGGACTGGGTGGCCAAGAAATTCCTCCTGGACACGTTGCGCGAGGAGGAAGGATTGGCTTGGACCGATCCCTGGCTGCAATCCATCGACCTAGAGTATCACAACGTTTCCATGGACCAGGGGCTGCATTACGCGTTGCTGCGCGACGGCCAGATGCGCCGGTTCGTCACGGAGGACGACATCCGCAACGCGATCTTCAGCCCGCCGGAAAGCACCCGCGCGTTTTTCCGTGGGCGCTCGGTCGCCAAGTTCAACAACGAGGTGTCATCGATCCATTGGGACGAGGTGGTGTTCAACCACGGGGGAGCGACGCGGCGTGTGTCGCTCAACCAGGCGTTCAACGACAAAAAGCTCGATCAACTCAACGCCGCCATCCGGGAAGCCAAATCGTTTCCCGACTTCATCCGGGAGATCGGCGCGCTGGACCGTTGACCGCAGTCATGCGCCAGTCGAGCGAGAAACGCGCGGCACGGTAGCAGCTTTATCAGGCTGGCATGTCGTCCTTCGCCAGCTTTCCCCACCTTCAAGGCACTCTTGACGATGCCGAGCCAGCGGCTACGGCCAACGGGGCGCGGAGTGTGGACTGGCCGCTGGTCTTACGTTTGCTCGTCCTGATCGTCGTGACGTGCGCCTGTTACTGGCCCGCCCTGAACGGCGATTTCCAATGGGATGACGGCGTCCTCGTCAGGGACAACCAGTTGCTGCGGTCGCTGTCGGGTTTGCGTGACATCTGGGCCTCGACCAAGCCCTACGATTATTTTCCACTGACGTACACGTCGTTCTGGCTGGAGTGGCCGCTCTGGGGCTCCGACCCCGCCGGTTATCATCTGGTCAACCTCCTCCTGCATCTCACGGGAGCCTGTCTGCTCTGGCGCTTGCTGGCCGCGATGCGGGTGCCGGGCGCGTGGTTCGGCGCGTTCCTCTTCGCCCTTCATCCGGTCAACGTGGCGTCCGTGGCGTGGATCGCCGAGCGTAAAAACGTGCTTTCCATGGTGTTCTACCTGGCGTGCCTGCTGAAGTTTTGGGAATCGGAAACGTCGGGCGACAGAGCTCATCCCCGACGCACCTACCTGTGGTCACTCGCCTTCTTCGTGCTGGCCGCGCTGAGCAAGTCCTCGGTGGTGATGCTGCCGTTCGCCCTGCTGCTGCTGTGCTGGTGGCGGAAAGGAACTTTGCGCTGGCGGGACCTTGTTCGCGGCGTGCCGTTCTTCGCGATTTCGTTCGTCTGCGGAGTGGCGACCATGTGGTTCCAGTACCACCGGGCGATGGACCCGGAGTTCAAGGACGCGGGCAAGCTGCCGCTCCTGGTGCGCGCGTTGATGAGCGGACACAGCGCATGGTTTTACTTTGGGAAGGCGCTCGTGCCGATAAGGCTCGGCATGCTTTATCCGCAATGGAAGCTCGGCACTTCCGCACCGATGGACTACCTGCCTGCGTTAGGATGGATCGTCCTGTTAGCCGCTCTGTGGTTAGGCCGTAAGCGGTGGGGAAGGAGCCCCTTCACTGTCGCCGCTTATTTTCTGGTGACGCTGCTACCGGTGGCCGGGCTGTTCAACATGTCGTTTTTCACCTATTCCTACGTCTCTGACCATCTCGTCCACCTGCCGTTGGTGGGTCTCGTCGCGGGGATTGCCGCCACACTGGGCGCGTGGCACGCCAGGGGTGGGGCGTCGGGCAGCACAGCGGTGGTCCTCATGGCCGCCACGGCCGCTTGGTATGCGGTGGGCACCTTCCACCGGGCTGATGAGTTCAGCTCTCCGCGCCGGCTCTGGGAGAGCACCCGGGCCGTAGACCCGGGCTCTTTCGCCGTGTACAACAGCCTCGGGCTGGATGCTCAGGAGCAGCACCGGATCAAGGAGGCCGAGGCTGATTTCCGCGAAGCACTCCGCCTGGAGCCACGCTGCCGGTCGGCCGCCGTCAGTCTGGCTGACGTGCTGCGGGTGCAGGGTAAGTGGAACGAGTCGGCGAACCTCTACCAAGCGATCCTCCAGTTGGAGCCCGACGGACAGTGTTTCAACAATTTCGGCGTTGTCCTGCTGGAACTCGATCAATCCGACCAAGCCCGCGAACAATTCCGGTGTGCTTTGAAGTTGGAGCCCACCATGCACAGCGCGTACCTCAATCTCTACCGCATGGAGAACACCGCCGGCCATCGGCAAGCGGCGGCTGATGCCCTGCGCGGAATCCTGCGGATCGATCCCGCGGATCCTACGGCGCTGACCGCGCTGGCGGCGCTCAGTCTGGAACCGGCCCCGGGTCAACGCGCCCCGGAAGTGGCTGGCTCGATGGTCTACGAATCCACGGTCCTCCTGGCGGAACGCGCCTGCCAGCTCACCGGCTACGAGAACCTGCAATCGCTCGCCGTGCTCTCGAGAGCCCTGCTCGCTTCCGGTCGGCGCGACGAGGCGGTGGCGATAGGCCGGAAGACCAGCGAACTGGCGGCGCGCCGCAACCGGCCCGCGCTAGCGAGGGAACTCGCTGCCTTCGTCGAGACGGCCAGCCACCAACCGTAGCTCGGGAAATCGGTGCCCGCGCCGGACTGGGGATCAACCTCCGATCAGCGCGCCAATTTTACCGTCCAGTTCGTCTGACTGGACCCCTGTGGCGACGATGCAGCCATCTTTGCCGACCAGCCACATCTCGGGGATGCCGCCTACGCCGTACTTGGTCACCACGTCGCTCTGCCAGCCTTTGCCGTCAAAATATTCCAGCCAAGGCAGGTCGCGTTTCTTCAGGAAGGATTGGAGCGCCTCCTGATCGTTGTCGAGGGAGATGCCGACCACTTCAAACCCTTGATCGTGATACTTGCGGTAGCTGGCGAGCACCTGCGGCAGGGCGCGGAGACAATCGGGGCACCAAGTCGCCCAGTAATCGATCAGGATCACCCGACCGCGCAACTCGGTAAAATCCACCGCCCGGCCATCGACGGCGGTAAACTTCCAGTCCAGCGCGCTCTTGGATAATGTGATCTGTGCCAGGCGTCCACGGGCCACCGAGGCAACTTTCGGGTTCGGGTTCTGCGCGAGTTGTTCGAGCAGAGGCCGCACTTGCGCGGGGTCGCTCCGCGCGAGGACATCTGCTCGGCGCACCTCCATGGAGGCTACCTTCGGATCGTCAGGGTGCTCACGCACGAAAGCTGCCATCCGTTTCTCGATGGCCGTGGCTTCCTGCAGGGTATCGATCAGGTCGAGGTGATCGAGATGTTGAAACAGGATCGTGCGCTCGGCGTTTTGCTTGATTTCCGGTGGCGCGTCCTCTGCTGCTTCAATGGCGGCCACGGCGGATTCGTTGGCCTGGAAAAGCACCTTCCGCTCCGGCGCGGGTGCCGGGAAGTTGGTCGTCTTGATTTCCAGGAGCTTCGCCTCCCACCGCCTGGGGTCCTGCGGGGATGCGGTGGCAAACACCGTGGCATCACGATGGAGTTGCGCCTTGATCGGCGCGAAAAATTCGACTTCGTTGGCACCCTTCGGGGCGGGCTGGGAAAGCTGTTGCTGTAGTTCTTTGATCTGCCGCCAATGTTCGTCCGCCTGCGTGGACGGTTCCACGGCCAAGAGGGTGCCGGCAAGCGGCAAGAGGAGTACCGTGGCGAACCACCGTAACGCGGGGTTGACCGTTACCGGGCGGAAAGGGGTCATAGGTTCCGGTCTAGCAGTCGATGCGATGTCGCTGGCACGTTCATCCAGCCTTGAGCAGAATCAACCGTTTGTCAAAGAGCGCGGTCAGTTGTTCGCGGTAGATCTCCGCGTGCTGCTCCAGGCACTCCGCGACGAGATCCCGGAAGGGACGGCCATCGTGGGTGGACACGGCGGTTAGAGAGGCGGCATCCTCCAGCGAGCCGTCCACCGCTGCCCCTACTAGCCAATCGCTCTCCGGGTCGTGGTTCACGGCTTGGGCGAAAGCTTCGCCGGTTTGGGAGGACCGCGTTGCGGCGAACCGCGCGACTTCCTCGTACAGACCCGGTTCGGTCCGGTGGACCACCCGCATCGCCTCCAGAAAGCTCAGGTGCCGGGACTTGAGGTGCAATGCGTCGCCGCAGCAATGTCCCAGCAGGGGGTACAACGAGGGCAGGAAAGAGACATGGTGGAAACTCAGTTTGTACGGTCCGCAGAACTGCGCGACTGCGGCATGCTCGTGCAGGCGTGCTTCGACCGCTTCCGCCTGCCCGGCGAGGATGCTGGCCGCATCATCGGGACCGACCAAGCGCAGGGCGAGGCTGGTCAGGCGGACGCCCCGTGCTTCCAATTCCAGCCCGATAAAAAGGTGTTCGAGCGCGGTTGCCTCTCCTGGCATCGCCGCGAAGAACGCCTCCGTTTCGTACGGGCGGCCCTGGTTGGCCCGGGCGATGGCTTCAGACATGCGCGCGCAGTGCCGGATGGCGCGCGCGTAACGGACCGCGGCGCGTTGCAAGGGCTCCAGCGTGAGCGCCAGACGCTGACTGCCGGTCAATTCGATGGTCCGGTCCACGTAGGGCTGCTGCCATTCTTCCGTCAGCGTGCCGTCCTCGACGAGCGTAGCCAAGGCCCGCTCGACTTCCGTCCGCTCGAGCGCATCCACACCGGCACGGACGTACTCGGAGGGATCAATCGTGTAGTAGGTGAAGCCTGCGGACGCCGCATCTTCCACGTCCTGTGGTGTGCGGAGCAGGTTGGCGTCCGCCCCCCAGGAAGCGCGGAAGCGAGCTTGGCCGAGCACGCGCACCGCGCTGGCCATGGCCTCTGCTTGCGATGGAGAAGCAGAGCCTGTCCCACCAAAGGTTTGTTGGACGAAGACCGGCGCGCACTCGGGATGCAAGGCGGCTGCGCCCACGTGACCCGGGGTGGCCAAACCCAAGAAGTCGTCGAAGCCGAAAGTTCGCCGTATTCCCAGCACCTGCGGTCGGTAGATGCCGCCCGAGCCCGGCTGGCCGGAGCGGCGCACCCGGGGCGGAACGATGATTCTGGTCGTATATCTCACGGCGATCGATGCAAAGCGTCCAGCAATGCGCCAGATTAGCCAAGAATTAGCTACGGAGAAGCCCTATTCTTTGTCAAATGTCGTTCTTTCATCCACTTGCTCCCGGCGAGCGTCCACGATGCACTTCACCGCCGCGCGCCGGTCACTGTCTGCGGTGGCTCGCGGTGGGTGCGATCCTGGCCGTATCCGGCGCGGCCCCTGTACGGGCTGACGCCCAAGAAATGCGGGCGGCGTGGGTCGCCTCGGTGTCCAACCTCAACTTCCCGAGCCGTCCCGGCCTGTCCGCCGCCGCGCAACGCGAGCAGGTCCGGCGCATCGTGGATGCCGCGGCCGACAGTGGCCTGAACGCGCTCATGGTGCAGGTGCGGCCCGAGAGCGATGCTCTTTACCAGTCCGACCTGGAGCCGTGGAGCCGCTACCTGACGGGCGTGCAGGGAAAGCCGCCCGGGTACGATCCGCTGCAAACTTTCATCGATGAGGGCCGAAGGCGGGGGGTGGCCATCCATGCCTGGATCAATCCGTTCCGCGCGGCCACCGGTGCCGCCCCGGTGGCGGAGTCGCACATCAGCCGCACCCGGCCGGGTGCCGTCCGCCGGGTGGGAGCGTGGCGGTGGATGGATCCCGGCGACACGGCGGTGCGTGACCAGGTGATCCACGTGTGCGCCGACCTCGTGCGGCGCTATCCGGTCGCCGGACTGGTGGTAGATGACTACTTCTATCCCTATCCGGGCAGCGGCCTGCCCCGGGGCACGTTCCCGGACGATGCGACCTACGCCGCTTACCGCGCCGGTGGTGGGGCGTTGCCGCTCGCCGCGTGGCGGCGCGGCAACATCGACCAACTTGTGCAAGGGTTGCACCGGACAGTTGCGAGCAATCGGCCGGGGACGAAGTTTGGGGCCAGCCCGTTCGGCATCTACCGGCCCAACGTGCCCGCCGGGGTGGAGGCGCGGGTGGACCAATACGCCGAACTGTACGCTGATCCCGTTAACTGGCTGCGCCAGGGATGGGTGGACTACCTCTCGCCGCAACTCTACTGGCCGGACGCCGGGCCGCAGAGCTATTCGGCTCTCCTGCGTTGGTGGCGGAGCCCCGCGACCAATCCGCGCGGCATCCCGATCTATCCGAGCATCGCCCTCGACCGACTGGGCGGGGAGTTCAACTGGCCAGCGTCGGAGATCGCCCGCCAGTTGCAATTGGAGCAGTCCATCGCTCCCAGACCGGGAGAAGGTGGGTTCATCCTGTGGAGCGTGGGACCGATCCTCCGCCGCCAGAAGGGCGTGGATGCCGTCGTGGCCGCCACGGCGCAAAATTCACGCTGAAGCCTTGCCGGAACCGGAAATCAGGAGGAAAGATGGACCATGTTTTCTCCCGGCCAGAAGGTTGCCTGCGTAGATGACCAGTTCCCGTTGGGCATCGAGAAATTGTACACCGCCCTCCCGAAAAAAGACTCCACTTACACCGTGCGCGACCTCGTACCGGGCGTGAGCCTTGCAAACTCGGAGGGCGAGACCGCGCTTTACTTGGTGGAACTCGTCAACCCCGCCAATCGCCACGGAATCGAGTACGGCTTCAACGCGGAACGCTTCGCGCCGCTGCAAACCGACGAGGATGAACTGGAAGAAGCGTATTCCGAAACGGAGTACGCCGAAGAAGAAGCCCCACTGGCGGTTTGATCCTGCCCCCGCCATGCACGAATTCGATTTCGCGGCGCTGACCGCCCACGTCCGCTACAACCTGATCATCGGGCTGGTGACGCCGCGGCCCATCGCACTGGTCACGAGCATGGATTCTACGGGGCGGGTCAACGCGGCCCCGTACAGCGCGTTCAGTTATGCGGGGGTGGACCCGGTGCTCGTGACCATCGGCGCAGGTAACCGGCCGGAAGCGAAGGAAGCGCCTTCCGGGATGCCGGTGCCGAAAGATACGGTGCAAAACATCCGGGCCTCCGGCGAGTTCGTCATCAATATCGTCAGCGAAGGGCTCGCGGAAGCCATGAATATCTGCGCCATCGACTTCCCGCCTGACGTCAGCGAATTGCAAGAGGCAGGATTGACCACCGTGCTCTCGACCCGGGTCAAGGTGCCTCGCATCGCCGAAGCCCCGGCGAGCCTGGAGTGCCGCGAAGTCACCACCATTGAGGTGGGACATTCTCGCGTCATCGTGGGCGAGGTGCTTTGCGCGCACGTGGGCGAGGAGTACATCGACCCGGCCGGCCCATACATCCGGGCGGATCTGATCCACAGCATCGGGCGCATGAACGGGGGCGGAAATTACGTTCGCACTCGCGGTGCCATCTTCAGCCTAGCGCGCATCCCGTACAAAGAGTGGCGCGAAAAGCGGCAACCCGGTTAGGGCTGCCGCGCCGTGCGCTGGGTACGAGCACCTTACTTTTTGTCGCCGTCCTTCTTTTCAAAAAGAGAGACGTATTCGCCGTAGCCTTCCTCCCTGAGCTTGTCGGCCGGGATGAAGCGTAGCGAAGCGGAGTTCATGCAGTAACGCATGCCACCTGCCTCGGAAGGACCGTCATCGAAGACATGTCCCAAGTGGGCGTTGCTGTCTTTGGCGACCACCTCAGTGCGGTCCATGCCGAAGGAACTGTCGGTGTGCTGGACGACATTTTCCTTCACCAGAGGCTTGGTGAAGCTCGGCCAGCCGGTGCCGCTGTCGAACTTGTCTTTGGAACTGAACAGGACCTTGCCGCTGATGACATCCACGTAGATACCGTCACGGTGGTTGTTCCAGTAGGCATTGCGGAAAGGCGGCTCGGTGCCGGCCTCGCAAGTCACGCGGTACTGTTCGGCGGTGAGTTTCTTGCGGAGTTCGGCGTCGGTCGGCTTGGTGAAGGTGCCGTTAGGGTTGGCTGGGATCGTCATAGGAGTAGGAGATGGGCTGGCGGCGATGGGGGTCGGTTGTTGCGCGCGCCCGAGGTACACCCAGGCGACGAAAACGAGAATGGCGGCGAAACCTGCGTGCCAGGGAAGAAACTGCCGCAAGAACGGGTTAGATTTTTCGGGCGTGCTCATGGTTTTGAAGGGGAAGAGGACGGGCTGCTCTGATCGGTCTCCCAGATGCGCTTGATGTATCCCGCACGGCCGGAACCAATCTCGTACGCCCGGAAATGCGCCGAGTTCTTGCGGTAATACTCCTGGTGGTAGTCCTCAGCCGGGTAGAACATGGTCAGCGGCACGATCTGGGTGACGACGGGCTTGTCAAACTTGCCAGATTTGTCCAGGGCGACCTTGCTCGCCTCCGCGCTGACTTTGTCCTCCGGGCTGGCGTAGAAAATCGCCGTCCGGTACTGGGTGCCATGGTCCGCGAACTGGCCGTTCGCGGTCATTGGATTGATGTTTTTCCAAAACACATCCAAGAGATGCTGATAGGAAGTGACCTTGGGGTCGTAGATCACCTGGATGGATTCGGCGTGGCCCGTCGTGCCGCTCGAAACCGTTTCGTAGTCCGGGTCGGGCACATCGCCGCCCGTGTAGCCGACGACGGTCTTTTTCACGCCGTTGACCCGGTCGAAGGCGTACTGCATGCACCAGAAGCATCCCCCGGCAAAGTAGGCGGATCGGGTGTCGCCCGTCGGCTCGGCAGGCTTGTTGTCCTGTGCTCCGACCGGAACCGCCGTGAGCAGCAAAGCGGCGAGGAAGGAAAACAGGGTTCTCATGGCAAGCGGGGCGGATCACGAAGCCCCGCGGCGGGGATCGATCTTCTTGCTTTAGAGGGGGCCGTGCCGGTTTTCGTTCAGAATTAGCAAGGGCCGCCAGCACCCGTCTGTCAACTCTGGTGCGCCAGACAGGCACCGAGGAACCCGCGAAACAGCGGGTGCGGGGCGTTTGGTTTCGAGAGGAACTCGGGATGAAACTGGCTGGCCAGGAACCAGGGATGATCCTTCAATTCGATCATCTCGACCAACGAGCCGTCGGGCGAAGTGCCCGCGATGACCAGGCCCTTGCCGATCATCATCTCGCGGTATTCGTTGTTGAACTCGTAGCGGTGGCGATGGCGCTCCTCGATCTCGTCGCGCCCGTAGACATGCGCGGCGAGCGTGCCACGGGTAATTTTCGTGGGCCATACGCCCAGCCGCATGGAAGCGCCCTTTTCGCGCACTTCGCGCTGCTGTTCCAGCAGGCTGATGACCGGGTGAGGGGTGTCCAAGTCGAACTCGGTGCTGTTGGCGTTCGCCAGGCCGCAGGCGTTGCGTGCAAATTCGATGGTCGCCACCTGCATCCCCAAGCACAATCCGAGGTACGGGACCTTGTTGAGCCGTGCGTAGCCCGCCGCTTGGATCTTACCCTCGATGCCGCGCTCGCCGAACCCGCCGGGTACGACGATGCCCGTCACCTCGCGCAACGCCGCGGCGACCGCCTCGCCGCCTTCCTCCAACGCTTGCGCGTCGATCCGCAGCAGGTTGATGGCGCTGTCGTGGCTGGCGGCGGCATGGGTCAGGGATTCGTAGATGCTCTTGTAGGCGTCCTGTAGTTCGATGTACTTGCCGACGATGGCGACCGTGACGCTCTTCTTGGGTTGGACCACGCGCCCGACGAACCGTTTCCAGTCCGTCATGTCGGCAGCCGGGGCCTTCAACGAGAGCAACTCGCAGACGGTTTCGTCCACGCGCTCGGCCTGGAGCATCAGCGGTGCCTCGTAGATCGTGTGCTCCACGTCGCGCATTTCCACGACGGCCCCCGCCGGGATGTTGCAGTACATAGAGAGCTTGGCGCGCACGTCTGCCTCCAGGGGACGCTCCGTCCGGCAGATCAGCACCTGCGGCTGGAGGCCGATCTCGCGCAGCCGGGCGACGCTCTGCTGGCTGGGCTTGGTCTTGAGTTCGCCCGCCGCCTTGATGTAGGGAACCAGAGTGACGTGGATCACGATGGCGTTGCGCGGACCGACCTCGAGCGTGAACTGCCGGATGGCTTCCAGGAAGGGCAGGCCCTCGATGTCGCCCGTGGTGCCACCGATCTCGGTGATCAGCACGTCGGCTGGCTGCTCGCGTTCCACCAGGTGGATGCGCGCCTTGATCTCGTCGGTGACATGCGGAATGACCTGCACCGTCTTGCCGAGGTAATCACCCCGACGTTCCCGCGCGATCACCGTCTCGTAGACCTGCCCGCTGGTCAGACTGTTGTGGCGCGTGAGCACGCTGTTCGTGAACCGCTCGTAGTGACCGAAATCCAGGTCGGTCTCGGCCCCGTCGTTGAGCACGTAGACCTCGCCATGCTGGAAGGGGTTCATCGTCCCGGGATCGACGTTCAGGTACGGATCGAATTTTTGCAGGACGACCTTCAGCCCACGATGTTCGAGCAGGGTGCCGAGCGCCGCGGCGACGAGGCCCTTGCCGACGGAACTGACCACGCCGCCGGTGATGAAAATGTATTTCATAAGAAGCTAGACCAATACGTCGCTGCCGTAACCGGCCAGGAGCAACTCCTCCACGCGCGGCACGTCCTCAGGCGTGTCCACCCCGAGGGAAAGGTACTCGGTCACGAGTACACGGATGCGGACCCCATGCTCCAGCGCGCGGAGCTGCTCCAGGCGTTCGGCCTGCTCGTACGGGGTCGGCTTCCAGCGCACGTATTGGGCGAGGAAGCGCCGCTCATAACCGTAGATCCCTTGGTGACGGTGGTAGACGACGCCGGAGGAGGCAGCGGCCACGCCGGACGGGTGGGGGATCACGCTGCGGGAAAAGTACAGGGCGCTGCCGTCCTTTGCGAGCACGACTTTGACGCAGTTGGGATTTTGGATCTCCGCCGGGTCGCGCAGGATGGTTGCGGCCGTGACCATGCGGAGGTTGCGGTCGCGCTTGAGCGCCGAGGCCAAGCGGTCGATAAGCGCGGGGGCGATGGTCGGCTCGTCGCCCTGGATGTTGATGACATGGGAAACGTCGCGGCCCAACCGCGCCGCGACCTGCGCGATGCGGTCCGTGCCGCTCTGGTGGCGGCTGGCGGTGATGGCAACTTCCGCGCCGAAGCCGAACGCGGTCTCGGCGATTCGCATGTCGTCCGTCGCCACGATGACGCCGTCGAGCTTGCTGGCACCTAGGCACCGCTGCCAGACGTGCTGGATGAGCGGCTTGCCCGCGATCGATTCGAGCGGCTTGCCGGGGAACCGCGTGGAACTCCACCGGGCAGGAATGATGCCGATGATTTTACCCATGGTGCGCGTCCATCCTGGCCAGGATCCAAGCCGCCGCGTCCGCGAGTCCGGCGGCCACGTAGCCGGGCTGACACCGGCTGCGCTGCGCCCGTCCCTTTCCGGTCAGGACCAGGACCGTGGCCGCCACGCCAGCGCGCTCGCCGCATCCCACGTCGCTGGCGCTGTCGCCGACCATGTAGGAGCTTGCCACGTCGAGCGACTGGTCGCGCGCGGCCTCCCAGAGCATTCCAGGCCCGGGTTTGCGCCGGATGGACGCCCCCTCCGGGGCCTCGGGACAGTGGTAGCAGGCATCGAGCGTCCCCGGTTCCAACTGGCGGAGGCACTCCGCCTGCACGTTCTGGAAGTCCCGCTCGGTGAAGTAGCCGCGTCCGATGCCGCTCTGGTTGGTGGCCATGATGAGGGCAAAGCCCAGATGGCGGAGCTGCACGAGGGCCGCGGGCGCATCGGCGAACACGCGCACGTGCGCCGGGTCCGCGCAGTAGTTCACCTCTTCCATCAAGGTGCCGTCACGGTCGAAGAACACGGCGGATCGTTTGGGAGCAAGCATCGGATGCGGGCGCTTGGGCGGGAGCCTATCGCCTGGACTGGAGACTGGCGAGCAGTTCGTCGGCGTTCAGCGTGGCGATGCCCAGCTTGCCGACCACGACGCTGCCCGCGTGGTTGGCGATGTTCGTGGCTTCCTCGGGGGAAGTGCCCGCCGCCAGCGCGAGGGTGAAGAGGGCGATGGACGTATCCCCCGCGCCCGAAAGATCGAAAACCTCCCGGCGGCAAGGCGGAACCGGATACGCAGGATGACCACGGCGGAACAGCATCATCCCCTGCTCGCCCAAGGTGATCAGCACCATCTCGGTGTCCCAGAGTTCGAGGAGCCGTTCCCCAGCCCGCCGCAACGCAGGGTCATCTTCCACGGGCTCCGTCACTTCCACGGGGGGCATCCCAGCGACGTGGAAGGCTTCTACCCGGTTAGGTTTGATCGCGGTGACGCCGTTCCAGCGCAATGCGTTACGCGGGTTGGGGTCAACGGTCACGAGCTTGCCCTGCGCGCGGGCCAGGGCACCGATGCGGTCCACAAACGGCTGGGTGAGAAATCCCTTGGCGTAATCCTCAATGATCACGGCGTCCAGGTCCGGGAGCAGGGACTCGAAAACCGGCCGCCCCATTCCCGGGCAAACCGGCCGGGGGGGGGTGGGGCGTTCCCGGGGGACACGGACCCCCAGCAGCGTCCGGGG
>CALMAQ010000355.1 GCA_937859745.1 uncultured Verrucomicrobiota bacterium | reverse complement strand
ATGCAGGATGCAGGATGCAAGATACAGACTTGACCCGCAGGCCGATGGGCTACTTTATCCCTGTAAGTCTGATCCTGCATCCTGCATCCTGCATCCTGCACTGGCGCGTAGCGCCTCTCACCCATGAAATCCGCCTACGAACTCGCCATGGAACGGCTGGAAAAGCAAGCGCCCACGACCCGGCTTTCCGCGGAGCAACGCGCCGCCATCGCCGAGATCGAGTCCACCTACAAGGCGCGCATCGCCGAGCGGGAGGTGTTCCTCCAGGCGCAACTCCAGAAAGCGGTGGACGCGCGGGACGCCACCGAGGCGGACAGCATCCGCCTGCAACTTTCCCGCGAGGTGCGCCGGCTGCAGGAGGAGTGCGAGGACAAGAAGGCGAAGGTCCGCTGACGCAAGCTGCCCGGTCGGACGCGGCATCATTCCCGCTACGGACCGGGACACCGGGACTTATGCCGCTGTATTACTACGACCTCTTTTTTGCGTTCGCGGCTTTCGTGCTGGGAGGCGTCGTGGGGTCGTTCCTGAACGTGTGCATCTACCGGCTGCCGCTGGGGCTTTCCGTCAACGAGCCGCGCCGCTCGTTCTGCCCGCACTGCAAGGCGCTGATTGCCTGGTACGAAAATCTGCCGGTCTTCAGTTGGCTGGCCTTGCGCGGACGCTGCGCCCATTGCCACGGGCGCATCGCGGTGCGTTATCCGCTGGTGGAACTGCTCACGGCCACCCTGTTCTTCCTCGTCCTGCGCCGCTTCCAGGCGGAGTGGATCGTCGTCGGACCGTACTGGATTTTCGTGGCGCTGGTGCTCGTGGCCACGTTCATCGACTTCGACCACTTCATCATTCCGCACGAGATCACGTGGGGCTGCGCGGTGGCGGGGCTGCTGTCCTGCCTGGCCATCCCGCAGCTCATGGGTGAGACCTCGCACGCGCTGGGGTTGCTGTGGTCGCTCGTGGGCGCGGCGACGGGTTTCGGCACGCTCTGGGCCGTCGTGGAGGGCGGCAAGCTGGCGTTCGGCAAGAAGCGCGTCGTGCTGCCGCAGGCGCAGGATTTCGTCTGGCAGCGGGAGGGCAAAGACGACGCCCGGATGCGGATCGGTGCCGAAAGCGAACTCTGGAGCGAATACTTCTCGCGCGAGACGGATGAACTCGTGCTGCGTTGCGACCAGCTCGTGCTCGCGGGCCGCGAACACACCGACGCCACGCTGCGCTGCTTCTACAACCGGCTGGAATTCGACGGCCAGACGTACCCCCTGGAGAAACTGGCGGGGTTCTCCGGCCGCCTGCGCGAGTACGTCTTCCCGCGGGAGGCGATGGGCTTCGGGGACGTGTACTTCATCGCGGGCATCGGCGCGTTCCTGGGCTGGAAAGCGGTGTTCTTCACGGTCGCGGCGGCGTCGATGGCCGGGGCGGTGGTCGGGGTGCTGCTGCTCGCGGTGAGCCCCCGCAGCCACTCGTTCAAAATTCCCTTCGGACCTTACCTCTCGCTCGGGGCGCTGTGGTGGATGTTTGCCGGACCGGAGATCGTGAACTGGTATTACGGGCTGCTGCGCGTCGGCTAGCGGCCCATCCCCAACCGCACGAGCACGGCCCCGGCGGCGGCGAGCACGGGGTAGAGGTAGCACGTCACCATCGCCCCGGTGTCGAACGGCCGCCGGAGCGGGCTGCGCTGGAGCAGCACGGCCAGCCCCAGGCAGGCGGCCGGTGCCGCCGTCAACAGGAATGCGAGCAGGGCCCGGCTCATCGGGGAGGGCCACAGTTGGAACGTGAAAAGCCACTGGCCCAGGCAACCGAAAAGAAAAAAGTACGCCAGGTACGAGGCGGGCTTGCCCGGCTTCCGCCCGGAAAGCGCGATGCAGAACGACGCGAAGGCGACCGGCAGCCCCAGCATCGTCGCCAACAGCAAAATCTGACGCCAGGGGGATTCCATCGGTCCAGTTTACTACAACAAAACAGGGCCGTGTGCCGGGGAAACGTCCGGAGTCCGGTCCGGCGTTGCCTCGCGGGGGCGTGGCATCAATCCAGCTACGAAAGGAGCCGTCCGCACCTCATCCCACGACCATGGCCAGGATCGACGCCTTCTTCAAACTGATGTCCGAGCAGAAAGCCTCGGACCTCCATCTTTCCACGAGCAACCCGCCGATGCTCCGCATCAACGGCGATCTTATCCGCGTCGATTATCCCCCGCTGACCAACGACGAACTCCAGTCGATGGTCTACGAGATCGCGCCGGAAATGAAAATCAAGGTCTTCGAGGAGACGGGTGACGTGGACTTCGGCTACGAGATTCCGGGCGTCGCGCGTTACCGGGCCAACTTCCTCAACCAGAAGTACGGCATCGCCGCCGTGTTCCGGCTCATCCCGAGCAAGGTCATGACGTGCGACGACCTGAACCTGCCGCCCGTGCTCAAACGGTTCCCGCTGCTCAAGAAGGGCTTGGTGCTCGTCACCGGGCCAACCGGCTCGGGCAAGAGCACGACGCTCGCGGCGATGATCGACTACGCCAACCTGCACCGGCAGGACCACATCATCACCGTGGAAGACCCCATCGAGTTCGTCCATAAGAGCCAGCAGTCCCTGGTCAACCACCGCGAGGTGGGCGTGCACACGAAATCCTTCGCTGCCGCCCTGCGCGGGGCGTTGCGCGAGGACCCGGACATCATCCTGGTCGGTGAAATGCGCGACCTGGAAACCATCGAACTCGCCCTGACCGCTGCGGCGACGGGCCACCTGGTTTTCGGCACGCTGCACACCTCCAGCGCCGCCAAAACGGTGGACCGCGTCATCGACATTTTCCCGAGCAGCCAGCAGAACCAGGTGCGCGCCACCCTGGCGGAATCGCTCAAGGGCGTGGTCGCGCAGAACCTGTTCCGGCGTATCGACAAGCCTGGCCGCGTCGCCGCCCTGGAAATCCTGGTGTTCGATTCGGCCATCGCCAACCTCGTGCGCGAAGGCAAGACCCACCAGATTCCCGGCATGATCCAGGTCGGCAAGAAGAAGGGCAACCAGCCCCTCGACGACGCCATCATGGACCACCTGCGCAACTTGCGGATCTCTCCCGAGGAAGCCTACGAAAAGGCGAACGACAAGAAGAAGTTCCGCCCCTTCCTCACGCAGCCGCCCGATGACTTCGAAGATTGATTCGAGACAAATGCTTTGAGTCTGTTCGCCTTCCGCCTTCCGCCTTTCCTCCCATGCGTAGCGTAGAACTCGACGCCATTCTTGGAGCCATGCTCCAGAGCTACGACGGTATCTCCGACCTGAACTTTTCCGTGGGCCGGCCGCTCCAGGTCGAAGCCTTCGGCCAGCTCAAGCCCATCGCGGTCGATCCGCCCATCGACTCGCTGACCGCCTACCAGACCGAGAACATCGCGCTCAACATCCTGGGCAACAACCGGCGGCTGATCCAGCACCTGCTCGAAAGCGGCTCGTGCGATTGCGGTTACCAGTTGGGCAACCAGGCCCGTTTCCGCGTGAACATCTTCCGCCAGCAGGGGCGGGTGTCGGTCGTCATGCGGAAACTCAACAGCGTCATCCCGAGTCTGGGCAGCCTCGGCCTGCCGAACATCTTCGAGCAGATTTGCCGCGAGAAGACGGGCCTCGTGCTCGTCACCGGCGCGACGGGCTCGGGCAAGACGACGACGCTGGCCGCCGTGCTCAACGAGATCAACCGCAACCATGCGTTCCACGTGGTGACGCTGGAGGACCCCGTGGAGTTCATCCACCCGCACCACCAGAGCACGTTCAACCAGCGGGAATTGGGCACGGACTTCGACAGCTATCCCAACGGCCTGCGCGCCGCGCTGCGCCAGGCACCCAAGGTGATCCTGGTCGGTGAGATGCGCGACCGCGAGACGGTCGAGATCGCCATGACCGCCGCCGAGACGGGCCACCTCGTGCTGAGCACGCTGCACACCATCGACGCGGGTCAGAGCATCAACCGCATCCTGGGCCTGTTCGACCAGGCGGAGGAAAAGCTCATCCGCCAGCGACTAGCCGACACGCTCCGCTACGTGGTCAGCCAGCGCCTCGCGCCCCGCACGACGGGCGGTCGCCAGCTCATCATGGAGGTGATGGGCAACAACCTGCGCACGAAGGAAGCCATCGCCTTGGGCGAGGAAGAGGGACGCAACTTCTACGACATCATCGAGGCCAGCGAAACGTTCGGTTGGTTCACCTTCGACCAGTCCATCATCCATGCCTACGAGGCCGGACAGTTGGACGAGGAAGCGGCGATGCTTTTTGCCTCCAAGAAGGGCAAGGTCATCCGCCAGATCGACCTCATCAAGAAAAGCCGAGGCGAGGAGAAGAACAAGAACAGCGGCCTGCGGCTCGATACCGCTTCCTCCAGCCGGTACTGACTTTCAGCCTCCCCATGAACCTCACTTCCCACAACCAAGAGTTTGAGACGCGCTTCGACATTTTCGAGCCCGGCGACCTGACGGCGTTGGTCTGCATCGACCAGCCCGAATACCAGCAGGCCGTCGTCGATCAGCTCAGCAGCATGGACTACAAGCTGCACGTCGGCCTGTTCGCGGAGGACATTTCCCTGAAACTCAAGACGCACGTGTACGACGTGGTGGTCATCGACGAGAATTTCGGTGACTGTTACCTGGGCAACAACACGGTGCTCTACGAGGCGATCAATCTGCCGCCCAACCAGCGGCGCACGCAGTTCCTGGTGCTCATCGGCACGAGCGTGATGACCAACGACGAGATGATGGCGTTCATCTACAGCGTGGACCTGTGCTTCAACGTCAACGACCTGAGCAACCTCAAGCCCGTGCTCCGGCGCGGCGTGGCGCGGCAGAAGGAATTCTTCCATGTATTCATCGAGCAGGTGCGGGCAGCCGGGTTGGTCTGAGGACAGGCGGACCGCGCCGGGGGAGGGTTACAGCCGGGTGTTCCACCGCGTCCGAAAGGGTTGTTGAACACGGGAGCGCCACGGCCTAGGATGGTGCCCTTGGCCCGGATGCAATTTCCCGTCGCGCTCTCCCCTGAGGGCGGATCGGCCCGTATTCCTGGGCAGCCAGTAGTCTCAATGCATGGTCGAGGATACCGTGGACACTTTTTTCGAAAACTATCAGCCGGAAAGTTTCTTTGACGAAATGTTCACTGCGCCCGGCGAGGTGCGGTCCCACTACAAAGACCTGTTGTCCCGGTTCCAGGGCATGAGCCACGAGGAATTCTGCCGCAAGCGCGCGCTGGCGGACACTTCCTTCCTGACCCAGGGCATCACGTTCACCGTCTACAACGACGATCAGGGGACCGAGCGGATCTTTCCCTTCGACCTGATCCCGCGCATCATCCCGGCGGACGAGTGGGCGCACCTGGAACGCGGGTTGGAGCAGCGCATCCGCGCGTTGAACCTTTTCCTGCACGACATCTACCACGAGCAGCGCATCCTCAAGGAAAAGGTGATCCCGGCGGAATACGTGCTCAGCGCGGCCCATTTCCGCAAGGAATTCATGGGTTTCAACGTGCCCCGGGACATCTACATCCACATCTGCGGCACGGACCTCATCCGCGACAAGGACGGGAACTACCTCGTCCTGGAGGACAATGGGCGGTGTCCCTCGGGCGTTTCCTACGTGTTGGAAAACCGCGTGGCCATGAAGCGGGTGTTCCCGCGCCTGTTCGCCAGCCACGCGGTCCGCCCGGTGGACGACTACGCGCAGAACCTGCTCAACCTGCTGCGCTACATCGCCCCGGATTCGCGCCGCGACCCGACGGTCGTCCTGCTCACCCCGGGCATTTACAACTCGGCGTACTACGAACATTCCTATCTCGCGCGGTC
This sequence comes from uncultured Verrucomicrobiota bacterium, assembly GCA_937859745.1. GTDB lineage: Bacteria > Verrucomicrobiota > Verrucomicrobiia > Chthoniobacterales > SZAS-18 > CAHJWO01. The sequence goes on along the minus strand of CALMAQ010000355.1, from coordinate 21,192 downwards.
CATGGGGATCGAGATCGTGGAGGGGCGCGACCTCGTGGTGCAGAACGACGAGGTCTTCATGAAGACGACCAAGGGGCTCAAGCCCGTGGATGTCATCTACCGCCGCATCGACGACGATTTCCTGGACCCGCAGGTGTTCCGGCCGGATTCCTGCCTGGGCGTGCCGGGCATTGTGCAGGCATACCGCCGGGGGAAGGTCAGCTTGGCCAATTCCATCGGTACGGGCGTGGCGGACGACAAGGTGATGTATTATTTCGTGCCGCGGATGATCAGGTTCTACCTCGGCGAAGAGCCCATCCTGCCGAACGTGCAGACGTATCTTTCCAGCGAGGAAAAGGACCGGTCGTACATCCTGGACCACTTGGATCAACTCGTGGTGAAGGCAGCCAATGAAAGCGGCGGCTACGGCATGCTCATCGGCACGCAGGCGAGTCAGGCGGAGATCGAGAAGTTCCGCGAACTGATCCAGGCCAACCCGCGCAACTACATCGCGCAGCCGGTGATCTCGCTCTCACGCTCGCCTTCGTACGTGGACAACGCGGCGGAGGGCGGCAACCTGCAAGGAAGGCACATCGATCTGCGGCCCTACATCCTTTACGGAGAAAAGATCACGATCCTGCCGGGCGGCTTGACCCGGGTGGCGATGAAGAAGGGTTCGCTGGTGGTAAACTCCTCGCAGGGTGGGGGGAGCAAAGACACATGGGTGCTGGAGGAGTAAGCGGCTGCGATTTACGCTATGATCGATAAAATCCGCCCGATGTTGGAAGCCGTGCCTTTTCAATCGTTCGTGATTATCACCAGCAGCGGCCATCGCTACCATGTGCCGACTAGGGATCATGCCAGCATCGATCCGCGTGGTACGCGCATTCTGGTCTGGTTCGATGAGGGGGGCGACGTGGTCGTCAGTGCCTTGCACGTTGTCGCGGTCGAACGCGAGACATCCGCTTCTACGCAATCCGCCTGACCCGGTTTTCGCTAACTTTCTCATGCTAAGCCGCGCCGCCGACTGCCTGTACTGGATGAGCCGCTACATCGAGCGGGCCGAGAACAACGCCCGCATCCTGGAGGTCAACCAGCAACTCATGCTCGACTTCGAGCAGAGCGAGGCCACCGTGCGCCAGCACTGGGCGCCGATCATCAACTCGCTGGAGGAACACGAGCTTTTCCACAAGTTCTACGCCGAGGCTGACGGCGAGTCTGTCGTCGAGTTCGTCACCTTCGAGCAGAAGAACCCGAATTCTATTTTCTCGTGCCTGTCCCGCGCCCGCGAGAACGCCCGGAGCGTGCGCGAACAGATCAGTTCCGAGATGTGGGAACACCTCAACGAGCTCTACCTCTTCATCCGCTCGAAGGGAGCCCGCGAACTTTTTCACGCCAGCTCCTACCAGTTCTTCAAGCACATCCTCCAGGGGTCGTTCCAGTTCATCGGCATCACAGACGCCACGATGACCCACGGCGAGGGCTGGCAATTCATCCAACTGGGCAAGTTCCTCGAACGCGCCGACCGCACCTCGCGCATCCTCGACGTGAAGTACCACATCCTCCTGCCCAGCGGCGAGCGGGTCGGCGGCAACGTGGACACGGTGCAATGGATGGCTGTGCTGCGCTCGTGCAGTGCGCTGGAGGCCTATACGAAGCTCTACGTCGGCCAGATCGCGCCCTGGAAAGTGGCGGAGTTCCTGATCATGAACGACTCCTTTCCGCGTGCCCTGCGGCATTGCATCCACCGGCTCGACTTTGCCTTGCACAGCATCAGCGGGGTCTCCGAGGACCGCTTTTCCAACGAGGCCGAGCGTCTTGGCGGCAAGCTGCGCGGCGAACTGGATTACACGCGGATCGGCGAGGTGTTCCAGGCTGGCCTGCACCAGTACCTCGACCGCTTCCAGAAGCGTCTTTCCGAGATCAACGACGCCACGCAGGAAATTTACTGTGAGATCCCGCCGCCGGAGCAGCGGCAGTCGCAAAGCCAGAGCCAGAGCCAGGGTGGCGGGTCGCAGGCGCAAGGCCAGAGCCAGTCTGTAGGCTCCGCCAAGCGATGAGGTGACGGAAATGTCACCGGCGCTCCCTTGTGGTCCGGCACCGCTGCGACCACTATGGCTGGTAGATGACGCCCCAGCATTATCGTAGCGCTTGGATTTCCGACCTGCATCTGGGCACCCGCGGCAGCAACGCCGAGGCGGTGCTCGCCTTTCTGCGCGAAAACGAGTGCGAAACTCTCTACCTCGTCGGCGATCTGATCGACGTGTGGAGCCTGCGCCGCAGCCGTTATTGGCCGCAGACCCACAACGACGTGATCCAGAAAATCCTCCGTGCAGGCCGCAAAGGCACACGGCTCGTTTACATCCCCGGCAATCACGACGAGTTCGTGCGCGGGTTCTATGGCCAGTACGGCAACCTGCTCATCGCTCCCAACGCCATCCACACCACGATCGACGGCCGCCGCCTGCTCATCATCCACGGCGACGAACTCGACACCGTCGTGCAAAACGTCCGTTGGCTCGCCTTCATCGGCGACGTGGGCTACCAGTTCCTGCTCAAGCTCAATCGGCCGGTGAACTTTCTGCGGCGCCGCTTGGGCTGGGGATATTGGTCGCTGAGCGCGTACGTCAAAGGCCGGGTGAAAAACGCCGTGTCGTTCATCGGCGAGTTTGAGGGGGCCATCGTCCGCTACGCCCGGCAGTACGAGGTGGACGGGGTGCTCTGCGGGCACATCCACCACGCGGGCATCCGACAGATCCAGGGCACGACCTACTACAATTGCGGTGATTTCGTGGAAAGTTGCACGGCACTGGTCGAGCATTCTGACGGGCGAATCGAACTGCTCACCAATTTGGCGATCAGCAGGCTGCCGGTTGCGTCTATCGAGACGTTGGACGAGCCGCTGCCCGAACAAACGGCCACCCACTGAAAACGCACGGTGGCGCTTCAGGCTCGCACCAGCGGCCGGTGCGCGAGAACCTGCTGGACCTGCCGCAGGAACTTTTCCCGCGTGAACGGCTTGGGCAGGAACCCGCTCAGCCCCCGGCTGAGCATCTGGCTGAGTTTGTCCGGGTGGGTGTAGCCGCCGCTGATGACGACCGCAACGTTCGGATTGATCGCCTTCAGTTCTTCGAAAATCAGGTCGCCGCTCAACCCGGGCATGCTGAAATCGAGGATCACCAAGTCAATCGCGGCCCACAGGCGGGCGTAGATGGAAACGGCCTCGAAGGCATCGCGTACGCTCAGCACCCGGTAGTCCTCGTCCGTGAGGATGGCCTCGGTCGCCGGGAGGGACGCCGGATCGTGGTCGGCCACCAGCACGACCTCGCGCATCCCGGCCGGATTCGCCATGAGGATTTGCTCAATGTTGGCCGGGGGGCGCACGATCCGGGGGGCGACGGGCAGGTCGGAGCCGTGCGCGGTCTCGTCGCGCGCTTTCCGGACCGCCTGTTGTTCCTGCTCGACCATGGATTCGCGTGCGCCATCGATGCGGTCGAGCGCCTTGCCGCTCAGCAGCCGGGCGTTCTGGACGTTGTGGACGATGCGTTCGAGCAAACTCTGCACCGCTTCGTCGTCGCGGTGTAACAAGTCCGGGTAGGCACGGAAGTCCGACAGGCCCCGCAAAAGGCCGTCGATTTCCTTCAACGTGCCACTCAGCCATTCCAGTTCCTTGATCGAAAGCATACGTTCTCTCTGTGGAACGTCTCTAAAGCAAGGATCGTACGCTCCGGCGGCGATCAGGCGATTTCGAGCGCAAAAAAGTCGAGAAACACCTGCCGGTACACCTCCCGCTTCATTTCCGGCAGCCACGCGAGCCGGTATTCGGCCGGTTCGACCCAGCGCACCACGCGAAATTCCGGGTGTTCCGTCGCGGCGTTGACGCAGGATTCCGAGCCGAGCAAACGCACGCGGAAGTAGGTCTGTTCCTGGCCGTGGTAGCCTTTCTTGGTCTGTCCCGGGGCAAACAGGTAGCGGTAGGGCCCACGCCGCTCCCCGACCTCGTAGTCGGTAGGTTCCAGGGAAATTTCCTCACGCAACTCGCGCACCAGCCCCTGTTCAGGGGTCTCGCCCGGCTCCAGGCCGCCTTGGGGAAATTGCCAGGAATCGGGCACGTTCACCCGCTCGCCGACCAGGATCTTCCCCGCGCCGTTCGTCAGGATGGCAGCGACGTTGGGCCGGTAGATCGAGGCTGGCACCACCACCTTCATCGCAGCTTCGCCAATTCTTCCTTGGCCTGTTGGACGCACTCCGCGTTGTTGTTCAGTTCGACGACCTTCTGGAAAGCCGCTGCCGCTTCCTTCTTCTCGCCGTTGCGGGAGCGCACGAGGCCCACGTTGATCCAGATCAGCGAATCTGCGGGCGCGATGGCCAACGCGCGCCCGAAGTTCTCTTGCGCGAGCCTCGGGTTCTTGTCCACCGTCGTGTAGTAGATGCCCAGGAGGTTGTAGCCGTACCTGAGGTCGGGAAACGCCTGGACATCCAGGCCCGCCAGCTCGTGGAAGGCCCGGTCGCCCGCGGGCGTGCTGCGCTGGAAGCTCCGGTTGGCGAAGAGGTTGATCGCCAGCGCCAGTCTTTCGTTGGTCGGGGTAGGATAGGGAGCACCGTCCTTGCCCTGCAAGCCATCCGGGTGGGCCTTGGCGTAAGCGGCCATTGCCGCCAGATCGTTGACCAAGCTTTTCAGGTCGCCGGATTCCTCGTCCAAGGTGGCCATCCCGAGATAGATGTCGATCCGCTGGGGAGCTTTCGACAATCCCTGCTTGAGCAGGCTGATCGCCTTCTTGAAGTCTGCCGCGTCCGGAGCACCCTGACCGATGCTGCCGACTGCCTTCCCCGTCTTCTGGTCAGTGACGGCAAACTCCCCCGCCGCCGCAGGTTTGGTCGAGATGACGACTCCCTGGTGGCGGTCGAACGCCCGGTTCGCCGCAGTGATGTAGTATTCCGGATCATCAGGTTGGGCGGCCTTCCATTCGTCCAGGATCGTCTGACCGAGGTTTTCATCCTTCGCCTCTTGGGCGGCCTGGTAGCGCTCGCGGAAGTTTTCCGCGGCGGCCGGAGTCGCCGCCGAAGCGAGCAGCAGGGAGGCCAAGCACAAACCTCGGGCCATGAACGTAGGCGTTGCCATCACGTCTTTGCTGGTTCCGTTCGTCCCCGCCCGCAACCCGCTCCCGAAATTATGTACCGCGCATCCTGGAAAACCTTGGTGGCGCGTCGGAAAACTGGGGCTGGACCAAGATGCGCTGCCATGTCAGGCTTTCCAAGACCGTCCGCGACGGGGAAGCCAAACCTCCGGCAAAGTATCCTGGCAGTAACCAATGACCAGCCCGGCGTTATTTCGCCGGAGCCGTGACGTAAGCGACCTGCGTCGCGGTGCTGGCCTTGGTGGCGTCGGCCTTGTGGACGCCCGCGCTGGCCGTGCAGCCAACGTTGAGGGTCAGGGCGGCGACGATTAATGCGGAGATGGCGAGGATGTTTTTCATAGTTTGGATAGGTTCGGTCAAGGTGTCACCGGCACCACGAAGGGTGATCCTTCACCGGGCCCGCGGAGCGGCGACATAGGCCACCTGCACGTTCGAAGCGGGCTTCGCCGTGGAGGAAGGATGGACGCCTGCCGAGGCCGTGCAGCCGATGTTCAACGCACAAAGAGCCGCCGTGCCGATAGCCAAGATAATCAGGTTTTTCATGTGTGGGTAACGGGTTACAAGACCCTTATCGTAAAACATTCTCCGCGCGGCCTTGTGCAACCTTCAGCTTTTTTGGCCCTCGGGACGCCCGATGGAGCGGTAGTGGAAACCCATCCGCCGCATCGTGGCCGGGTCGAGCAGGTTTCGGCCGTCGAACACCAGCGGCGAGTGCATGGCCTCCTTGAGGTGCGCCAGATCGACCATGCCGAATTCGTGCCATTCCGTGGCGATGATGAGCGCCTCCGCGCCCTGGGCCGCTTCCAGGGGCGAGGCGGCCATCTTCGCGCCGGGGATGAGCCCGAACTTCGCCACGTTCTCCATGCCCTTGGGATCGTAGGCGGTGACGTGCGCGCCTTCCTTGAGCAGGTCCTGGATGAAGTCGATGGCCACCGAGCAGCGGATGTCGTCGGTATCGGGTTTGAACGTCAGCCCCCAGACCGCGATCTTCTTGTCGCGCAGGATCCACAGGGTGTCGCGCAGGCCCTTCAGGAATCGCTCGCGCTGGCTTGAATTGATGCGCTGGACCTCCTTGAGCAGTGTGAACGGCACGCCCAGGTCCTCGCTGATGGCGATGAACGCGGCAAGGTCCTTCGGGAAGCAGGACCCTCCGTAGCCCAGGCCCGCGTTGAGGAAGTTGCGGCCGATGCGGCGGTCCATGCCGATGCCGTCGGCGACCTTCTCGATGTCCGCGCCGCTGGCGTCGCAGATGGCGCTAACCGCGTTGATGTAGCTGATCTTCAATGCCAGGAAGGAGTTGGCCGCGTGCTTGATGAGTTCCGCCGAGTTGATGTCCGTCACCAGGATCGGGGCCATGAACGGCTCGTAGAGCTTCTTCATGATCGCCAGTGCGCGGTCACTTTTGGAGCCGATGACGATGCGGTCCGGATGCATGAGGTCCGCCACGGCGCAGCCTTCGCGCAGAAACTCCGGGTTGCTGACCACATCGAATTCCGCGCCCCTGCTCCCGTAGCGTTTGATCGTCTCGGACACCTTGTCGCCCGTCTTGACGGGCACCGTGCTCTTGTCCACGACCACCCGGTACTGGCCGGGCTTGAGCACGCCGGAAATCTCGCGCGCCACGCGCTCGATGTAGGAAAGGTCCACGCTGCCGTCCGCCTGGGGCGGGGTGGGGACGGCGATGAAGACGACCTCGCTGTGGTCCACCCCGTCCGCGATGGAGTTGGTGAAGCGCATCCGACCCGAGGCGACATTGCGCTGGACGAGTTCTTCGAGGCCCGGCTCGTAGATGGGGATGTGGCCCGCCTGCAGGGACTCGACCTTTTTCAGGTCGTTGTCCACGCAGACGACGGTGTGGCCGACCTCCGCGAAGCACGCGCCACTGACCAGCCCCACGTAGCCGCTGCCGATGATTGAAAGATCCATGTCGAAATAAAGAAAGTGTGTCCTGCCACCGGAAGTCGATAGCAATTTGCGTTCTAGCAAAATCCGCTACGTCCGACAACCCGGAAAAGCAATCGTCCGCCGCGCGCCGTTCCTTTGACAAACCGCGCAACCGTGGCTCAGTTGGGGGGCAGGCGCGCCCGGGTCGCCTCCATCTCCGTTCGTTTGCCCACCCGTACCATCCCCACTTCCATGAGAATCCTGCTGCCGCTGACTGCCTGCTGCCTCCTGTTGAGTGCGGCTACCCCGCTCCTGGCTCAGTCCACCCCGCCGAAAACCGACAAGGAGAAACTCAGCTACGCGGTCGGCCTCAACGTGGCCCAGACCCTCAAGGCAAAGGGGATCGACCTTGATGCCGTGCAGTTCGCCGCTGCCGTGCGCGACGTGTTCGCGGGCGCGCAGCCACAGTTGACCGAGGCCGAAGCCAAGGACGTGCTCATGGACAATTTTGGCGGCGGTAAGAACAAGCGCGAGGGCTTGGCGTATCTGAACGCCAACAAGGCCAAGCCGGGCGTCCAGGCGCTGCCAGACGGCTTGCAGTACAAAGTTGTCAAGGAGGGGACTGGCCCGATGCCCAAGACGACGGATACCGTGACGGTCAAATACCGCGGATCGCTGACCAACGGCACGGTGTTTGACGACAGCGAGAAACAGCCGGGCGGCACGGTCAGCTTTCCGGTCAATGGGGTGATCAAGGGTTGGACCGAGGCGCTCCAGAAGATGAAGACCGGCTCCAAGTGGCAGTTGGCCATCCCTTCGGAACTCGCCTACGGCGACACGCCGCCTCCAGGGGCTCCGATCCCCCCGGGTGCCACGTTGCTTTTCGACGTGGAACTCGTGTCCATCGGCAACAAGTAGCGAGCTTTCCCGGTTGGCTAAGTCTGCCGCTCCCTTCAGGCGATACGGACCCTGCTGACGCGGAAGCTTCCTAGTGGCGGGACGATCATGGCTGCTGGACGGGTGCGTTCCTGCTTTTCCAGCTTTCCCCGGCTGCCGCGATGCTTCATCCTGGCGGGTAATCGCCCTCGGTTTTGAAAGTCGCCGTTCTCATTCCGCTCCACAACCATGTCCGCTACGTGGCGGCGGCCGTCGCTTCCCTGCGCGTGCAGAGCCGCCCGCCCGACCGCATCATCATCATCGACGACGGCTCGACAGACGGGAGCCTCAACGCGCTGATGGCAGGGGCCGACGAACCGGCCTTCGCCCCCTCACCACCAACAGCCGGGCACGGGCGAATCGAGACCCGGACGGACGTGGTCATCCAGCCCAACACGGGAACTCCCACCACGCTCAACCGCGCCGTGGCGCTGGCGGATGACTGCGACTACCTCGCCATCCTCAACTCTGACGACTGCTACCATCCCCGCCGCCTGGAGCGGTGCCTAGCCTACCTGGAGGCGCATCCCGAGATCGACCTCGTCTGCACGCGCCTGCGCCTGATCGACGAGCAGGGCAACACCCTGCCCCCTGATACCCTGCGGGCGAGGTGGTTCGCTGCCGCGTGGAGCTACTCCGCAGGCTTCGACGGCGTGAACACGCCCGACACCGCCGAATGGCTGGGACTCGCCAACTTCGCCGGTCCGACGAGCAACTTCGTCGCGCGCGCAGGTTACCTGCGCGCGCACCCGTTCCAAGAGTACCGCCTCGCTTACGAGTACCACGCGTTGGTGGTGGCCGCGCTCGAAAACAAGCTGGGGATCCTGGACGCAGAACTGCTCGACTACCGCATCCATCCTGCGAACGCCGCCGCGGCGGACCCCGAGCGCCTCGTGCGCGAGATGCTGCGGATCAACCTCGACCTCGCGCGGCAACTGGCCGACCGGCTCGCGGGCGAGCCGGCGCTGCGGGCGGCTTTCACCCGCTACCAGCGCGCCCTGTGGAGCAACGTCAGCGCGACGCGCGCCGACCTGCTCAATCTGCTGCTCTGCCAGTCCCTTGCCCTGCTCCCCGCAGGCGTGGGCGACCGGTTGGTGGCGAAACTGGATCGCGGGCACTACCCGGAGGTGACACAATACCCCAACCGCGCCATCATCGGAGCCCAGGGGCCCGGGGCGTCCGCGCTCGGTCTCAGCGAGGGGTTGGCGCACCGGTTCTACCAACTCAAGACCCAGCTCTCCAACGTGCGCGCCGACGCGCGTCTCTGGATGGAATACCACCAGCTCCAGGAATCCCTGCTCGATTCGCGCTGGTTCGCGCTGGGCCGGTTGCTCGGGCGCGCCCGCGCCATCGCTCTTCCCGGGGGGAACACCGCCTCCGAGAAGCTGACCACCCTGCGCGAACGGATCGCCGCGTCCCGGTGGCTGCGGCTCGGACGCCGCCTGGGAATCAGTTCGGCCACCCGGTTGCTGAATCTCAGCCGCGCCCCGGCGCAGGTCGATTGAACGACCCGCCGGAATGACTATCGCAGCCCGAAAAAGCGGGCGAAGAACCCAGGCCTGGTAGCGTCGGAATATTGGACCACGCTACGCGGGGCGCGTTTTGCCTGCACACCGTGCCGGGAGTGCCGCCGCCGCCGCCGCACGATGATCGTCTCAGCGGCGGATTGTGCCGTCTGCTCCGCTTCCTCCACGACGGAGGGCGGCACTGGCATGCGCCGAAGGACAGACGCCAGTTCCTGCGCATCGAACAGCGGGTCGGACACGATGGCTCCGGCGGTCACGTCGCGGCTGGGGGCTTGCTTCTTGGGGACGGTTTTGATCAGCGCCGCTTGCGGGTTGTGCCGAGGCTTAATGACATTCGACTCCGGCGTGGGCATCGCGATTTTGCGCTTGACCGGCGAGAGCCGGGGCGGCTGCAAGCCGTCCGAAGCCCGCCGCCAGTTCACCGAGCCGTACAACACCATTCCTTTGAACAGGTCACGCAACCTTGTCCAATATGTGACCTTCAATGACTTGTGAGTACCCAAAACAAAAAATCCGGTTGTGGCGAATGACACTCCTCTCGATTGAAGCGAAAACTGTGCCAGTCACCGTGTCATAATCCTGCATCCTCCACCGGCAGGAACTTGCGGAAACGGTTCTTGTCGATGGCCTTCATGTAAGCTTCGCGCGGATTGACAGTCCCCTGTTGCATGACGTGCCAGATGGCATCGTCCATGAATTGCATCCCCTGTCCCTTGCCCGCCACGATCACGTCTTCCAATTTCTGCGTCGCTCCCTCGCGGATGATCGCGCTCACGGCGCTGTTGCCCAGGAGAATTTCGTTCACCGCCAGCCGTCCCGTTCCGTCGGCCCTCTTGAGCAGAAGCTGGGCAATCACCCCGCGCAACGAAGCCGCCAGCATCGTGCGGACCTGCGCCTGCTGGTCGGCAGGAAAAGCGTCGATCATGCGATCCACCGTCTTACGCGCGTTGTTGGTGTGGAGCGTGCCGAAGACCAGCAGGCCCGTCTCGGCGGCCGTCAGCGCGAGGGAGATCGTCTCCAGATCACGCATCTCGCCCACGAGCACGATGTCCGTGTCCTCGCGGAGAGCGGCTTTCAGCCCCACCGGGAAGCTCGCCGCGTCCACGGGAACCTCGCGTTGGGTGATGACGCTCTTCTTGTTCTGATGCACGAACTCGATGGGCTCCTCCACCGTGATGATGTGCCGGGCGTAGTTGGTGTTGATGTAGTCGATCAACGCGGCCAGGGTCGTGCTTTTGCCCGAACCGGTCGGACCCGTGACCAACACCAGGCCCGCCCGCATGTGCCCGAATTCCTTGATGACCGGCGGCACCTTGAGTTGTTCGAGGGTGGCGATCTTCGTCGGGATCAGCCGGAAAACGCAGCCATAGCCATGAACCTGCCGCAGGAAGTTGCAGCGGAAGCGCGATTCCTCGTTCATCTCGTAGGCAAAATCGTAGTCCCCGCGCTCCTCGAAGGTCGCCCATCCCTTCGGACCGGCGATCTCGCTCATCATGTAGACGGCCTCCTCGGTGGTGATCGGTTCCTGCCGGATCGGGACGATTTCACCGTGCTGGCGAATTTTTGGCGGCTGGCCCTCGCCGATGTGCAGGTCAGATGCCTTGGCTTGGATGAGAACCTCGAAAAATTGATCGATGTAAGCCACGGGGGGAATTTAGGCCGACGGAGGTGGGCTCGAAGATCGGCGCAGGTCGGGTGCTCTGACCAACGCCGTGTGTTTCAAAGGCCGAGCATCGCCTTCATCGTTTGTTTCTGGTCAGCGCGGGCAAGTGCTTCCTGCGGGGTGATGATCCCCTGGACGGCGAGGCGTCCCAGGCTCTCGTCCATGAGCATCATGCCCTGTTTACGGCCGGTCTGGATGATGCCGGGAAGCATGAAGGTCTTGGCCTCGCGGATCACGTTCGCGACCGCCGGATTGTTGGTCAGCACTTCAAGGGCGAGGGCCCGGCCCTGCCCGTCAGCGCGGGGCACGAGTTGCTGGCTGATGATCCCCCGCAGGCTCTCGCTGACCATGACGCGAACCTGGTCGCGCTGGTCCACCGGGAACACGTCGAGCACGCGGTCCAGCGTGCGTGCGGCGCTGCCCGTGTGCAGGGTGCCGAGCACGAGATGACCCGTCTCGCTGGCGCTGATGGCCAGAGAGATGGTTTCCAGATCCCGCATCTCGCCGACCATGATGACATCTGGGTCCTGGCGCAACGCGCCGCGCAGGGCAGCGGCGAAGGAGCGCGTGTGCATGTAAATCTCGCGCTGGGTCACATGGCAGTTGCGGGGCGTGATGAGGTACTCGATGGGGTCCTCAAGCGTGATGATGTGGTCGTGCCGGTTACGGTTGATCTCTTCGATTAAGGAGGCGAGCGTCGTGGATTTTCCGCTGCCGACGGAGCCGGTGACCAGGACGAGGCCGTTGTGGTACTCGGTCAGCTTCTTGAGGTGCTCCGGCAGCCCGAGTTCGTCCATCGTCCGGATGCGGGTGGACACGACGCGGAAGACGATTTCCATCCCCAACCGCTGCCGGACGACGCTGGCGCGAAACCTCCCGAACTCAGTCGAGTAAGCAAAGTCCACGTCGCCTTGGTCAACCAGCCGCTCCAGCTGTGGCTCGGTCAGAAAGCTGCGCGCCAAGCGGTCCGTGTCTTCTGCGGCAAGAAGAGGCGCATCCCGGAACATCGGTTCCAAGATGCCGTTCCTCCGCCAGAGCGGCGGCCGGTTTACCGTCAGATGGATATCGGACGCGCCGCCCGCCTGTGCGTTGGACAGGTAGGGGTCAACATGAGTGTGCGTGACCATCCGCATCGTCACCGCGACGGTTGGACCAACCACGGAGGCACTCACCGGCTCGGCCACCGCCGTTACAGGGGGAGCGGGCATCCCGTAATTAGGGAATGTCCATCTTGGAAGTCAACTGGGAAGAGGCGAGGGAAACGTGCGGTTTACGACGGTGCTCGCCGTCTTCCCACCGCTCTGGACATCGAAAAGAGCAACGCTCGACAGGTTCATCAGGCCGCGGCGGCATCTGCCGAAGCGTTCTCTGCTTGCGCAGTGGCCTGATCCGCCTTCTCGGTGGTCCGTTCGGCCGCTTTCTGGGCTCCCTCGGCCCCTTGGACCAAACTGGCGAGCTTCTTCGTGATAAAGGCCGTCAGGATCGGCTTGATGATCGGTGTCAGCGCGCGGATGAGCGAGATCAGAAAGCCACCCTGTTGCGGTTTACCCGCAGTGTCAATCTTTTCCCGCCCAGCCTTGGACAACGGATTCACATACACCTTGCGCTCGCGCATCGGCAGCATGGAGACCGCCCCACCCGCCACCAAGGCTCCAGCCATCCAGGCTCCGATGTGGTGGCGGAACGAGGATTTCAAGGTCGCTTTTGTGCGCCGTCCGAAGTCCGCTTGGTAAGCCACCTGTCCGCCGTGGAGGCTCATCCCGACCCGCGAGCGCGCGAGTTCCGCGATCAGTTCGTCTTTACGACGCTGAGCGTCTGAGACCGGCTTGCGGTTTTTGTTTGACTCAGCCATTCCTTGTCCTTTTTGAATTCCGCGATGGTCGCGTCAAAGCTGCCTGTCGTGAACCGGTTCTTGGCCAGCAAGGCGCATCCCGCCGCCGCCGCGATGTGCAGGAAGCCGAAGCCGAAGAGCACCCAGCCCCAGTTGCCGTGCACCAGCCACGCCACCGCGAACACGGCAGCCATGACCAAGAACACGTAGCTGAAGACCAGCGCGATCAGCGCCGTGATGAGCAGGATGACGATTTTGACGTAGTTAATCCCGGCATCCTTAGCCTCCAATCCGAAGAGTTGGAGGCGCGAGTGAAGGTAGCTCGCCGCCGAGGCGAGCATGAGACGAATGCTTTCCGGTAAACCGGGCATTTCCTCGGCCGCCGGGGGGGGAGCCTGCTGGTAGGTATTCGCCATGAAAACGGCGCGGACGTTGTTACTTGCGGACGATCAAGCCGAGGACGAACCCTGCGCCCACGGCGTAAAGCAACGCGCGGGTCGGGTTCTCGCGGACGTATTGCTCGCCGTCTTCGTGGTAGGTGCGCGCCTTGACTTTAGCATCGCCCCAAGCCGCTTCGGCCTGCCCACGATATTCCTCCGCCTTTGCGGAAGCGGCGGAGTAGTATTCGTCCGCCTTGGCGGACGCCACAGACTTCAGGTCATCGACCTTTGCCGACGCGGCCCCCCTGAGGTCATCCAGTTTGGCGGAAGCCGTGGACTTGAGATCATCCACCTTGGATGCAGCGGCACTCTTTAGATCGTTCGCCTTGCCTTTAAGGTCGGACACCTTGGCACCAGCAGCACTTTTCAAGTCATCGCCAGCTTGGCTCAGGTGGTCTTGGCTGTCTTCGAGCTTCTGGTTTGCGTATTCGGATTCAGCGGTCGGTTCGTCGGCCATAAAATTGAGAAACAGGTTGGTTAGTTTGCTTATAGATTCGCAACCCGCCCGGCTTCCGTGCGTATAAAGCAGGCGAAATTACGGGTGGACGGGGCGGCACACCGCCGGGGGCCGCCAGACCTTATTTCTCGCGGAACGTGATCCGCGCCTTCTCCATGTCGTAGGGTGACAGTTCGACGGAAACCTTGTCGCCGGGCACGATGCGGATGAAGTGCTTGCGCATCTTGCCGGAAATGTGGGCTAGCACGTTCCTGCCGTTCGGCAGATCGACGCGGAACATCGTGCCTGGCAGAACTTCGGTGACGACGCCGATGCTGGTGATCTGGTCTTCCTTGGCCATGCGGTTTGTCGCTGCATCCTACTCCCCGGCACCTGTTTCCGCAACTCACATCGACGCCGTCCGCGGCGGGACTCACCCCAGGCCGGCGGGCAGATAGCGGTGCCAGTGGTCCGATTCGGCCACTGCCTTGAGCGCGGCGTTACGCTGGAGCAAGAACTTCCGCATGTGCCGAGTCAGCAACAGCACGTTCGCCAGTCGGCCGAGCCAGCCCAAGGGGGCGTCGAAGTCGAACACGTCGCGCATCAGGGTGACGTTTTCCGCTTGAAAGGCGAAATAATGGTCGTGATCGAAGCGCCGGAACGCTCCGCGCACCATCCGGTCGCTGAACCGGTGCGGCGGCTCGAAGTGCGTGATGCGGCTCGTGAGGCGTTGCGGCACGCCAAAGTGCCTGGCCCGCCATGTGACGGTTTCATCGGCCCCGATCAGCCCCGAGGTGACACCGCCAACCGTTTTCTCGCCCGTGTTCGCCATGGAATCGCTGTGCAGGTCAACGGAACGCGCCAAGTCGAAAACCCGCGCGATGGGAGCGTGGATCGTCGTGAGCAGTTCGATGCGCGGCATGGGCGGTGTCCGGGTCAACGAGCGTACCTGCGCCGCAGCAGGCGCGTGAACAGCGGCATTGCCAAGGGGACGCACATCATCAGGATTCCCGCCGCCCAAAGGCTGGCATACGACAGGACGGCCGCGGTGGCGAACCACACTGGAATGAAGAGCGAACGCCGGCGTGCCAGCAGTAAATCCAGCGGCGGGGTGGCCGGGTCCAGCAGGTTATGATGCTGCGTCAGGTAGCGCCACAGGTGATAGTTGGCCAAACCTGTGACGACCAAGCTCCCGCAGTAGAACAACAGCGGTGTCCGCGTGCCGGGATACTGGCTGTAGAAAGCGGTCGGACAAGGGATGAACGACACGCAGAGCAGCAGGCGCAGGTTGACGGCAACGAGGCGGTCGTCGTATCGCTGCACCCAGCGGAAGAGCCGATGGTGCGCCCGCCAGTAGATGCCGATGACCAGGAAGCTCAGCACGAAGCCGATCACGCTCGGCAGCATCAACACGAGCGCCCTGCCCAGCTTCTCCTCCGTCACGCCGCCCACGATGGGCGGTGGGTGGACGTTGAGCGCGAGCAGCGTGATTGCAATGGCGAAAACCGCGTCGCTGAAGAACGCCAGCCTCTCAACCTGAAAGGTCGTCTTGTCGTCAGGGGCCTCGGCCATCAATCCCGGTAATTGGTTGATCCGGCAGGGGTGGCCACCGGGCCCTGATAACCGTAGAGCCGGCCATTTTTGATCATCTCCGCCACCTCGGCGGGCACCATCGCCTCCCAGGCGGGATCGCCGTTCTGGATCAGCTTGAGCACGGCGCGCGAGAAAATCGACAGGTACTCCGGGTTGTAACCCTCCAAACCCTCGATGAAATGGTTCTCGACCAGGTGGTCGTAGAGGTTTTGCAGGTTGGGCGCGACCTTGAGGGTCTGCACGTCGAGCAGTTCGCCGGTCTTTTCGTCCCGCACGGGGTAGACGTAGAGCTTCAACGAACCTTTGAAAAGCCGTCCCAGCGATTCGAGGATGCCGCCCTCCAGGTTCGTGTAGTATTTTTCCTGGAACAGGTCGATCAACGAGGGCACGCCCATGGCAATGCCGATCATCTTCGTCGTGCAGCGCGACAGGTACGCGCCGAGCTTGAAGTATTCCCCGAACTTGGACACGAGCACCGTGTGGCCGAGCTTGCCGAGCACCTCGACGCGGTCGATGAAATCCGTGTGGTCGATCTTGCCGCTCGGGCCGCCCCAGGCCGCAAGATTTTGCATGGTAATTTCCATGAGCACGACGGTTTCTTCGCCCATGACCTTGGGCTCCTTGAGGAAGGTGGCCTTGGCGCAATCCAAAATGTCCTGCGTTGTCTTGGTCAGCGGCCGAAAGCTGCCGCGCTCGACGAGCACCGTCTTCTTGTAGAGGAACTCGTCCGGCCGGACGACCTCGCCGTCCGCCGTGAACATGGCCGCGTCGGACAGGCCCTGCTCGACCAGTTGCAGCGCCATGAGCCGGTTGTCGATGTAATGGAAGTCGGGCCCGGTGAACTTGATCATGTCCACCTGCACGCGGTCGGTGTCCAGGCCGTCCAGCAGCGCACCGATCAGCTTTTCCGGGTTCTGGTAAAGGTAGAATGCACCGTGGATGAGGTTGACGCCCACGATGCCCAGCGCTTCCTGCTGCTGGAGGTTCTCCTTGTCGAGCATCCGCACGTGGATGATGATCTGGTTGGGTTCGGCGCGTGGGTGCGCCTGGAAACGGATGCCCAGCCAGCCGTGGCTCTCGCTGGGATGGTTGTAGGCCCTGGCGGCGACAGTGTTGGCGAAGGCGAAGAAGCTGGTCCGCCCGGCGCGCTTGTCCGCCAGCCGCTCGATGAGCAGGTTGTACTCGTATTCGAGCATCTGCATGAGGCGCTGGCGGCTGACGTAGCGGGGGCTGGGCCCGTAGATGGCGTCGGAGAACGTCATGTCGTAGGCCGAGATCGTCTTGGCGATGGTGCCCGACGCGCCGCCGACATGGAAGAACTGCCGGGCGACCTCCTGGCCCGCGCCGATTTCCGCGAACGTGCCGTACTTGGTGGCGTCCAAGTTGATCTGGAGCGCCTTCTCATCGACCGTGTTGTGGCCTGCCTGTCGCGTCATCATGATGCCAATGGTTCGTGCGCCCCGGAACGGGCGGATGGCTGGCGCACCGCTATTGCCTGGCCGCGGCTTTTCTGCTTTGCTGGCTTCCGCCACTACGATGGACACCAACTCTCATTCCCGGAAGACCGTGCTTGCGGCGCAGGGATATTTCGAGCTGGGCATGCTCGACGACGCCCTGGTAGAACTGGATTCGCTCCCGGAGGAGATGCAGGGCACGAGCGAGGTGCTCCAGTTGCGGTTGTTCGGGTACATGCGCGCCCGGCGCTGGGAGGAGGCGCTGGAACTCAGCCGGACGCTCTGCCAGTTGCTGCCCAAAGAAACGTGCGGCTACATCCACGCAGCGTTCTGCCTGCACGAGATGCGCCGCACCGCCGAGGCGAAGTCGCTGCTGCTCGCCGGACCGTCGGCGTTGCTCAACGAGGCGACGTACCACTATAACCTCGGGTGCTACGACGCCGTGCTCGGCAACATTGAGGAGGCGCAGGCGCACCTGCGCGTGAGCTTCCGGCTGGACAAGAAGTTCCGCGAGTTCGCAAGCACCGACCCGGACCTGCGGCCGGTGTGGGACAGCCTTTGAAGCGTCAGCCCAGCGCGAGGTTTCTCGCCGGACCATCCAGCACCTGCCACCGGCCCGCGGGTAGATCGTCCGGCAGGTCGAAGCGTCCGATCCGCACGCGCAGCAGTCGCAGCGTGGGGTGGCCCGTGGCGGCGGTCATGCGGCGCACCTGACGGTTCTTGCCCTCGGTCAGTTCCAGGGCGATCCAGCAGTCCGGGATGTTCCGGCGCGTCCGGACGGGTGGGTCGCGCGGCGGCACGTCAGGCGGCGGGTCGAGCCTCCACGCGCGGCAGGGCAGCGTGCGGTAGTCCCGGATGGTGACACCACCCTCGAGGGCACGCAGGGCGTCGTCCGTCGGCACCCGCTCCACCTGTACCCAGTAGCGGCGGATGTGGGCCTGCTTCGGGTGAAGCAAGCGGGCGTTGAGCGCCGGTTCGTCGCCGAGCAGAAGCAATCCTTCCGAATCCGCATCGAGCCTGCCGATAGGGTACACGCCTCCGGGAAAGCCGAACTCTGCGAGCGTGCGGAACTCCGAGCCCGGTTCAGGCGTGAACTGGGTCAACACGCCGTAGGGTTTGTGGAAGGCGATCAGCATGCGCCGTCTGCCGTGGGTCGTTCAGCGCACTCCGTGGGCGGTCCCGGGAAAGACCTTCCGGGCCTCCTCGCGCTCCATCTGCCCACGGGTCACGCCCAACTGGTTGTGCAGCTTCAACTCGCGCCACAGCTCGGCCCCGCTGATCTCGCCGCGCAGCAGCTTGCCGTAGCGGTCCAGCGTCGTCGTCACGGCCTCGGGCAACTCGTTGACGAACTCGACCCGGAACCACCGGCAACCCAGCGTCCGCAACCGGTCCACCGCCTCCGCGCCGGTCTGCGCGCGGGCGTTGAACACCGTGTTGCGGCAGCCCGCGTCCGCCTTGAGCGGGTGTTCCAGGCCGACGCGGTCCTTGAGCCGCACTTCCTGCCGGTCGCAAGGCCGCCCGCAGTTGCGGTAGTCGGTGCCTGCCGACAGGAACGCGCAGAACACGCAATGCTCCATGTGAAACATTGGCATGTGCTGGTGGATCGTCACCTCGAACCACTCTGGCGGGGCGCTGGTCAGGAGCGATTCCAACTGCGCGGCGTTGAGATCATAGGAGGCCGTTAGCCGGTCCAGGCTGCCGTGCTCCATGAAATACTTTGCCGTCAGCCGGTTGGCCACGTTGAGCGAGAAGTCGCCGACCAAACCGGGGTGGCCCGCGAAGAAGCGCAGGTGGTCGTAATTGCGGATCAGGTAGCCGTCCGCCTCGGACGAGCGCACTTGGCGCAGAATCCAGTCCTCGCCCGTCTTGAAAATCCGCGGCGGCGCGACGCGGATCATGCCGCCGTCCGGCGCGATGGCGCGGAAGCGCCGCACAGCCTCGCGGTAGCCCTTGGGGTCCTCGAAGTCGCAGTGCACCGTCCTCGCTCCGGCGGACAAGGCCGCGTCGAGTTGCGCCAGGGTTCGCACGAGCACGGCCAGTTCCGGGCGAACGGGCTCTGCGGCAACCGACGCCTGCGGCGGTGCGGAAGCCTCGTGCAACTCCCAGCGCCGCGGCTGTGCGCGCAGCGTCTCCAGTTGCGCGACGGCTTCACGCCGGAGGCGGTTCAGTTCGCTCACGGGCAGGATGGTCGCGCCTTCCAGGTGCGAGGCCAGCGTCCCCAGCCGGAACGGCGTGCCGCCGAGGCGGCCCAACTGCCCAGCCAGACTTTCCGGCGTCAGTGGCTGGCGTTTGGCGGGGGCGAGCGGCAGCACCGAATCGACCCGCGCCACGTGCCCCGAGCGACTGTCCCGCGCGAGCAGCGTCAGCGGCGCGCCGACGTGCCCGTGCACCGCGAAATCGACCGGCCGCTGGAAACGCGGCACGTCGCCGCCGAACGTCCCGCGCAGGCGCTTTCCCAGTTCCGGGTCGCTGGTTTTCCAGACCCGGTCGCCCGGCCGCACCCGCGAGAAATCCACGCTGCCCCGGCCGAAGCTCAGCGCCGTTTCCGCCCCGGCGATCCGCACCGTGTACACGCGGCCCCCTTGCTCGGGGCCATCCGGCTGACCGGCGTCGAAAACCACGCCGTCGCCCGGCTTGAGCGCCGCGTCCCCGCCGTCGATGAACACCTGCTCACCGCGCACGCGCTGCACGCTGCCGAGATAGACGCCGCGCTTCTTGCCGAAGCGGGCGTGGACGAGCTGCTGGTTGTTGATGCCGCGCAGCCAGCCCGTGTGCAGACCGCGCGAGAAGCTCATCTCCAACTCGTAGCGTTCGCTGGCCGCCTCGTGCGTGGTGGGCAGGGCTTCCGCGCCGAGCCGGTCCAACGCGGCCCGGTAAACGCGGGTGATGCCCGCCACGTATTCCGGGGTCTTGAGCCGCCCCTCGATCTTGAGGGAGGCAACTCCGGCCCGCGCGAGGTCCGCGACCGCATCCAGCCCGGCGAGGTCCTGGGGGCTGAGCAAATAGCGGCGGTCGCCCAGCGGCACGGCCTGGCCGTCGGCGATGAGGTCGTAGGGCATCCGGCACGCCTGGGCGCACTCGCCGCGGTTGGCGGAGCGTCCGCCCAGCGCCTCGCTGGTCAGGCACTGGCCCGAGTACGCCACGCACAGCGCGCCGTGCACGAACACCTCCAGGGGCAGGGGCGCGTTCCGCGCGAGCAGTTCCGCGCGGATCGCGTCGATCTCCTTGATCGAGCATTCCCGAGCCAGCACCACGAGCTGGCAGCCCAAGGCGCGCGCGAACTCCGCGCCCGCCGCGCTGGTGACGGTCATCTGCGTCGAGCCGTGGATGGGGAAATCTGGCGAGAGCTGGCGGATCAGGCGGCACACGCCGATGTCCTGCACGATGGTCGCGTCCGCCCCGGCGGCGATGATCGCGCGCAGGTACTCCCCGGCCGCGGCGAGTTCGTCGGGGAAGACGAGCGTGTTGAACGTCACGTACCCGCGCACGCCGCGCCGGTGCAGGAACTCCATCAGGGCCGGGAGGTCGGCTTCCGTGAAGTTGTCCGCCCGCATCCGGGCGTTGAAGCGGCTCAGGCCGAAGTAGATGGCGTCCGCCCCGTTCTCGACCGCCGCCCGGGCGCAGTCCCAGTTGCCGGCGGGAGCCAGCAGTTCGGGCAGTGCGCGGGCGGGAGCGGCGGCGGGCGGTGCGTCGGGATGTTCCAGGGTTGGCATGTCGGCCGGGGCGGAATATAACCTAGAACACCGTGCGCCGAAAGGGGAGGTCCTCCCTTCACGCGACCGGCGTGAGCATCTCCGGCTCGGCTTCCGGCGTCAGCCCGTTGGCAGGAGCGTGCGCAGGGCCCGAGGCGCGGCGGGTCCGGGCGAGAAACCGGGCCGTCAGCAGCGAGGCCGCCACCGCCAGCCCCAGCGCGAGCCCCCACCAAATGCCCGCCGCCCCCAGGCGGCCGGGCGAGCCAAGGAAATAACATGTCGGCAGCGCCACGAGCCAGTAGGCAACGAAGGCGAGGCAGGTCGGCACCCGCACGTCAGAAAGCCCGCGCAGGGCGCTCATGCTGGCGATCTGCGCGCCGTCGAAGATCTGGAACATGCCCGCGATCACGAGCAGCCGGGCGGCGATGGCAGCCGTCGCGGGGGGGCGGGTGGAGAAGCCCCCCAGCGCCCCGCCCCGCCCCCGGGAGCCCGCCGCCCCCCGGGGCGGGCGGGGGCGACCGGCCGGGGGGCCCGCGCCACTTCCCGGATCGCCCCGCTCGTGCCGATGACCCCGGGCAAGGAGTCGTCGCCGGAGCGTTCGTGAGGGCGATCGTGGGAAG
>CALMAQ010000354.1 GCA_937859745.1 uncultured Verrucomicrobiota bacterium | reverse complement strand
CACCCCCCCCGCCATCCCGCTCGTGGGCCGGGCGATTTGTCCGCGCCGAGCAAAGAAACTGCTATACAACCCCGCGCGGCATGGTCTAGAGACAGGGCTCTGTCGCGGTGGATCACCGCACTCCATCTCCCCGAAGTTCAAGCGATGCTTTTCTACAACGACTGGGCGGCGATCATCCCGATGGCCAACGAGGCGCAGGATTTCGACCAGTTCATCGACGTGCTCCGCCGCCTGCTCGACAAACTCGGCAGTGGCAAGGCCTACTTCGTCGTCGATCACGCTTCCAAGGACAACACGCTCCAGCTCTGCCAGGATCTCGACGCCAAGGACCCTCGCTTCGTCACGGTTTGGGCTCCCGAGAACCGCAACGTGGTGGACGCCTACATCCGTGGCATGCGCGCCGCCTACGAGGCGGGACACGAGATCATCATCGAGATGGACGCGGGCCTTAGCCACGACCCACGCGCCATCCCGATGTTCCTGCGTGTGCTCAACGAGGGCAACGAGTGCGCGTTCGGCAGCCGCTTCACCAACGGCGGCTCCATGGGCAACTCGCCGCTGAACCGCCGCACTCTCTCCAAGGTCGGCACGCTGCTGAGCAACACCCTCCTGGGCACCAGGATGTACGACATGACCAGCGGCTTCCAGGGTTTCCACCGCGAGATTGTCGGCAAACTCATCAATTATCCGCTGCTTTCCCGTGCCCATTTCTACCAGACCGAGGTCCGCTACCTCCTGCGGCACCACCGGTTCGCCGAGGTGCCGATCCACTACAACGCGCCGTCCAAGAGCGTGTCGCAGAAGGCGATCGAGAACTCGTTGAGCACTCTCTGGTACTACCTGCGAAAGCGGATGTCCCGGCAGTCGGTCAGCCTCGACTAGGCGCGGTCGAGCCCCCGGCGGACCAGTAGCGGGCCGAGGTCCGGGGATTGGCCGGTGAAGTCGCGGTAGAGGCCGAGCGGATCGGCGCTGCCACCGCGGGACAGGATCGTGCGCCGGTAATGGTCGCCGTTTTCCCGGGTCAGGCCGCCGTGCGCCTTGATCCACTCCACGCCCTGTGCGTCGAGCACCTCGCTCCAAAGGTAGGAATAATAGCCCGCCGCGTAGCTGCCCGAGAATGCGTGCGAGAAGTACGTGCTGCGGTAGCGGGGTGGCACGGCGGGAAAGTCCAGCCCGGCGCGGGCCAGGATTTGGGCCTCGTAGGCGGCCACGTCCGCAGGAACCTTGTCGGACGAGAGCTGGTGCCACGCCTGGTCGAGTACGCTGGCGGCGAGGTATTCGCTGGTGCGGTAGCCCTGGTTGAACCGGTTCGCCGCGAGGAGCTTTTCCACCAACGCCTCGGGGATGGGTTCGCCGGTCTGGTGGTGCCGGGCATAGCTGCGCAGGACCTCCGGCCAGAGCATCCACATCTCGTTGAGTTGCGAGGGCAGTTCGACGAAGTCGCGCGGCACGTTCGTCCCGCTGAAACGCGGGTAACGCACCTGCGAGAACAACCCGTGTAGCGCGTGCCCGAACTCGTGATACATCGTGCGGACCTCGTCGAGTGTGAGCAGCGTGGGCTCGCCCGGGGCGGGTTTCGGCACGTTCTGGTGGTTGCCGATCACCGGACGGCGTCCCAGAAGCGTGGACTGGCTGATGTAGGCGTTCATCCACGCGCCGCCGCGCTTGGAAGGCCGGGCGTACAGGTCGGCCAGGAACAGCGCCATCCCCTGGCCGTCGGCATCGAAAATCTCGAACGCGCGGACATCCGGGTGGTACACGGGCAGGTCGTGCCGCTCCTGGAAGGTGATCCCATAGAACCGGGTGGCCGTGCCGAAGACGCCGTCGCGCAGCACGCGGTCGAGCTCGAAATAGGGGCGCAGGGCAGCGTCGTCGAAGGCGTAGCGCGCTTGGCTCACCTTTTCCGAGTAGAAGCTCCAGTCCCAGGCCTCCAGCCGGAAGCCACCGCCTTCCTGGTCCACGATGGCCTGCATGTCCGCCGCTTCCCTGCGCGCGTTGGCGGCGGCGCGCGGCGCGAGGTCGGCCAGCAACGCGTTGACCGTCCCGACGCTGCCTGCGGTCTGGTCTTCCAGTTGGTAGGCGGCGTGGTTTGCGTACCCGAGCAGGGCGGCCCGTTCGGCGCGCAGGCGGGCCAGCCGGAGCACCGTGGCGCGGGTGTCGTGCTCGCCGCCTCGGGAGTTGCGCGTGAGCGAGGTCTGCATGATCCGCTCGCGGAGCGCCCGGTCGGAGAGCGCGGCCAGCACGGGCTGCTGGCTGGTGTTGAGCAGCGGCAGCACGTAGCGGCCATCCTGGCCCTCCGCGGCGGCGATCTCGGCCTCGGTCAGGCCAGCGAGCTGAGCGCGGTCTGCGACCACGATGGACAGCGCGTTCTTCTCCTGGAGCAGCGCCTGGGTAAAAGCGGTTTCGAGCGTCGCCAACTCCGTGTTCAGCACGCGCAACCGTTCCTGCTCCCCGGCGGCAAGCCCGGCCCCCGCGCGCCGGAAGTCCTTTTCGTAGCGTTCCAGCAGGTAGCGGGACTCCGCGTCCAGGCCGAGTTTGTCCTTTTTGGCGACAAGGGTCTGGAGGCGGCGGTGCAGTTCCGGGTTGAGGTAGATCGCGTCGGCGTGCTGCGAAAGCCTGGGTGCAACGGCGCGCTCGACCGATTGGAGCACCGGGTTGGTGTGGCACGCCGCGAGGTTGAAAAAGACGCTCGCCACGTCTTCCAGCGTCTGGTTCGCGCGTTCCATGGTGACCACCGTGTTCTCGAAGGTCGGGGGAGCGGGGTCCCGCACGATGTCGTCGATGCGCGCCAACCCGTCACTCATCGCGCGGTCGAAGGCGGGCTCGAAGTCCGTGTCCTGGATCTGGTCGAACGGCGGCAGCAGATAGGGCAGGGGACTGGGCACCAGCAGCGGGTTGGGTTTCACCATGGGGTAACAAACTCGCGGTCGCGCCCGGTTTCAACCGGGCTGTGGCCCGTCCGGCGAGTGGATAGAGAGTGCCGCCGTGGCCGCACGGGTTGGGGTGACATTGATGCGGCCGTCACAAACGCTTGTACAAATTGTCGGAACTTGTAAAAACCGTCAAACCCCGGGCGGGTTCTCCTTCCCCCGCCTTCGTCCGCGGTTCGCTCCCCCTTTCGCCTCAGCTTACCGCTCCAGATCTCACCCCGTCTGGAGGCGCGCTTCACTGGCGCTCGCCCTTAGCCCCCATGCACCTGCCTCCTCCCAGTCCTGCCGCCTCTTCGAGGCTTCCTGCCCGGCCCTCCGGTGGCGCATCCCGCTTTGCCCTGCCTTATGCCTGCGGTTGTCCAGCATGATTTCCGGCGCATGCCCGCATAGCCGAGGTCGAGCCCCCTTGGGTTGGTGAACTCCCAACCCGCCGAGAGGTCGCCGCGCAGTTGGAGCGGGCCATTGCGGAAGTAGTCGTTGAAGGTCCGTCCGAAGACGCTGAGCAGCCCGCCGGAATCCTCGCTGCTGGTTCCGTCCGTTTTTCCCGGACGGACGTGACCGTGGTCCACGCGGGGGCTCTCGCCGCGAGGCCGTGCAGCAGCGCCAGCGTCCACGGGAAGATCTTGCCGCCGTGGCGGAAGCAAGGGAGCCGGTGGCGGGGTAGGATGCTGGCGGCGGTCAAACGCACGGCACGGTGGCAAGGGGGAGCGGCAGGGTGTCCGAGTCGGTCCGCCGCGCCAACTGATTGACCCGTGGGAGCCGTCGAAAGCGAAGACAAAGGTGAACTCCCGCGGCGGGCCGCGCTTGCAAGGGCCTACCCGTTGAGCCCCTGCGCCTTCGCCCAGCGGGCCGTTTTGCGGATGGCGTCTGGCAGCGAGGTGTGGACGGTCAGACCCAATTCCGCCGCCGCCCGTTCGACGCTCGGGACGTAGCGCGCGGGCGCGGTCTTGGGGCACGGAGGCAGCGCAACCTGCGGCGCGGCGCGGACGGCAAGCGTTCGCGCCACGGTCCGGGCGAGTTCCAGGATCGACACGGCCTCGCCTGAGCCCACGTTGTAGGGCCGCATGGGCTCACCGCGCCAAAGGATCGTCCAGAGCCAGACGGCGAGGTCGGCCGCGTAGAGGTAGGACCGGAACGGTGTGCCGTCGCCGGCAATCCGGATGGCTTGGCCGCGCAGGGCGTCGCGGATGAAGTTGCCGATGGCGAAGTGTCCGTCCAGCGGCAGGAAAGGCCCGGCGAAAGCGAAACAGCGCGCAATGAGCGGTTCGAGCCCGTGGCGCTGGTGGTAGCACGCGCACAGCAGTTCGGCGGCGCGTTTGCCTTCCGCGTAGGCGGACGCGGGTCGGGCGCAGTCGGGGCCGCCGGGATATTCTTCGGAGAGGTGGCTTACGTCGTCGGGCTGAGGGCCGTACACCGCGCCGGAACTCGTTAGCAGGAACCGCTTCGCGTCCGTGGCGACGGCGAAGTCCAAAGCGGCCCGGGTTCCCTGGATGACCGTCTCCAGGGTGAGCAGCGGATCGTCCGCTTGCACCCGCGCATCCGTGTCGGTGGCGGCGTGGATGACGCCCGCGAACCGGCGGGACGTGCCGTCGCCGAGTTGCCGGTGGACGTCTGCCGCCGTGAACGTCCGCACGTCTCCCGCGACGAAGCGAACTGCCGGGTCCCCGATCAGGTGCGGAGCCCTGCGCAGGAACCCTGCCGGGTCGCGGCTCAAGACAACGAGCGTGGCCCCGAGATCCAGCGCCGCGCTAGCGTGGACGAAACTTTCGAGCAGCCAGCGCCCGAAGAATCCGGTGCCTCCCGTGACGAAGAGGCTCCGGCCGCGAACCGCTTCCCAGAGGCCCGAGGTGCGCGCCAGTACGTCGGCAAGGTCTTCCGCCAGGGGGTTCGGCTCGGCGGGAGCATTCATGCCGCCCGGCTCCCGCGGCAGAAATCCGTGATCGTGTCCACCATGTAGGCGATCATCTCGCCACTCAAGCCGGGGTAAACTCCCAGGAAGATGGCTTCGTTCATGATGCGGTCCGCGCCGGTGAGTTCCCCGGCCACCCGGAAGGCAGCGGGACGATCCTTCCGCAGCTGCACGAAGACCGGCTGGCGCAGCAGGTTGCCGCCGAAGAACATGCGGTTGCCGATCTTCTTCGCATCCAGGTGCTTCGCTAGGTCCGCACGCCGGAACGGGGCCGTGGGACGCACGAGCAGCAGGAAGCCGAACCACGAGCAGTCCGTCCGGCAGCCCGTCGCGTCCCAGGTGAAGCCGCCCGGCGTCCAAGCGGTCGCATGGGTGGGCAGGGAAAACTCGAAGAACTCCTCTAGGTCCGCCAGGCCGTGCCGGAGGCTTTCCCAGTTGTCCTTGCGGGCCTGGATGAACGCCGGGAGCTTTTTTAGTTGCTGTCGCCCGATGGCCGCCTGCGGGTCCAGCGGCTTCAGGTTGTAGCCGAGGTGGCTGTAGATGTACTTGTGGTCGTAACCCTCGGGCAACTCGCCCAACTGCCAGCCGAACCGCTTGCCGCAGGTGTTGTCCACCCCGCTCGCGCACCAGCAGTCCCGGCCCCAGTCGCGGAAACTTTCCACGCAGACCTTAAGCTTCATGTCGCGCACGATGTTCACCGCGCCGCCCTCGCCCATGGTGAGGTGGTGGGGAGGATAGAAGGATTGCGTGGAAAGGTCGCCCCAGGTGCCCGTCCATTGGGTCAACGCGGCCCCGGCCTGGCCTTGGGGATGGCCCGTCGGCAGCGTGTAGCTGCACCCGAGCGCGTCGCAGTTGTCCTCCACCAGCCACAGGTCGTGCGCCTGGCAGAACGCCAGCACCCGCCCGAGGTCGAACGGGTTGCCCAGCGCGTGCGCCATCATCACGGCCTTGGTCCTGCCGGGCTGGTAGGCGGCCTCCAGTTGCGCGCAGTCGGCGTTGCCGGTCACGGGATCGTTGTCGATGAACACCGGAACCGCCCCCGCCTGCACGATGGGCGCGACCGTCGTCGGGAACCCAGCCGCGCAGGTGATGACTTCGTCGCCATGGCGTATCCGCCGTTCGTCCGGCAGCTTCTGCGAGGTTAGCGCCGCGAATGCCAGCAGGTTCGCCGACGAGCCCGAGTTGACCGCGAGCGAACGCTTGACGCCCAAAAATCCGGCCAGTTCCCGCTCGAACGCCTCGCCCTCTTTGCCCAGCGTGAGCCAGAAATCCAGCGTGCTGCCGATGGCCGCCTCCACCTCGTCGGCGTCGAAGACCCGGCCCGCGTAGGGCACCGTCGTCTCGCCCGGCACGAACGCAGGGCGGTGCTCCCCCTGGTCGGCGGGCAGAAACGCCCGGTGGGCCGTCTCGGCGTACTCGCGGGTCAGGCGCAGGATTTCTTCCTTCAATTCGGCCGGGGATCGGTTCATGGCGAAAAAGAGGGGTTAGTCGCGCGTCCAAGCGTGTCCGGCGGTCCGCGCGGATTCGCAGTACTGGTTGATCTGCTGGCGTGTGAGCCGCTGGAAGTTGTCGGTGTGCTTGTACATCCGTGCGTCCCGGTACCAGCCAATCGTGTGCCGCATCGTCACGCCGAAGTCCCAGACGGGGGACCAGCGCAGGGCCGCGCGTGCCTTGTCGGTGGAAAGTTGCAGCAGCCCGGCCTCGTG
Organism: uncultured Verrucomicrobiota bacterium; assembly: GCA_937859745.1. Classification (GTDB taxonomy): domain Bacteria; phylum Verrucomicrobiota; class Verrucomicrobiia; order Chthoniobacterales; family SZAS-18; genus CAHJWO01. The sequence continues at coordinate 3,222 of CALMAQ010000354.1, read as the reverse complement.
CGGGGCATCCGGGTCGGTCAGGTCCTCCCAACCGCCTGGCCAATGCACCAAAACCTCCTGCACCAGCTCCGCGACGGTCCGGTTCGATGACGCCCCGGGGCCGAAGTTGAACGCGCCCGCCAACGCCGCGCCCTCGGGGGCCGCTAACCGCGCCGCGAGCCACAGATAGCCGCTCAAGGGTTCCAGGACATGCTGCCAAGGGCGGGTGGCCGCCCGGTTGCGGACGGGGATGGACCGGCCGCCGAGCAAGGCGCGTACGCAGTCGGGCACGATGCGGTCCTCGGCCCAGTCGCCGCCACCGATCACGTTGCCCGCGCGCGCGCTGGCCAAGCGGACCGCGTTCCCGCCGAAGAAGCTGCGGCGGTACGCGCTGATGGCCAGTTCCGCCATGCCCTTGCTGGAGCTGTACGGATCATGGCCGCCCAGCGGATCGTCCTCGCGGTAGCCGTAAATCCATTCGCGGTTCTCGTAGCACTTGTCGGTCGTCACGATGACCGCCGCGCAGGGCTTTTCCAGATGCCGCAGGGCTTCCATGACGTGAACCGTACCCATCACATTGGTGGCGTAGGTTTCCACCGGCTCGTGGTACGACCGGCGCACCAGCGGCTGCGCCGCGAGATGGAAGACGAAGTCCGGCTGCGCTTCGACCAGGGCGGCGCGCACCTGCTCGCGGTCCCGCACGTCGCCGACGACATGCTCGACGCGCCGGGTCAAGTTGAGTTGTTCGCACAACGACGGACCCTCGGTCGGCGGCAGGGCGAACCCGTGGACGCGCGCCCCGAGATGCAACAGCCATTCCGCGAGCCACGCCCCCTTGAAGCCCGTGTGTCCCGAAAGCCAGACGGTCCGGTTGCGGAAAGCGTCGCCGAACATCACCATACCTTCCAGGGTGCGCTGCCCTCGGCCCACATCCGGTTGAGGATCGTGAACTCGTGGAACGTGTCCATCGGCTGCCAAAATCCCTCGTGCTTGTACGAGCCGAGCAGCCCCTCGGCGGCCAGTTGGCGCAGGGCACCGGTTTCGAGCATCACGTCCTCGTCCACCGGCAGATAGTCGAAGATGCGGCGGTTGCAAACCATGTAGCCGCCGTTGATGAAGCCGACCTCCACCTGCGGCTTCTCGTTGAAGGTGAGTACGCGGTTTTCGGCGTTCAGGTCGATCTCGCCGAAGCGACCTGGGGGATGCACGGCGGTGATGGTGCAGACCCGCCCGGCGCGGCGGTGCTCGGCGACGGCACGGTTTACGTCCACGTTGCCGACGCCGTCGCCGTACGTGAGCAGGAAGTCCTTGTCGCTGCCCAAGTGTTTGCGGACCCGGCTGATGCGCGTGGCCGTCAGCGAGTCCGCCCCTGTCTCCGCCAGCGTGACGGTCCAGTCCTCCTCCTCGTGGTGCTCGTGGAAGGTCAGCGAGGGATTGTGTCCGAGCTGCATCGTCACGTCGCAGACGTGCCAGAGATAGTTACGGAAGTAGTCGCGGATCACGTCGCCCTTGTAACCAAGGCACAGGATGAATTCCTTGTGTCCTTGGGCGGCGTAGGTCTTCATGATGTGCCAGAGGATCGGCCGCTCGCCAATGGGCAGCATCGGCTTGGGCCGGTACTCGGTTTCCTCGCGCAGCCGGGTGCCTTTACCACCGCAGAGAATGACGACCTTCATTTCGGGTATCCGCTCCCTGAATAGCACGTCGCGGGCCCCACGCTAGCTTTTGGGCAGGACTTCCTTGACCAGCCGGGTGACGGCTGCGCTCGCATAGTCGCTCGGCGGGTACATCTATTGCGCCTTCAGGTACCACGCCAGGGTGGAACCATACTGGTGCTTGTCCTCCAGTTGCTCCGCCGTCCGCAGGGTCCGCACGAAGTCAGCCGCCTCGGTGGTGAAAGTGGCGCGGGCCTGGTTGAGCTTGTTATCGTCGGAGAAGTCCTTGTAGGCGTGTTCCACCGTCTCCCAAGCTCCGGCGTAGTCGCCGCGTTTGACGATTTCCTGGCTGCGCAGGAGCGCCATCTCGACCGTCTGCATGTCCGCGAGCACCTTCTTCAACTGCGCCTGCCGCTTCGGGACCGTGGCCGTGGCGGAGATATACTTGAACTGGTCGTCGTAGATCTGCCGGTAGTTATGCTGGCTCAGGAGCTGGTCGAAATCCATCAGAGCCTTCTGTTGCACGTCGGTCTGCGAGAATATCATCGTGCTCAGGTCCGCCAGCGCCGGATTGCGCGGCCAGATTTCCGTGGTTTCCTCCAGTTCGGCTTCCAGCGCCGCGCGATCCCCGCTGACCGCAGCGTTCTTAGCCTTGGCCAGGTGCATGGCCGAGACCGTCTTGGCCGTCTCGATGGCCGCGATCGCCTTAGAGTTGGCGAAGTCCTTAGCCGAGGCTTCGAACCCATGGACCAGCTTCGCCGCCAGGGTATAGTCCTTGACCTCCAGCGCGGAAAGGAGCTGGTTCGTCTGCTGGGTAAAGGCCAGCGCCAGCCGCTTGCGGTCGCGCGGGAGCGTCTGTATCTCCGGCATGAACTCACCGATGGCGAACGCTTCGCCTGGCCGCTTGGTGGCGCTTTCCAGTTCGTCCTTGCTCAGCAGGAAATTGTACGCTTCCACCCCTTCGTGCACGTCGTGGATGGCCTCGCGGGCCAGCGAATCCAGGACGCTGACGGTCGGCGGCATCCCGGTCGTCGAGGCGAAAAGCTTTTGGGTATCGTTGCCCACCTTGAGTGTGGTGTCACCCTCACCGAAGATCGCCCGGTAGAACTGGGTCGCCATCAGGACATGCTGGAAACGCCTTTGCAGAAAAAATTGCACGATCAGGGCCTGGAACTCCAGCTTGGTTTGCACTTCGGAGAGTTCCCGCTTGGCCTTGTTGGCAACGGTGAGCGCCTCGATCTCGGCCAGCCGTGTAACGTAGGGCTGCATGGCCGTGGTCCGCTTCATGGAGGTATCCATGGCCCACTGGTCTTGCTCGGCCTTGCTCGCTTTCTGGCCGGGCTTGCTCAGGCTGGTGCCCTGCGCGGTGACTTCCGCGTTCCACTGGGCAGCGCGGCGCTGGGTTTCCAGAGCCTCGTTGGCGCGGACGAGCCGCTGGTAGCGCACGTCGGCCGCCGTGTTCTCGGCCTCGGCGTTGAGGTACTTCTCGAACCGTGCGCTGAAAAGCCGGTTGTTGGTGATGTTCCAGTGCTCGCTGTCCCAAATCATGATCTCGCTGCCGGGGTCGAGGAAAGGCGCGTCCTTGCCC
>CALMAQ010000353.1 GCA_937859745.1 uncultured Verrucomicrobiota bacterium | reverse complement strand
AACTTGACGCCCATGTGACCCAACCCGCCCAGTCCCACGACGCCCACATGCTGCCCGGCCTGCACCTTCCAGTGGCGCAGGGGCGAGTAGGTCGTGATGCCCGCGCAGAGCAACGGAGCCACGGCTTTGACGTCGATGTTTTCGGGGACGTGGAGGACAAAATTCTCCGTCACCACGACCGAGTCCGAATATCCCCCGTAGGTCATCTCGCCCGAAACCTTGTCCTTGCTGTTGTAGGTCTGGATCATGCCCTTCTGGCAATACTGCTCCAATCCCTCGGCGCACGAGGCGCAGTCCTGGCAGGAATCGACCATGCAGCCGACCCCGGCCAGGTCGCCCACCTTGAACTTGGTGACGTTGTCACCCACGGCCGTCACGCGGCCGACGATCTCGTGGCCGGGCACGATGGGGTACTTGGTGCCGCCCCAATCGTTGCGCGCCATGTGCAGGTCGGAGTGGCAGACGCCCGTGTAGAGGATGTCGATCCTCACGTCGGACGGGCGCAGGGCGCGGCGCTCGAAGGGAAACGGTGCCAGCGGCGACTTGGCGTCCTTCGCGGCGTAGCCGAGGCACTTGCTGGCGGAGAACTGAGTGCGGGCGAAAGTATCCGGGGTGGCGTCGGTGGAAGTGCTCATATCAATTGCTTCAAGTTTCAATGATACGCTCGCCGGACGTCGTTTGGCCGCGCCAAAGAACGACCGTCACTCCTCCGAGTTCGTCCAGAACTTCTCCGCCGCCGTCGCCCACGAGCGGCTTTCCACCGCGCGGCGGGCCGCCTCACCCATCCGGGCACGCGCGTCCGGGTCGCGCGCCAGCCGTTCGACGGCGGCGGCGAGATCGTCCAAGTCCAACCCGCGCGTGATCAACCCGGTGACGCCGGGCTCCACCAGTTCCTGCGGCCCCTTCTGGTCCGACACGATGACGGGCAACCCGCTGGCCTGCGCCTCGATGACGACGTTGCCGAACGTGTCGGAAATGCTCGGGAACACGAAGAGGTCCGCCGAAGCGTAGGCGTGCGCCAACGTCTCGCCGCCCAGGTAGCCCGTGAAAATGGCGTCGGGCAGGAGTCGCTGCATCGTTTTCGTGTAGACGCCGTCACCCACCACGGCGGCGCGCACCGGCAACCCGGCGGCGCGCGCCCGGTCGTGCGCGGCGGCGAAGAGGTCCAGGTTCTTTTCCACGGACACGCGGCCCACGTAGAGCAGGACCAGTTCACCCGGCTTGGCCCCCCGGCGGGTCCAGAACGCCGGGTCGCGCCGCCCGGGATGGAAGAGCTGCGTGTCCAGGCCACGCGGCAGAATTTTGATTTTCGCCCCTTCGATGCCGCGCTCGATCCAGCTCCGGCGGTACTGCTCGCTGTTGACGTAGATCAGGTCCAGTTGGTTGTAGAACCAGTGCATGAAGCGCCACGTCAGCGATTCCATGAAGTGGTCGTCCGTGAGGATCTGCACGTACTGCGGGAAGTCCGTGTGGTAAATGCCCACGGTCCGCAGGTGCAGCATCTTGGCGGCCATCAGCGCCGTGATGCCGATGGGGCCGGGCGTCGAGATGATGACCTCGGTGTAGCCCTCGCGCTGGACGTAGTCGCACATCTCCAGCATCGGCGGGAACGTCAGCTTTTGCAGTTCGTACTCGGGAATCTCGAACTCGCCGATGGGCGGGAAGTTCTTGATCGGGATGCCCGCGATGTCGATGTGCGAGCGGGAGGTGACGACCGTCAGGTCGTGCCCCCCGGCGCGCACGGCGGCGGTCATCTTCTGGATGGTGGTGGCGACGCCGTTGACATCCTCCAGCGTATCGGTGAACCACGCGCGCTTGGTGTTCCGCAACGCGGGCGGCAGGCCCCCGGACATCTCCAGGCTGAGCGCGCGCAGCCAGCGGCGGTGGGGCGACTGGCTCTTGAAGGCGTAGATGTACGGGCTGAGCAGCAGGGCCAGCGGCGCGATGGCGCTGAGCGCCTGGAGGCCTTCCATCATGTTGCCCGCCGAAAGCTGGCGCACGAACTTGTTGAAGAAGCGGAACGCGAGCTGGTTGGTGAACAGGTTGGCGATCAGGAACGCGCGGCGCTCGGGCCCGGCCACGTCGGCGGTCTGCCGGGCCAGGGCGGCCTTGACGGCGGGCTGCGAGAAGTATCCCGCCAGTTCCCGCCACAGGGAGGCGTTCGCGGGCTTGGCCAGCTCGAACACCTTGCCCGATAGGACCCCCTGCGCCAGGAAGCCCATTTTTTCCGCGAACGTGAACTCCGTCGGGTTCTCGCCTTCCATGAAGCGCGCGAACATCTTTTCCAGCAGCGCGGGCGTCTCGCCGCGCCCCTTGCCGAGCTTGTCCTTGCCGAACGCGTAGGCGGTCTGGTAGAGCCCGTGCGAGAGCACGAGCGGCGTACCACCCCGTCCGTGGGTTTTTCCGCGGCCGTCGAGCAGGCCCGCGAAGAACTCGTCCGCCGTCCGCGCGCCGGGGACCTCCGTGTACGTCCCCCCGGCGAACATCCCGCCCTTGTCGTCGCTCCCGGCCGTGAGGATTTTGCGCCACGGTTCGGGGTGGGTCGGCGCGAGCCGGTGACGATTGGCGAGATCGTCGATTCCCTGCGGGGTCAGGCTGGCGAGCAGGTGGCGGAGCGTGACGTTGAGCAGGTCGTCGCGCAGCCCGTTGACGCCCTCGAAGCAGCGGAACAGGAGGATCAGCCGTTCGAGGTGGGCGGCTTCGAGCTTTTCGTTGACCCGCCGGAGCGGGTGGGCGACGGCGTGGGGCAGCGCCTGCGCGGCGAGGAAGGCTTGCAGCTCGAAGATGTTCTCGCGCAGGGTGGTGATCTCGCGGTGCTGCGCCTCGGACAGGTTCCACACGAGCAGGTGGATTTTGCAGCGGTCCTCGGGGAAGTAGGCCGTGACCTCCTCGCTCAGGAACACGCCGGGCAGGTCCGCGATCTCCAGGCAGCCATCGAGCGTGTTCTGGTCGGTGAGCGTGACAAGTTCCAGGCCGCGTTTACGCAGGGCGGCGCGGAGGTCGCGCGGGTCCGAGTAGCTGTCGGGAAAGTCGAACCGGCGAAAGAGCCAATCGGCCGAGCGGTCGCTGTGGCGGGAGTGCAGGTGGAGGTCGGCCTTCATGGAAAACGAGCTATAACATCGAATACCGACCTTTCACAGAAGGGGAAAGCCGCGGCGCGTGCCGAAATCTTAACCGGGTTCCGGCCAGGCCAACGGCAGAGCTTGCCCTTCGCGGTAGGTGACCGGTCTCCGTTCCCGCAATGCCTCGCCGACCAACCGCCGCACCTGCTGCCAGATGCGCGGATGTTGGTAATCGGGCGGGTGCAGGCTCAGACGCATCGTCGCATGATCTTTCAGACGGCTGAACAGACGCGCGTTCCAGCCCAGGCTCACCGCGCGCCGCCAATGGTTGCGGCAGCTATAAACCAGGCTGCGAGCCGGGATAAAACCCACGCTCGCCGGTGCCCGGAGGTCCTGGATGCCCGTCAGGTAGGTCGTGTACCGGAAACCGGCCTCGAAAACCGCCCGCCGCGCTTCTCCCCCCAACAGCCAGGCAGGGGCGATGAAACCGAGCGGCGCGGGGGCGTCGAGCCGCGCAAAATCTTCCTTCGCCTGCGCCAACCGCCTGAACGCCTCATTTTTGGGCAAGTCATAGAATTCTCCCTCGCCCAGCGTGTAAACTCGTGTGACGCCGCGTTGCCGCCAGGTCTCGTGCGGACGAGCGGGACGCTGGTGATAATAGCCGTGCACGACCAGTTCATGTCCCTTTCCCGCCAACTCTTCGAGCCACCGGCAGAACCCCACGTCTGCCAGCATGTGCCCCCGGTGATGGTGGTCCGGGATGACGAGCAGCGACGTGCGCTCAACCCCGAGCGCCGCCAGTTCTTCTAACATCGCCGTGAACACCGGCCGGGTCAGCGGACTCACGTCGTGCAACGAAACGATCAGTTCCTTCATGTCACCGCCGCGCTTTCCACGGGACCATCATCCGCCGCAGGAACCTCCACGCCGCGAAGAACCAGCCCAACGCCATCACCCCCGCGCACGCCGCCGAGAACGCCTCGCCGTGGCGCGTGTAGAACGTGAACCCGGGATTGGCGGGCACGGGCACCACGCCCGAAAGGATGCCCCGGCCGAACACCGAGCCGTCCGCCCCGCGCAGGATCTGCGTCACGCGCCCGTCGCGGTTGACGAACGCCGTCACGCCCGTGTTCGCGCAGGACACCAGCGGGCGGCGGTTTTCCACCGTGCGGAACACCGCCTCGGACATCTGCTGCCGGTTCGCCGCGGTGTGGCCGAACCAGCCGTCGTTCGTGATGTTGACCAGCAACTGCGCGCCCAGCAACACCGGCTGCCGCGCGAGCCGGCCGATGGTGTCCTCGAAGCAGACCAGCGGCGCGACCCGGACCACCGGGTTGGCCGTCTCGAAGACCCCTGGCGCGTCGCCGACGCTGAAATCCGAGGGCACCTTGTCGCCGATGATGGCTCCGAACAGCGCGCGCGCGGGCACGTATTCCCCGAAGGGCACGAGGTGCAGCTTGCGGTAGACCTGCACGCGCCGCTCGTTGTCGCCGGGCACGAGCATCATGGCGGCGTTGTAGTCGGCCTGCGCGCGGCCGTCGGGGCCGAAATCGTAGTCCAGCGAGCCAAAAAGGAGGTTTGCGCCCGTGTGCCGGACAACCTCGTGCGTGAACCCGAACGTGTCGCCCGCGCCGTCGTACATGCCGTAGGGCGTGGCGGCCTCGGGCCAGAGCAGGAGTTGCGGGTGGCTCGCCGCGGCTTCGGCGGACAGGTCAGCGAACGTCTGATAGATGGAATCCGCGAACTCGCGGCTCCATTTTTCGGTCTGCGCGATGTTTGCCTGCACGCACGCGACGCGCAGGGGGATCATCACGCCGGGCTGGTTCGCCTCGCGCCCGGAACGGCCAAGCACGCGGATGCCGAACGTGAACACGAGCATTACCGCCGCCAGGGTCAGCGTGAAGTCAAAATGCGCGCGGACGCGGTGCGCGCGCAGCTCCAGGACGAACCGCGCGACGGTCGCCACCAGGATGAAGTTGACGAACGCCGCCAGGAACGACAGGCCGCCGATGCCGGTCCACTCGGCGACCTGGATGAAGGGCAGGTTGCGGTGCAGGGCGACGCCGAGGTTATTCCAGCCCCAGCCGGTGAACACCAGGCCGCGCAGCCATTCCTGCGTGGTCCAGGCCGACGCGCCCAGGAACGCGAAGACGAGGTTCCAGCGTGAACGCAGCAGCGGCGAGCGGCCCGCCGGGGCGGGGTTGAGCACGAACAGACGCGCCACCGGACGGGTCCACGCGGGCGCGGGCCCAGCGGGCGCGGGCGGAGCGGCCCAGGGCCGGGCGACCGTGGCCACGAACCAGCCGAACAGCGCCGGATACAGCGCCATGTAAAAACCCAGGATAAACCAGCCCGGTTCCGTGACCTGCGTCAGCCAGTAGAACGCGGTCCAGTAGAAGGCCAGGCCCGTGGTGTAACCTAGAAGGAACCCGCGTGCCCAACGCTCGCGGGGCACCCGCGGGCGCAGGCGGCGGGACCAGTGCCGCCAGACCCCGGTCGGCGCGGCAGGAGGGGGCACAGGCATCGTGACGCGCTCGTGCGCCCAGATGGCGGCGATCAGCGGCGTCAGCGCGACCCAGCAGACCCATTCCTGGTTCCAGGGTTCCAGCCCGAGCGTCAGCAGCCCGCCGCTCGTCACCGCCGCCAGCCAGGGCCACCAGCGGCGCAGAGCGAGCCAGGCCCAGCCCTCGCGCCACCTGGGTGGCACCATGGTTCGGGGCGCGCGCGGCGCGGGGTTGTGGGGAGCGGTGGCGGCGGTCATCGGTCGGCGGCGGCCACGGACGATACGCGAAGCGGCCGGACACGACAACCCGCTTCGCGCGCTTCTTCGCCGCACCGCCGGGAAGTTGGCCCCGATCATGCTAAAGGGATCGCCATCCCATGAAGACCACCAACGACCTGCCCATCGTCCCGGAAGAGAAACCCGCCAAGTCGAACCTGTTTTTTACGGCACTGGCGTTTTCAGCCTTGGCGGTCAGCGCGGTCGGCGGCGGCGCGGCTTTCATGATCTACCACCAGTTTTCCTCCATGCCCGCCGGTACGCCGGTCGCAACCACCCCGGGCGCGCAGACCGAACACCTCGCTACCGTGCCCATGGCGCGGCCAGCCGCGGTGCAGACCGAGGATCGTTCTGACTACCGCCGGGTGGACAACACGGTGCTTCGCCCCGCCGAGGCCCGCCGGGTCATTGCCGCCTGGAGGTCGAACCCGGTGGTTTCCACCGCGCCCCCGCCTTTGACGAAGACAGCAGATGAGGTCTCACAGGGGACCGGCAACCGCCCGCCTCTGACTGACCCGGACAGCCACTACATCGTCAGCGCCAGTACGGGACGAGTCATCGGCGTTGATGGCTCCGCAGGTGCCGCTGCTGAAATGCGCCGCGCGCAGGCCGTGCCCGTGGCCGTGGCGGTCCAAACCCCGCCCCCGGAAGTTCGCGTTGCTTCCGCCGTCCAGGTACGGGCGGCGGTGCCGGTGGTTTCCGGCGATGAAGATACTCTCGACCCGCAAAACAGCGGTTTCACCAACGGGGTGCAAGTGGTGCCTGTCCGTCGGGCACAATCGGTGGCAACTGGCCGCAACTTCAACGCCGCCAGCTACCTCGCGGCGGAAGACGACCGTCTGATGTCACGTGCTCAGGCGGTGGTGACTCCCGCATCCCGCGACAATGGCTACCGTCACGATTTCCGCCTGCCTGACTTCAGCAACCGCTGATCTGTGCGGCGGGGATCTGCTTCCCCGTCTGTGCGCGAAGCCCGGGGTAATCTTACCTCGGGTTTCTTTTTTCCTTCCAAAATCATTCAGCCGGCATCATCGAACCAACGGTCGATCCGAACTTTGTATCGATCCGATACAAAGTTTTACTGTCACAATCCGGTCGATTTTGTAGCATAGTTATACAAGAAGCTCGTCTTCCCTCGCGCGACGATCCGCTCGGCCGAGCATCGTCCTGATGGAAACTCTATCCAATTTGGTCTAGCGTTCGGGCCATGGGACGTGCGTGTCCCGCTTGCATCAGGGACGGGTTGCGAGCACCTTCACCGTTCGCGTCGGGCCATCAGGACCGCGCGGCAGCCATGCTCACGCTCTCCAATCTCAGTAAATCCTACGGCGGCCGGACGCTGTTCCGCGAAGCCTCGCTGCAGGTCAATCGTGGCGAACGCATTGGCCTCGTCGGGCCCAACGGGGCGGGCAAATCCACGTTGTTCTCCCTGATCCTCAAGGAGAACTCTCCCGACGAGGGACAGGTGCTCATGGAGCGTGGTTCGACGCTGGGCTTCCTGCCCCAGGAAAGCGCGCCCGTGGGCGAGGAAAGTGTGCTCGCCCTCGCCACGGGCCAAACCAACGCGACCGGCGGCGAGGACGACTACGCCGACGAGTACGAGGCGCTCTCGCTCGCGCCCAAGGCCAAGCGCATCCTGCACGGACTGGCGTTCAAGGCGACGGACTTCGACCGGCCCGCGCGCACGTTCAGCGGCGGCTGGGTCATGCGCGCGCACCTGGCGCGGCTGCTCACGCTGGAGCCGGATCTGTTGATGCTCGACGAGCCGACGAACCATCTCGATCTCGAAGCGTTGCGCTGGTTCCAGAACTACCTCAAAGGGTATCCCGGCGCGATCCTGATGATCTCGCACGATCGGGAATTCCTCAACCAGCTCACCGGCGCGACGGCCGAGATCAGCCACGGCAGGCTCCACTATTACCGCGGCAACTACGACGCCTACCTGCTCCAGCGCGCCGCCCGCCGCGAGCAGCAGACCAACGCCTACAAGGCCCAGCAGCGCGAGATCGAGAGCTTGCAGCGCTTCGCGGACCGTTTCCGCGCCAAGGCCAGCCTCGCCAGCCAGGCGCAGAGCAAGCTCAAGCAGATCGCCCGCATGGAACGCCTGGAACTGCCCGAGGCCGAGGCGGCCACGGTCAAGTTCCGCTTCCCCCAGCCCGCGCGCAGCGGCCTGAAGGCGATCACGCTCGAAAACGTCGATCATACCTACCCGAACGGCCACGTGACCTACCGCGGGCTGAACTTCGCCGCCGAGCGTGGCGAGCGCATCGTGCTCGTCGGCCCCAACGGCGCGGGCAAGAGCACGCTGCTGAAGCTCCTCGCGGGCGTGCTGCCCGCCGACCGCGGGCAGGTCACGGTTGGCTCCAGCGTGAAGGTGGGATACTTCGCGCAATACCGGGTGGACATGCTCAACGAGCGCAACACCGTGTTGCAGGAAACGCAGGACACCGCGTTCCCCGTCAACGAGCAGACGGCCCGCTCGATCCTCGGCTCGTTCCTGTTCCGGGGCGACGACGCTTTCAAGCCCGTGGCGGTCCTGAGCGGCGGGGAAAAGAGCCGCCTGGCGCTGGTCAAGCTGCTCCTGGACCCGCCCAACCTGCTGCTGATGGACGAGCCGACGACGCACCTGGACATGGCCAGCATCGACGCGCTCATCGGCGCGCTGGACCAGTACGAAGGGACGCTCATCTTCATTTCGCACGATGTCCACTTCATCAAGCAACTGGCGAAGAAGGTGCTCCACATCGACAGCGGCAAGCTGACGCCCTACGCGGGCGGCTACGACTACTACCTGGAGAAAAGCCAGGCCACGAACGAACGCGAGGCCCTGGTCGCCGCCAATCCGGTCGCGCTCAACGACAACGGCCGCCACGCCGCCAATGGCCACGCGCCCGTCGCGGCATCCGCGCCGGTGGCACCGCGCAAGACCAAGGAGCAGAAACGCGCCGAGGCCGAGGCGCGCAACGCCGTCTCCAAGGCGAAGCGCGATCGCGAGGGGCGGGTGCGCGAACTGGAGCGCGAGATCGCCCGGCTGGAGACCCGCCAGCGTGCTCTGACCGCCGAACTGGAGAGCGAAGCCACCTACGAGCAGCCGGGCAAGCCCATGGAACTCAACCGCGAACTCACCGGCGTCACGGACCTGCTGGCGCGCGTGACCCGCGAATGGGAAGCCGCCGCCGCGGAGGCGGAGCGCACGGCGGACCAGCCATGAGCGCCCCGTCCGCTGCTCCCCGGACCGAACCGGCCGCCACGCCCCTGCGGCGCGATCCGGGCAACCGGCGCAGTTTCCTCGCGCTGCTCGGCGGGGCGGTGGCCATCGGCTTCGCGCCGATCTTCGTGCGGCTGAGCGACGCCGGGCCGGTTTCCACGGCCTTCTGGCGGCTGGCCATCGCTTTGCCGCTCTTGTGGATCGCCATGGCGGCGTCGGCCCGCCGGACGACAGACGTTCCCGCGCCCCGGATGGACCGGGCGGCGTGGGTGGGCATGACCGTAGCCGGGCTGTTCTTCGCCGCTGATTTAGCCGTCTGGCATTGGTCGATCCACTACACGAGCGTGGCCAACTCCACGATGCTGGCCAACTTCGCGCCGGTGTTCGTCGTGCTCTACGCCTGGGTGGCGTTGCACGAGCGGATCACGCGCCGCTTCCTGCTGGCGACCGCGGTGGCGATGGCGGGATTGGTCCTGCTGGTCGGGCGCGACTTCCGGCTGGACCCCCGCGCGATGTTCGGCGACACGCTGGGAATGATCACGGCGGGTTTTTACGCGGGTTATCTCGTTTCGATCAAGGCGGTGCGGGGACGCTTTGCGACGATCCCGGTGATGGCGGGCAGCGGGCTCGCCACGGTCGCGGTGTTGCTGCCCGTGGCGCTGGCCTCGCACGAGCCGTTCTGGCCGCACACCGGGCGCGACTGGTGGCCGTTGATCGGGCTGGCGCTGGTGTCGCACATCGGCGGCCAGAGCCTGATCGCCTACGCGCTGGCGAAACTGCCCGCGTCGGTGGCTTCGGTGAGCCTGCTCATCCAACCCGTGACGGCCGCCCTGGCCGCCACCGTGCTGTTGCACGAACAGATCGCAGCCATGCAGGTGGCGGGGATGGCGCTGGTGCTGGCGGGGGTCTACCTGGCGCGGCAGGAGGGACGATAAATTGCAAGCAGTGGGGTGATGGGCGTTTGCCCGGCGAGGCTTCCGTCAACCTGCCAGCCGCCTTGATCCTTGATGCAACGGTCCGTCGCCACTTTGACAATGGTCATCGAAGGTGCGGCTGCTCGGGCGGAAATATTGCGTTCTGACGGCAATTGCTCCGGTGCAATGTGCTGACGGTGCACCCGATGCATACCGGAAACGCAAACGGGGCGACTCCGACGCGGAGTCGCCCTGCCAGCCAATCTTTCCGTGACGGACAGCGCGCCTTACAGCACCGCCTCAATGGTCTTGACGAACTTCAGATGTGCCAGCGCCATCTTGAGTTCCTCGCGCAGTTCGCCCATCGCCTCGCGCGAGTTTTCCAGCGCCTCCTCCGTGCTCTTGACGTACTCGCGGCGCTTGGCGGCCCAGCGGTTGTTGAGTTCGGTCAGGTAATCCTGCGACGCCTGGAGCAGCGTGCGGGTGCTCTCCGAGAGCGTCACCTGGCTGGACGCCAGCTTGAGTTCCAACTGGCGTTGCGCCTGGGCGATCTGCGCGAGGATGATTTTCTCCGTGGGCACGCGGCGCAGGCCGCCGGTCAGGCCGACCTTCTGCATGCCCCAGATGGCCCACTTGGTCGGGTCCCACTGCCAAGGCTTCACACCGTTGCGGTAGTCGTGCTGGAACTCGTGGTGATAGTTGTGGTAGCCCTCGCCGAAGGTGAACAGCGCCATGAAGAACGAATCCCGTGCGCTGCAACGCTCCGAGTAGGGCTGGTTGCCGAACGTGTGGCAGGCGCTGTTGATGAAGAATGTGCAATGCTGCACCGCCACCACCCGCGCCACGCCGCCGAAGAGGAAGCCGCCCAGCGCGCCGACCCAGTCGTGCCGGTACGCATAGCCGAGCAGGGCCGGGAACACGAAGCCCACCGCGACCGCGATCCACTGCACGTACCGGTCCTGCCAGACGACGAGCTTGTCCTTTTGCAGGTCGGCCACGCCCTCGTAGCCCTCGTCGGAATCCAGCTTGAAGAGCAGCCAGCCGATGTGCGCGAAGAAGAAGCCCTTGCTGATGGCGTAAGGGTCGTCCTCGTGATCGACGTGCTTGTGGTGGGCGCGGTGTTCACTGGCCCACATGAGCACGGAATTCTCGAACGCCGCCGCACCGAAGAGCAGGGTGAAAAGCTTCACCGGCCACTTGGCCTTGAAGGTCATGTGCGAGAACAGCCGGTGGTAACCCAGCGTGATGCTCATGCCCGTGGCGTAGAACATCACGACGAAAAGGATCACCTGGAACCAGTTGATCCCGAACGCCCAGATGTAGGCGGGCACCGCGGTGAGGGCCAGCACGAACGTGCCGATCAGGAAGGAACTGGTCACCCAGTTGACGCGGTCGGTCGGGATGCGGTTGAAAATCATCGGTTTAAAAAGGAGCGGAGGGTCGGAGAAGAGCGCAGCGGCGCAAGGTGAGAAAATCGGTCGCAGTAAACGCTAGGTTGCTACAACTAGCAACGGAATACTGCCGCCATATCGCAGAAAGCATGCTGCCCGGGGCCGCGCCGCCAGGTTCCCGTGACAAGGAAACCGCAGTTGCGGGGACGCGGGCGGTTTGCCGACCCGATCATTCTGTCAGAGGCAGCCACTGACGGCCATCTTTCGCCAGGAGGTCGTCCGCGCCCTTGGGTCCGGCGCTCCCGGCGGCGTAAAACTCGGGCTCGCCCTCCTTCCAGGCGTCGAGGAGCGGTTGCACCACGGCCCAGCTCGACTCGATGTTGTCCGCGCGCTGGAACAGGGTGGCATCGCCGATCATGCAGTCATAGAGCAGCGTCTCGTAGCCGACGTTGGGTTTCTCCTCGAAGAAATCTTTGTACAGGAAGCTGTTGTCCACCTTGCCCAGCTTCATCACCGGTCCGGGCACTTTCGCGCTGAACTGCTGGCTCATGCCTTGTTCGGGGTCGATCTTGAGCTTGACGATGTTCGGCGTGAGCTGCTCCACCGGCGTATCCTTGAAGATCTGGTAGGGGGCGGGCTTGAAGTGGATGGCGATCTCTGTGCGGCGGTCCGCCAGCCGCTTGCCCGTCCGCAGGTAAAAGGGCACGCCTGCCCAGCGCCAGCTGTCGATGTGCAGCTTGACCGCCACGTAGGTCTCCGTGCGGCTCTGCGGATCGACGTTCGCCTCCTCGCGGTAGCCCTTCACGTCTTGGCCGAACTCCTGGCCCGCCGTGTACTGGCCGCGCACGGCTTCCTCCACCCGCACGGGCAGCGTGGCCTCCACGAGCTTGGCCTTCTCGGTGCGGACATCCTCGGCCGCGAACGAGTTCGGCGGCTCCATGCCGGTCATGCACAGGAGCTGGAAGAGGTGGTTGGGCACCATGTCGCGCAGGCAGCCCGTCGGCTCGTAGAACGCCCCGCGCATTTCCACGCCGATGGTCTCGGCGGCGGTGATCTGGACGTGGTCGATGTATTCCCGCCGCCAGGTGGGCTCGAACATGCCGTTGGCGAAGCGCACGGCCATGATGCTCTGGATCGTCTCCTTGCCCAGGAAGTGGTCCACGCGGTAGAACTGGTCTTCACCGCCCTGCTTGAGGATGCGCGCGTTGAGTTCCTGCGCGCTCTTGAGGTCGTTGCCGAAGGGCTTTTCGATGATGACGCGCCGGAACTTGCCCGGGGCGTCCTTGAGCAGCCCGCTGGCACCGAGATGATCCACGATGGGGCCGAAGAACCGCGAGGCCACCGCCAGGTAGAACACCACGTTGCGGCCGTCGCCGACCTTGTCGGCAATCGTCTTGTACGTGTCGTCGTTGTCGAAGTCGGCCTTGAGGTAGTTCATCTTGTCCGTGATCCAGCCCCACTGCTTGTCGTCGATCTTGGGGGTGTAGAACTCGGCCGTCTTGTCCTTGGT
>CALMAQ010000352.1:5222-5617 GCA_937859745.1 uncultured Verrucomicrobiota bacterium | reverse complement strand
GCCCTGACGCGGGAAGGACTTGCCCGGCTCGCGGTGGACGCCGCCGCCGCCTCCCTGCTGCTGGCCGACCCCGCCGCGGCGGAACTCGCCCGCCGCGCGAGGCAGCTCTGCCAGCGCGAGCACGCGCGGACCCGCTACGACGACGAGGCCCGCGCGGCCTTCGAGCGCGTGACGGTCATGGCGCTCGCAGCGCTGATCCTGGGCGAATTCGACGGCGCGCGTGAATTGTTCCGGCAGGCGGGCGAGATGGGGCCCGACCGCCGCTCGGACCTGTTCGTGACCCGGCGGCAGGCGCGGCTCCTCCTGGGGGCGCAGGGACGCGACCCGCAGGAGTTCGACGGGTGCTTCCCGCTGCCCAACGTCGCCCTGTTCGCCGGACACCTCTTCGACCTGCC
>CALMAQ010000352.1:0-5211 GCA_937859745.1 uncultured Verrucomicrobiota bacterium | reverse complement strand
GAACGCCGAACGGCTGGGCGCGCGCATCGCCGAGGCCTTGCGCGCGCACAACGTGCTGATCGGCTACGGCTCCGCCGCCGGGGGCGCGGACCTGCTCTTCCTGCGTGAGGTGCTGGCGCGGCGCGGCGGGGAGGTCCACGTCGTCCTGCCCTTCGCGCGGGAGCGGTTCCGGCGCGAGGCCGTCGTGCGCCACCCGGGGCACGCGCGCTGGGGCGAGGAGTTCGACCGCGTCATCGCCGCCGCCGCCAGCGTGACCGAACTGGGCGACAGCCCGTGCTGGTTCGAGGAAAACGCCGCCGCCTTCTGCCACCGCGTCCTGCACGGCATGGCCGAGCGCCGGGCGCGCGAGTTCGGCGACGAACTGCACACGGTCGCCGTGTGGGACGGCGAGCCCACCGGCGAACGGGCGGGCGGCACCGCCGACTGCGTCCGGCACTGGACCGCACGCGGCACCCGGCGGCTCCTGATCCCGCCGGACGGCGGCGAGCCCCGGCTGGAACTCTTCCAGGAGCCTGGACTGGCCACCGCCGCCCTGCCGGTGACGGCCGACGTGGCCACGGACGAGAGCGGGTTCGCGTTCCGGGTGCGCGAGGACATCCACGCGATCCTCAGCGGCGGGTGGGAACTGCCCGGCGACGCGCGGGAAGTGGACGAGCGGTCGTCCCTGCGGGGGGTGGGAGTGTTCTTCGCGCGGGCGGCGGCCTCGCTGGAGCCGTTCGCCGGGCACATCGTCCACGGGTGGGTGGACGGGCCTGCGTTCCGGCTGGTGTTCGACGACCTGGACCTCGCCGGACGCGCCGCGCTGGCGTTGCGCGAAGGGGCCGGGGGCGGCGGGCAGCTGCGGCTGGGGCTGCACGCGGGCCCGGTCATGCGCTGGCCGCATCCTTTTTTGCAGGGGCGCGAGGAACCGGCGAGCATCCACCTGCAAAAGGCCGACCGGTTCGCGGCGATCCCGTGGTGCGGCCGCGTCCGCGCCAGCCGCGAGTACGTGGCGCTGCTGGAAGCCGCCCCGCCGCCCGAGGGCCTGGGACGGCTGCAATGCATCTACCAGGGTATCGTGCCGCTGGGCGAGCCGTTCGAGCGGCAGGAGTTGTTCATCGTCACGGAGTAGGGCCGGGTGCGAGCAGCCGCGCGAGTTCCGCCTCGAACGGTGCCGCCGCCTCGCGGGCGCGGCGGTCCATCTCCCGGTAGATCGCCAGCGCCTGACGACCCGTCTCGGTCAACCGTGCCGCGCCGCCGTCCTTGCCGCCGCGCCGCACCTCGACCAGCGGCTGCCGGAAACAGCGGTTCATGCTCTGGATGAGCTTCCACGCCTTCATGTAGGAGAGTTCCATCTCGCGCGCCGCCTGCACGATGGAGCCGCTGTCCGCGATCCGCCCGAGCAGTTCGATGCGCCCCGGCCCGAGCGCGGGCTCCTCACCGCGGAAGACGCGAATCCGCAGGCGCAGGCCCGGCGACGTAGGGGGCGTCTCCATGGGCTTAGACCTTCGTGCGCCCCGTGCCGGCCGGCAGCCGCTCGATGCGGACCCCCGCCAGCCGCAGGCCAAAGAACCGCGCCACCTCCCGCGCCTGCCGCCGCAAGGCTTTGCCGACCGCCGCGCCCGGCAAGCGTCCAAACGGGAACACCCGCACCGCCAGGCTGCCCACGCCGATGCGGTCGTAGCGCCACGTCGCCACCACCCGGCCGTGGACGAGCACCACGGCCTCGATGTGCCCCGCCGGACGCCAGACGCGCGCGTATGCCCCGGGCGGCACGACCCAGTCCTTGACCCGGTGCGCCAGGAGCAGGGGATCGAACCGCCCCAGCATCCGCACCGGCCAGGCCCCGGGTTCTGGCGGCGTTTCCAGCAGGGCGGGCAGATCGTCGCGCAGGATAAACGTTCCCCGCGACCCGCCGCCCGGCTCCCCGGTGTGGACCGGGACCAGTTCGTCCGCCAGCGCACCCGCCCAGCGGCGGCCTTCCGCCGCGCCCACGCCGCGCCAATAGGTAAAATCCGCCACCGTCGCCGGGCCGTAGCCCCGGAAGTACCGGCGCGCCAGTTCGACGTTGGCCGCTTCGGCAGTCGGCGGGGACCACGGCATCTCCGGCAGCCAGTGCTCCCGGGAGGCGTAGCGAGCCTCGCCGCCGTCCCAACGCGCGTGGCAGGCCACGCCGAGGCGCACCAGTTCCGCGAACACCCCGCCCCAAGGCGAGTAGAGTTCGGGCGGCAGCGGGATGTCCGCCGCGCGCAGTTCCTTGCGGCTGAGCGTCCCTCGCTCGCGCAGCAGCCCGGCCACGCGCTCCACGCCCCGGCGGTATGCCGCCAGGTCGAAGGCGGGTTCCATCGCCGCGCTCCGCTCCCACCAGGTGCGGCGCTCCGCGCACGCCGCCTGCATGACGGGCCAGTCTTCCGCGGCATAGAGGTGCAGCGTCCGGCGCTGGCCCCACAGGCGGATCAGGCTGCGCGCGTCGAACAGGCGCGCCGCGACCTCCTCCGCCGTGCCTGCCCCGGCGGCGGAGCGGTTCCACAGCGCCAGGGTGGAGGCGGACAGGATCTGCGCCTGCACGCCCGCCAGCCGCGCCGCCGTGGTCTCGGGCGTGGCGAAGGGCTCGACTAATCCCGACCGCCGCAGCCGGAACCAGCGTATCTGTTCGTCGCTCACCTGCATCCTCCTGGCAGCTTGCACCCTCCGATCTCGGGCGTCCACCGTGGAGAGCGTAGGCGGCGGAACCGTCCGACGCCAGGTCGCGGATCCTCCTGCATTGCGCCGACATCAGCGCGTACCATCCCGGCGGCCTGATCGCGGAGGTCGTGCCCTGGCTCGATGCGCGGTAGAAATAAAGGTCCCCGCGCACGGAGTCCGCGCGATTGTCTTCTGCCATGCTGTCCACGCTGATCATTGTTCTGCCGATCTTCGCGCTCATCTTTGCAGGCTGGGTGGCGCGGCGGATCAACGTGCTCGGTCCTCAGGCCACCACCGAACTCAACCGCTTCGTGGTGTACCTGGCTTTGCCTGCGTTGCTCTTCGACATCGTCGCCCACGCCCGTTGGAGCGAACTCTGGCAGCCGGGCTTCATCGGCGTGTTTGGTTCAAGCTGCCTGATCGTCTTTGCGCTTACTCTCCTGCTCCGCCTGCGAGGCACGCGCCACCTGGCTGATGCTTCCATCGACGGGCTCAACGCCGGTTACGCCAATACCGGCTTCATCGGCTTTCCGCTGGCACTCGTGGCGTTGGGCAAGGAAGCCCTGGCCCCCACGCTCGCGGCGACGATCATTACCGTCTGCGTGCTCTTTGCCTGCGCGATTATCCTCATCGAAATCGGGCTACAGACCGAGCGGCGCGGCGCGGCGCTGGCCCGGAAAGTGGCGCGCTCCCTGATGTGCAATCCCCTCCTGGCGGCACCGGCACTCGGTGCGCTCATACCGCTTGCGGGGCTGAGCGTGCCGACGAGCGTGGAGACGTTTCTCAAGCTCCTGGGTGGTGCGGCGTCCCCGTGCGCGCTCGTGGCCCTGGGATTATTCCTCGCACGAAAGCGCCCGGATTCCGCTGAAAACCTGCTCGGCACGACCGCGTTGCTCGTCGCTTGCAAGCTGCTGCTCCAACCGGCGCTCGCGTGGGCGCTGGCGACCTTCGTCTGGCGGCTGCCGCCGCTGCTCTCCCACAGCGCCGTGCTGCTCGCCGCGCTCCCTACCGGGACCGGTCCGTTCATGCTGGCGGAATTCTACCGGCGCGAGGCGGACGTGACATCCAACGTCATCCTCGTCTCGACGATGATCTCGCTCGTGAGTATTTCGGGCTATTTGTACCTGGTCCGTTAACCATTGTGGGTTCACCGCCCGGGTTGCCCGTCCGACCAAACTAACCCCCCGGAAGCCGGCGGAGCAAAGGAACGAACCCCACGGCAACTCATGAAGATCCGCAGACGGGTTCGGAGATACGGCCTACACAAACGCCTCTGCCACCGTATCCGCCAGCAGTCGTCCCTTGCGCGTGAGCAGCGCCCGGCCCGCCGCGATCTCCAGCAAGCCCAGCCCGGCGAACTCCGCCACCTGCTCGGGCCAGTGCGCCAGCGTGTCCGCCGCGACGCCCCGGTTCGTCCGCAGGCCAAACGCGATGGACTCCGCCCGCCGCATCGTCGCGGGGACGTGTTCCTCGAAGTCCGCCGCCGTCACGCCGAGGTGCACCCGGTCGTTATAGAGGGCCGTGTCGCGCACGTTGGCCCAGCGGCGCTCGCCCACGGTCGAAAACGCGCTCGGGCCCAGCCCCAGGTAATCCCCGCCCTGCCAGTAGGCCAGGTTGTGCAGGCACTCGCGCCCGAGCCGCGAGAAGTTGGAAATCTCGTAGGGCTCGTAGCCGGAGGACGCCAGCAGGTCGGCGGTCAGCTCGAACAGGTCGGCGTCCCCCTCCGTATCCTGCGTCAGTTCGCCGGACGCGAACCGCCGGAAATACTCCGTGTCCTCCTCGTAGGTCAGGTTGTAGGCGGAAATATGCTCGGGAGCCAGGGCGACCGTTTCCTCCAGCGAGCGCACCCACTGCGCGCGCGTCTGGGTCGGCACGCCGAAGATCAGGTCCAGGTTGACGTTCTCGAACCCCGCCTCGCGCAGGATGTCGTAGGAGCGCCGGGCCTGCTCGGCGCTGTGGACGCGCCCCAGCACCGCCAGGAGGTCCGGTTCCCACGACTGCACACCCATGCTCACACGGTTCACACCCAGAGAGCGTAGCAACCGCGCCTTTTCCAGCGAAACGGTCGCGGGGTTCATTTCCAGCGTCCACTCGGTCAGCGCGCTCAGGTCGAGCCGGTCCCGCAGCCCGGTCAGCAGGTATTCCAACTGCGGGGTAGACAGCGCGCTCGGCGTGCCACCGCCGAAGAACACCGTCCGGGGACGCAGGGGCGGCCTGCCAGCGTCGTCCGGCCGTTGCCAGGCGTCGAGTTCACGCAGGATCGCGTCGAGGTAGCGTTGCGTCTTGTTCCGGTCCGACGCCTCCTTGTAGAAGCTGCAATACGGGCAGATCTTCGGGCAAAAGGGGACGTGGACGTAGAGGTGCGGCACGGCTTCCACCGCGCGCCCCCCGGCGGCGGCGGACACAATTCGAGAGTTTTCCCCTTTTGCACGCACGGCTTCGGCTATACATACCCCATGTGTCGCCAAAAGTGAATGCCGCTGCCCCCGGCCGTCTCGCGGGCAGCCTCCGCCGCCTGTGGGCCGTCCTTACCGGGTGCTTATTCTC
>CALMAQ010000351.1 GCA_937859745.1 uncultured Verrucomicrobiota bacterium | reverse complement strand
CTGCCGGGGCGTGCCGGCGCAGGCCGCGAGGACCGACGCCGCCAGCGGCGGCAACAGGCGGACCGCGCGGCGCAGGAGAGAAAGGGGAGGAGGCGTCATCGGAGGACCGGGCGGGGTCCACGCTGGATACGCTCGAAGGGTGGCGGTTGTCCGCAAATCCTGCGGATTATTCGAGTTGCCACGGTGGGTGGCCCGGCCCGGCATGTTGCAGCGGGTCCAGCCGCGCGAGCACCTCCGTGTTGAGCCGGTCGATTTTCTGGTGCAACTCGGCCACCTCCAGTTCCGCGCGCAGGTTCACGTTGTACTCGATGTCCACGCGCACATGGTCCTTGGCCGCCTGCCGGTTCTGGCTGAGCAGCACGAACACGGACAGGAAGATCGCCTCCAGCGACACGCACATCGTCAGGAAGTCGAACGGATGACGGATGACGAATGGATGCAGGATGCAGGATGCAGGATGCAGGATGTCGGATGCGGGATAGTCCCGCGGGGACGGTCGAAAGTAGCCCAGCAGTTCACTGCTGGGGGAAGCGCGTGTTTCTCCATCCGAGTCCCGCCAAGGACGGCAGAAGACTTCCGGGCAGGGGCACCATCGCACCAGAGGCACGGCCTGCCGTCTCTGCCGGGACTCTGGCCGTTGGGCCGTGTGCTCCCAGCAGTAAGCTCTGCCGGCCTACGTGCGCTCGTCCCTGCGGGACTACCCCGGGGGACGGCAAGTCCATCCCACCTTCTACCTCCCACATCCCTCCGCCATCCTGCATCCTGCATCCTGCATCCTGCATCCTGCCGTCATCCGTCATCCCGCCTCCCGCCTCCCGCCGCTCTGCCAAACCAGCGAGACGGTTGAGACCCACCGGGGCCGTGCTACGGTGTGCGCCTTCCCACGCCACCACTCGCCCCGAACCCCGACCCGCCGCCCGACGCGCAATCCTTTCTCCGTGGCGCATCCTCCCAGGTTTCACCCGGAACTCTCCCGCCGTTGGCGGCTGATGGTCGTCGCGGCGGCGCTGACCCTGACGGGTTGCGGCGCGCTCGACCCCCGGCAGGCGGACCCGCCCCCACCCGGGATCGCGCGGATCGAGACGATCACCATCGACGGGCTGCCCGAGCGGCTGCTCATCCGCGGGCGCGACGCGCGCAACCCGGTGCTGCTCTTCGTCCACGGCGGGCCGGGCTTCCCGGCGGCGGTCTTCCAGGCGACCAACAGCGACCTGGAACGGGATTTCACCGTGGTCCACTGGGACCAGCGCTCTTCCGGCTACTCGTACGTCCCGGGCATCCCGCCCGCGACGATGAACGTCGAGCAATTCGTGCGCGAGACCCTGACCGTCACGCGCGCTCTGTGCCAGGAACTCCACCAACCCAAGATTTACGTGCTCGGCCACTCCTGGGGCTCGCTGCCCGCGACGCTTGCTGTGGCGCGGCACCCCGAGCTTTATTACGCTTACATCGGCGTGAGCCAGCTCGTGGACATCACCGAATCCGAGCGGTGCCTGGTCGACGAGGCGATCCGCCAGGCGCAGGCCCAGGGAAATACGCGGCGGGTCGAGGAACTGCGCGCGCTGGGGCCGCCGCCCTTCGACCACATCGAACTCCAGGACCGCGCCTCCGTGCTGATCGAGCGGACGATCCCGCCGACCGCGAAGCGGATCAGCACGACCCAGCTCGCGTTGCTCGGGCTCAACTCGCGCTATTACCGGTTGCCCGCGCTGCTGCACGCGAACGACAGCTACCGCTACTCGCGCCGGGTGCTCGACCCGCAATTGGCCGCCTACCACCTGCGCCGGCAGGTGCCGGAACTCGACGTGCCCGTTTATTTTTTCGTCGGGACCGGGGATGTGATGTTCGGCGTTTCAATCCAGGAGGAATATTTCCGCGCGCTGGTGGCTCCGAAGGGCAAGCACTTTCTGTTGTTCACCAATTCCACCCACTGGCCGCACCTGGAGCAGCCCCCCGAGTTCCTGGCCGCGATGCAGCGGGTGCGGGCGGAAACGTACCCGGCGCGTCCGGCCGAATGAAGCTCTGCCCGGGATGCCTCAAAGCCAATTCCTCTGCCGGAACCAGGCGATGGCGTCCCGGGCGGATTCTTCCGCGCTGCGCTGGGTCAGCCCGAGTTCCCGGCGGCTCTTTTCCGCGTCGAAGTGCATGCTGTAGCGCGTCAACTTGACCCCGGTGACGGTCGCCATCGGCATCCGGCCGGTGAGGTGGTCGGCCACCCACTCGCTGGTGTACGCCGTGAGCAGCGCCACCGGGTAGGGCACCTTCCAGCGCGGCGGTCGGCGGCCGATCAGGCGGCCCACCAGCGCCAGCCATTCGACCAGGCGCAGGTTCACCCCACCGAGCAGGTAGCGCACCCGGGGCTGCCCGACCTGCATGGCCGTGCGCATGCCGCCGGCGATGTCGCGCACGTCGATCATGTTAAACTCGCAGTCCAGGTAGGCGGGCAGCCTGCCCTGGCAGAACGCCAGCGTCATGCGCGAGGGCGGCGTCAGGTGGTGGTCGCCCGGGCCGATGGGCAGCGTCGGGCACACGACGACCACGGGCGCGCCCGTGTCCGCCAGACGGAAAGCTTCCTGCTCACCCTTCCACTTGCTGCGGCAATACGGGCCGATCATCCGGCTTTCGGCGAGCCGGAGCTGCTCCACGCTCTTTCCGCCGTTCTGCGTGCCCGCGAGGATACTCTCGGTGCTCGTATAGAGGACGCGCTCGGCCCCGGCGCGCAACGCCTCGTGGAGCACGTGGCGGGTGCCCTGATGGTTCACCGCGTCGAAGTCGGCCGGGTGGCGCGTCCACAGGTGGGGGTTCGCCGCCAGGTGATAGACCTGGCGGCAGTCGCGCACCGCATCGCGGACTTCCTCCGGGCAGCGGATGTCGCCGCGGAACAGCTCGATGGCGTCCAGCGGCAGGTGGCCCACCTCGACCCCGGGTGCCTCCAGCACCCGCACGCGCTCGCCCGCCGCGACCAACTGGTGGACGAGGTGCGAGCCGATAAAGCCGCCCCCGCCGGTGACGAGGATCAAAGCACGCCTCCCGCGCTGAGGGTATCCCCGAGTTCCACGAGCCGTTCGCGGCCGGGAGACAGGCCTTTTTCCTGCATCGCGCCCATCATCCGCAGGACGGCGTGGTTGATGGGGCAGCCGGTCCCTTTGGCCAGCCGCTCCAGGTGGCCGTTGTACGCCGCGACCTCCGTCCGACCCGAGCCCATGTCCGGGGCCATGGAGCAGTAGGTGCCGCTCAGGCCGGGGCGGAAGGCGCGCGCGAGCAGGCGGGCCAGCCCCGGCACGCGCAGGATGGCGTCCACCACGCGCGGGTGGAACGGCCCGATCCGCGCCAGCCGCACGCCGCCGCGGCGCAGGATCGCGTAGTTCTCCCGCAGCAGCGCGAAGAACAGGCGTTGCGCCAGCCCGTCGCCCAGGAGTTGCCCGTTGTCGATCCCCGCCGCCGCCGCCAGCGGGGAGATCGCGGCGTTATACATGAGCTTGGAGGATTTGTAGGGGTCGATCCGGTCCACGACCTGCACCGGCTTGAGTCCGCCGCGCAAGAACCCGGCCGCCAATTCGTTGAGCAGGGCACGCTCAGACGGGGCCAAGAGACGGCGGCCCCCCAGGTAGAGTTCGCCGGGACGGGTGATCCGGGTCGCGGGCCGGCCGCGCTCGCATTGCGAGACGAACGAGGCGATGCCCTCGCAGGGATGATCGGAGGCGAGCAGGGCCGGGTCGAAACCGTTCTGAACCGGCACGAGCAGGCGGCGCTCCGGCAGCCGCGCCAGCACGGCGGCGTTGTCGAAGGTCTTCGTGCACAAGAGCAGGACGGCGTCCGCCGGGGGCGTCCAGTCCGCGAAGGCGCAAAAAGCCACGCGATGCCCGCTCACGCCGTCCACGGAGATCCCCTCGCGCCGCCCGGCGGAGAGCTTCGCGGGGTTGGCGTCCACCATCGTCACCCCCCAGCCGGCGCGCGCCAGGGACCATCCGAGCGTCACCCCGATCCCTCCGGCCCCAATCACGTGAGCAGTTTGCACCCCGTACAACTAGTAAGACCTTCGGCAAAAGTCTATGCAGATCGGGTAAGGATAAGTCGCCGCTTTTTTGGTCCGTCCAACCCCGCAAAAGTCAGGGACTTATGAGAATGACGCGGCGGACACCCCTCCGGCGCGTCCCGCTAGGGGAAGTTGCGTCCCGGCCGGGCCGGGGTGATAGGATGGGCCCATGACGACGCCCCTTCCCCGTTGCCTGCTCCTCGCCTGCGTCGCGCTGGCGCTTTTGCGGAGCCCCGCGGCGGCCGGTCCGCTGGAAGAGTTGCGGGGTGTTTCCGGGCTCGGGGCGTCGCTGGACGCGGAGCGGCTCAAGCGGGGCGAGGTCAGCAGCGAGCGCGGCACTAGGGGCAGCTTCCTGCGCGGGATTTACATCGAATCATGCTACTTCGTCAAAGCGCCGCTGGCCAAGGTGGGGGCGGCGCGCGTGCAGGGGGGCGCGTCCGGCGATGCCGACGAGAAGGCCGCCCCCTACCAACTCTTCCGCGCGCCGGGAAGCGCCGACTTCGCCCGAGTGGCGCGACTGGGACCCGACCGGAAGGCCGACCGCTGGATGCTCGACCAGTCGGAGGCGGCGAAAAACGGGCGGGCGGGCGAACTGCACCTCACGGCGGCCGAGACGGCGGGGTTCCACGAGGAAACCCGCGGCGCGAGCGCGGCTTGGGAGCGCGTGCTGCGGGCGCGCGCCGAGGCGGTCGCGTCGGGGGGGCTGGCGGCC
>CALMAQ010000350.1 GCA_937859745.1 uncultured Verrucomicrobiota bacterium | reverse complement strand
GCCGGGTCCCCGCCGGGCCCGCCGGCCGCCCGGTCGGCGGCGTCGCGGTCCCGGAACTTCGTGTACGCCAGGTAGGCGTAGCTGGCCCCGAAGCACAGCAGCCCGCCGCCGGGCACGCCCGAGGCGGTGCGCCCCGCCCCGGCCGCGGCGGCAGCCGCCCGTCTTTCGCGGCATGGACCTTGCCGCCAAGTCGGTTACAGTGAAGCGAAATTCCATGCGTACCACCCCTTCTTCCGACGCCACCCTGGCCGTGTTCCTCGACCTGGAGAACATCGCCTTGGGCGCGCGCGACGCCAACTACGCCGCTTTCGACGTGCGCACAGTGCTCGAACAATTGCTGCTCAAGGGCCACATCGTCGTTAAGAAGGCGTACTGCGATTTCGACCGCTACAAAGACTTCAAGCGCGGCTTGCACGAGGCGGCCTTCGAGATGATCGAGATTCCCCATGTGCGCCAGAGCGGCAAGAACTCGGCCGACATCCGCATGGTCGTGGACGCGCTGGACCTCTGCTACACGAAGGGGCACGTCGATACGTTCGTCATCATCTCGGGCGACTCGGATTTCTCGCCGCTGGTCAGCAAGCTGCGCGAGAACGCCAAGACCGTGATCGGCGTGGGCGTGAAAAATTCCACGAGCGATCTGTTCATCAACAACTGCGACGAATTTATCTACTACGACGACCTCGTGCGCGACCAGCCGCGCCGCCGCAGTGGCAGCCGCTCCTCCGGGGGCGGCAGCCGCGAGGCCGCCGCGCCCGCGCCCGCACGGGCCGCTGTCCCAAAGCCGGGCAACGCTGCCGCTCCCGCCCCCGACGAGGATAAAGACAAGGCCGCGCCGGAGAAACCCGCTCCGGAGAGGCCCGCGCCGGATGCGTCCAAGTCAACGGGTCTATCCGTCGAAAAGGCGCTGGACGAGCTGATGGTCACGCTGGAAGCGTTGAGCAACGAGCGGTCGGACGACGCGACGATCTGGGCGTCGATGATCAAGCAGGCGATCAAGCGCCGCAACCCGGGCTTCAACGAGCGCGCCCATGGCTTCCGCTCCTTCAACGATCTGGTGCTCGAAGCGCAGAAGCGCGGCCTGCTCAAAGTGGACGCCGACGAGAAGAACGGCGGCTACGCGGTTCGGCTGGTGGAGTGATCCGGGCCAGGGGCGAACGGTTCAGGCAGGGATGACCCGCTCCGCCTTGAGCCGGTCGAACAACTCGAAAAACGACGCCAGGGTCGGCCGGTAAGCCGTGAAGCCCAGCAGACGGCTCTGCGTCATGTCGTTGACGCATTCGATGGTGCGGCCCAGGTCGCCGTCCGTGTGCCACCAGGAGACGAGCTTGTCCACGTCTGGTTCAACGAGGTGATGCTTCGTGGCGAGATCTTTCCAGGCTTTGGACGCGCCGCTCATCCGGCCTTCCAGCGGCGCGGGTTGCGGCGGAGGCCCCTGGGGTTCCACCCCGAAGTAAGCGGCCAGTTGCGGCCACAACCAGCGCCAGCGGAACAGGTCGCCGTTGGAGATGTTGAAGGCGTGGCCGTAGGCGGCCGGAGTGTTGGCGGCCCACTCCAACTGCTCGGCCAGGATGTGCGCGTCGGTCACGTCGGTCAGCGCGTTCCACTGCTCGTGCGAACCCGGGAAAACGAAAGGCTGGCCGCTTTCCTTGCAAAGGGTGGCGTACACGGCCAGCGTCACGCCCATGTTCATGGCGTTGCCGCGCGCGTAGCCAATCATCGTGTGCGAGCGATGCACCGTCCACCCGAAGTTCCCTTTGGCCGCGGCGTCGAAAAGGATGTCTTCCTGCGTGTAGTAGAAGTTCAGGCCGGGCAGCCGGGGATTGTCCTCGCGGAAGGGCGTCTCGGCGTTCGTCTGGCCGTAGGACTCGAACGGTCCCAGGTAATGCTTGGTGCCGGTCACCAGCGCCGTGTGGACGAGGGGTTTGCCCGCCAGAGCGGCGAACAGGTTGCGAGTCATGTCGCCGTTGACCCGCACGTTCTCCTCCTCGGTCGGCTGGCGCAGCCAGGTGCAGATGAAAACGTGCGCTGGCGCCATGTCTGCCAAGGCTTGCTTGAGCAGCGGCGCGTCCTGCAAATCGGCGGCGACCGGAATCACGCCGGGCAAGGCCTTGGGCTGGCGCGCCAGGCCATACACCTGCCAGCCCTTGGCGACGAGATGGGCCGCCAGGTTGCCGCCGGTAATTCCGGTGCTGCCAACGACCAGGGCGGATCGATTGTCGTTCGTCATATGCGGCAGACAGTCGCACCGGGAAGCCGATTATCCTATTTTTATGCTCGCAGCACCGCCCGCACCGGCGCGGCGTCGCCGCCCGCGATCCGCAACGGCAGGGCGATGAGTTCGTATTGGCCCGGCGGCACGGCGGAGAGGTCCAGCGATTCGAGGATGTGGACGCCCGCTGCCGCGAGCGCGTGGTGGATGGGCAGGTCCTGGCTGTCGATGGTGTCCACGGAGGGGATGTCCAGGCCGAGTAAACGGATGCCGTGTTCACCCAGCCACGCGGGCACGTCGGGCGCGAGCGTCGGGATGCGTGCGGGGAAGCGCGTGTCGTCGGGCCACGCGCCGGTCTTGAGCAGCAGGCGCGCGGTGCCTGCGGGCAGGTCTCCCAATGCTGCGCGAGTGATGGTCCAGCCCGCCGGACTCACATCGACTAACATCGCGGGACCGAGGTAGAGGGCGGGGTCGAGCGCGTCGATGCGCGCGCCGCCGGGCAGGAAGTGGAAGGGCGCGTCGGCGTGGGTGCCGTTGTGCGTGCCCATCGTCACCGCGCCGACGTTGACCGACGCACCCGCGTCCAGGCGCCACGTCAGGCGATAGCCGAAAGCGGTGTCGCCCGGCCACGGCGCGAGCGCGGCGTGCAGCGGGCGGGTGATGTCGTAGATTTTCATGGCACCAGGGAGCGTTCCAACGGGTAATTTTCATGCGCGCGCGACGCCATGATCTCCACCAATCGCTCGACGGCGACGTGGCAATCCTCGAACGAATTGTACAGCGCCACGGGTGCAAAGCGCACGATGTCCGGCGGACGGTGGTCCGTCACCACGCCCGCGTCCTTGAGCGCCCGGCAAATCCGCGCCGCCTCGCGGTGGACCAGGGCGACGTGCCCGCCACGCTGGCGGTCCGCGCGCGGGTTGGCGAAGCGGAAGCCGTCCGCGCCGCCCGTCGGCAGCCGCGCCTCGATCTGCGTCATCAGGTACGCCGTCAGGCGCAGGGACTTCTCGCGCAGACGCACCAGGCCCGCCTCCTCGGCAAGGTCGAGCGCGCCTTCGAGTGCGGCCAACCCAAGCACGGGTGGCGTGCCGACCTGCAAGCCGCTCGCACCGTCCGCCGGGGTCATCTCGCGCGCCATGTCGAAGAGACTACCCTTGTGCGCGCCCCACCAGCCCGCCAGCCCGGGCTGCAACCCGTCGTGGCGCGGATGCAGGTAGAGTCCACCCACCGCGCCCGGCCCGGCGTTGAGATACTTGTAGTGGCACCAGAACGCGAAATCGACCCCATCCGCCGTCAGCGTGTGCGGCACCGCGCCCACGGAATGCGACAGGTCGAACCCCACCTGCACTCCCGCCGCGTGCGCCCGCGCCGTCAGCGCGCGCAGGTCCAGCAGTTGCCCGGTCGTGTAGACCACGGCGGGCAGCACGGCCAGTTGCAACGCGGGATCAGCGCCGAGCGCCTCGCCCAGCGCCGCCTCGTCGATCAGGCCGTCCGCGCCGGACGAAAAAAGGGTCAGGTGCGCCGCCGGGTCCAGGCCGCGCAGGCGCAGGTGGCTCGTGAGGGCATACAGGTCGCTCGGGAACTCGCCCGCGAACGCCAGGATTTTCGTGCGCCCGTCGCCCGCGTCGGGCCGGTACACCGTGGCGAGGAGCTGGTGCAGATTGACCGTCGTGGAGTTCGTGACCGCCACCTGCCCCGGCCCCGCGCCGACCAGCGCCGCCACCCGGTCAGCCAGGGTTTCCGCCAGCGTGAACCAAGGCGGCCTGCCCTCCAGCCAGCCGCCGATGGCAAGCGTCTTCCATTCCTCCAGCACGCGCCGCACGCTCGCCTCCGCGTCCAGGGAAAGCAGGCCCAGCGAATTGCCGTCGAGGTACACCGGCGCGCCCGGCGGCAGGTAGAACCGTGCGCGGAACGCGGCGAGCGCGTCGTCCGCGTCGAGCTGGCGGGCGTCGGGCAGGGTCATGTCAGGGGTGGCCAAAGTGCCGCATGAAAAACTCCCGCGTGGCCCGCGCCTGCTCGGGGCCGTAGGGCACGTGGCCGCCACCGGGCACGAGGTCCAGCGTGGCCTCCACGCCCCTGGCCCGCAGCGCCGCGTAGAGCCGTTGCGCGTGCGCGGGGGCGACGAGCGTGTCCCGGTCGCCCTGGATGATGAGGAAGGGCGGGTCGCCCGCTTTGACGTACAACGATGGGTCGGCTTGCCGCACGAGGTCGGGCTTCTGCGGCGCGCTGCCGCCCAGTTCGCCCAGCACGGATAGCTTGCCGATGAGCGAGTTCGTCGGGATGTTCAAATCGACCGGTCCCGACACGTCGCACACCGCCTGCACGCCCGCCGACACCTGCGGGTTGCCCATCGCCGGGTCCTCCAGCGCGGCGATGTCCGCCGTCGTGCCCAGCAGCGCGGCGAGGTGGCCCCCGGCGGAGAAGCCCATCGCGCCGATCCGCCGCCCGTCCAGCCCGAAACGGCCCGCGTTCGCGCGCACCCAGCGCACGGCGGCCTTGGCGTCGATGATCTGCGTCGGGAAGATGCCCTCGCTGCTCAGGCGGTAGTTGACGCTGGCCACGGCGTAGCCGGTCTCGCCAACCAGCCCGATCATCTTTTCCGCCTCGGCCTTGTCGCCCACGCGCCAGCCGCCGCCGTGCAGGAACACGACGACCGGCCGGGGCCGCGCGCCGCCGGGGCCGTGCGTGTCGGGCAGATGCAGGTCGAGCAGCAGATCGTGGCCGCTGGCG
>CALMAQ010000349.1:11191-12685 GCA_937859745.1 uncultured Verrucomicrobiota bacterium | reverse complement strand
GCGGGGCGCAGGCGGGCGAGCCGCTCTTCCAGGTCGTCATCGTTCATGCGTTGACCTCCTTGAGCGCGTGGCGCAGGTGATCCAGGGCGTAGCGGTAGCGGGACGCGGCGGTCTGCAAGGGCACGCCGAGCGTTTCGGCGATCTCGCGGAACGTGAGGCCGCCCCAGATCTTGAGCAGCACGACCTCGCGCAAGGGGGCGGGCAGCGCCTGGACGGCCTGGGCGAGCCCGGCGTCACGGTCGGGCCCGGTGCCGGGGTCGTCGCCGGGTTCCTGCCACCAGTCGAGCGTGGCCCGCTCACGGCGCTCGCGCCGGTCGATGCGCCGCCCCAGGTCGATGGCGCGGCGGCGCAGGGTCTTGAAGACGAGGGCATCGTCGGGCGGCTGGTGGGACGCGCGCCGCCAGACTTCCACGAGCGCGTCCTGGAGCAGGTCGCGCGCGTCGGCTTCGCAGCGGGTCTGCGAGCGGGCGAAAAGCAGGTAGCGCGACACGTTGGCATCGAGCCACCGGTGCCAGGGGTGCGGGTGGGCGGAAGAAGGGTGATCCACACGGAAATCATTGCGGTTCCGCCCGTGAAAGCGTCGTGGCGGACCGGGTTTATCTGGGAGAGGCCGAAATACTTCAGGAACCAATCACGACCGATCCGCCGCGGACAACTCCGCCCGCAACGCCGCCAGTTCGGCCTCCAGCCGCTTGACCCGCTCGACCAGCTTCGGCAGACGACCGACGTAGGCCAGGCTCTCCTTCATGTCCTTCAGGGACTGCGCGGGGTAGCCGAACATCACTGCCCTGGCGGGCACGTCCTTGCTCACGCCGCTCTTGGCTGCCACCACGGCTTGGTCGCCGATTTCCACGTGGCCCACGATCCCGACCTGACCCGCCAGCGTGACGTATCTACCCAGCTTCGTACTGCCGGAGATGCCCACCTGCGACACCAGGATGCAATGCGGGCCGACGACCACGTTGTGCGCGATCTGCACGAGGTTGTCGATCTTCGTGCCCTCGCCGATGTGCGTGCGCCCGAAACGCGCGCGGTCGATCGTGCAGTTGGCCCCGATCTCCACGTCGTCGTCGATCTGCACGATGCCCGTCTGCGGAATCTTGACGTGCCGCCCGCCCTGCGTCTCGAACCCGAAGCCGTCGCCGCCGATCACCGTGCCGCTGTGAACAATCACCCGGCGGCCGATGCGCGTGCGCTCGCGGATCGTCACGTTGGGATAGATCCGGCCGCCCTCGCCCACCGTGCTTCCCGCGCCGATGAACACCCCCGCGCCGACGTAGGTGCCCGCGCCGATTTCCACCCCGTCCTCGATCACGGCGTGGGGCTGGATCGACACTTCCGCGCCCAGGCGCACGTCCCGGCCCAGCACGGCGCTGGGCGCGACGCCCGGCGCGTCCGGGACGGCGGGCGGCGCGAACCGCGCCAGCAGTTGCGCGAACGCCAAGGACGGATTGTCCACCGCCACCAGCGCGAGCGCGGGCGGCAGCCCTTCCG
>CALMAQ010000349.1:0-11181 GCA_937859745.1 uncultured Verrucomicrobiota bacterium | reverse complement strand
CGGCACCAGCACCGCTGACGCCCGCGACTGCCGCAATGCCCCGAGGTACTTCGGGTTGCCGAAGAAGGAGAGTTCCCCCTCCACGGCGTCGGTCAGCGAGGCCAGCCCGGAAAGCGGGGCCTCGGCGAGCCCGGCGAGCAGCGCGCCACCGAGCGTTTGAACCAGTTCACCGACCGTCAGCATGGGTGGAAAAAGGAAGAAGGCGGGTCTGCCCCTTCGAGGGTAAACCCGCCTCCGATGCTTGCAGAGTTGGTGGTAAAGCGAAGGCGAAAAGGACCCCTTACTTCTTGGGCGTCGCCACCGGGGCGGCCGGGGCAGCCGGGGCAGCCGTCGCGGCGGGGCGCGTCTTGTTGAGCGCGGTGATCACGTCGTCGCTGAATTCCATCTTGTCGTTGGAGTGCAGCACGACCAGCACGCCGTTGAGGCTCTGGCCACTTTTGTCGAGCACGAGGTCGTAGTTGTCGCTCTTCACCCGGGCGTTGACGACCGTCATGATTTCCTCGACGATGGTGTTGCGCATCCGCACGGCCTGCTCCTGGAGCTGCTTCTCGCGGCTGGTCTTGAACTCGCTGATCTCCTGCTCCAGCGAGCGCACCTGGTTGATCTTGTCCTCGCGCTTCTTCTGGCGGTCGCTCTTGGCGGCGGGGCTCAGGGCAGCGTTGTCCACGTCCTTGTTGAGCTGGTTGATCTCGTCCAGGAGGCCCTTGTGGCTTTCCATGCGCTCGTCGAGTTCCTTCTTGGCCACCTCGCGTGCGTCGTTGATCTTGTTCTCGGCGTCCTTGGTCTTGTAGTAGCCGCTGAAGACCTTGTTCATGTCCACCACGCCGACCTTGAAGGACTGGGCTTGCGCGGCGGTGGCCCCGCAGCAGAACAGGGCCGCCACGGCGAGGATCGGGGTGAGACGGAGGGTAGTTTTCATAGAAAGGAGCACGATAGAGTGCGGGTTGGACAGGACGTAAAGCAGGCCGTTCAAAATTGATAGCCCACGTTGAAGTTGAATTTGCCGCTGTGGCGCTCGTTCAGATCGTTGAAGAAGATCGGGTAGCCGTAATCAAGCCGGATCGGCCCGATTGGCAAGTCCAGGCGCAGGCCGATGCCCACGTCCATGTTGTAGTCACCGCCAAAGACCGTGTTGCCCAGGTCGGAGCCGCCCTTGTCGGGCCGGGGCGTCTTGGGGTCGGTGTCGATGCGGTTGGGATCGGAGCGGAAGTCCTGGCGGCCGTGGTAATCCCTCACCGAGAAGTCGAAGGCGTCCTGGTTGACGTAGCCGCCGTCGGTGAAGATCGCGAAACGCACGCGGTTGATGACCGGGTAGGTGTCCTCGATGGTGAAGCGCGCCAGCGAACGGCCGCCGACCGGATTGCCCTTGTAGTCGAGCGGGCCGACCTTGCGGAAGGCAAAGCCGCGCAGGTTGTTCGGGCCGCCCAGGTAGAGACGGTCGTTGATGGGCACGCGGTCGCCGCCATCGTAGGTGTCCACCGTGGCGATCTCGCCGTTGATGAGCACGATGCCGTCGAGCGGGGTCAGAAAGTACTGCGAGGCCGTCAGGTCGAAGCCCAGGTCCTTGGTGTTGCCTCCCAGGAACGAGCCCGCGATGAAGGGTGAGAAGTCGATGCGCGTGCCGCGCCGGGTCAGGAACACGCTGTCGCGCGTGTCGTAGCTGAGGGTCCCGCGGATGGCCGAACGCGTGCGCGCGCCGACCTCCTGCTCAAGGATGCTCGAGTCCGTGTTCACGTTGGAGATGTCCACGTTCTCGAAACGGTACTCCAGGCTGCCCGCGATGAAGCGGCCCAGCGCGCGGCGCACGTTGATGTCCAGGCCGTAGTTGGTCTGTTGGTAGTCGTTGGAGATGTAGTTGCTCTCGTGGTAGAAGATTTCTCCGCCGACGGCCGTGCGGGTGTTCAGGAAGTAGGGCTCGGTCAACGACATGACGAAATCCTTGCGCGTCACGCCGTATTCGAGCAGCACGCGGAAACGCTGGCCGCCGCCGGTGAAGCCGTGGATGTTGGTGATGTCGAAGTTGCTCTGGGTCAGCTCGATCTGGCCGACGAGGCTGTCCAGCGAGGAGAAGCCCGCGCCGAAGCTCAGGCTGCCCGTGCGTTTTTCCTGCACGAGCACGTCGAGGTCACGCCGGTCGGGCACGACCGTTTCCACCGGGGCGGTGTCCACCTTCTCGAAGTAGCCCAGGTTCTCCAGGCGCTTCTTGGCGGCCTCGACGAGCACCGTGTTGAAGATGTCGCCCGGGGTGACGGGGATTTCTCGGCGGATCACCCGGTCCTGGGTGACGGTGTTGCCCGAGATGTTCACCCGTTCGACGAAGGACTGGCCGCCCTCCTCGATCTTGTAGCGCAGGGCGACGCGGTTATCCCCCTGGGGCTGGCCCGAGGGGGACACGCGCGAGTCCACGTAGCCGCGCGAGCCATAGTAGTCCTCGATGGTCTTGACGTCGTCCTTGAGCCCCTTGGGCGAGTAGACCGCGCCTTCCTTCATCTTGAGGAAGCGGCGGATTTCGGCGTCGGTGAAGACCTGTGTGCCCTCGAAGGTCAGCGTGCCCACGCGGTACTGCGCGCCCTCGTGGACGACGATGATGAGGTTGATGTCGCCGTTGCTCAGGCGCTGGATGCGGGTCTCGGGAATGTCGATGTCAACGTAGCCCTTGTTCTGGTAGAGTTCG
Source organism: uncultured Verrucomicrobiota bacterium (assembly GCA_937859745.1). GTDB lineage: Bacteria > Verrucomicrobiota > Verrucomicrobiia > Chthoniobacterales > SZAS-18 > CAHJWO01. The sequence continues at coordinate 8,507 of CALMAQ010000349.1, read as the reverse complement.
CGGATCGAATCCAGGTCCTCGTGCAGCTTGTTCTGGTCGAGCCGGCCGCTCTTGTCGACGAAGGAGTAAAAGGTTTTGCTGCGGGTGCCCTTCATGGTGAAGCGCAGCGTCTGGGACTTGATGGCGTGGTTGCCCTCGAAGATGACGTGCTCCAGGGAGCTTTTGCCGCCCTCGTTGACCGTGAAGGTGACGACGCCCGTGCTGTTGGGCTCGTCCATGGCGATGGAGGAGCGAATTTCCACGTCGGGGAAGCCCTTGTCGTGGTAGTAGTCGAGCAGCTTCTGGCGGTCCTCCTCGACGGCCTGCTCGCTGAGGAGACGGCCGCGCTTGATGGTGATCTGCTTGAGCAGCTTGCGGGGGCTGATGCGCTGCGCGCCCACGATGACGATGTCCTTGGCCGTGGCGGTGGTCTGGACGATGACGATGACCTTGACGCCGTCGCTGACGGGCTCGCTGAAGATACGGACGTTGGAAAGGTCCTTGAGGGCGAAGAGGCTGCGGGTGTCGTCTTCGGCGGTGGGCTGGCTGAAGGGCTGGCCGACGGTGGTGCGCATGTTGGCCAGGACGCGCTCGCGGGTGACGGATGGACGGCCGACGAACTGCACGTCGATCTGGCGGACGATCGGGCCGCCGCCGGAGGGAATGAGCCCCTGCTGGGCGGCGGCGGCGGGCAACCAGCGGCTGGCGGGAGCGAGGAGCAGGCAGCCGATGGAGGCCAACAGGCACCAGGCGAGGGCGCGCCGCGCGCGGAGGGAGAGTTTCATAACTTGGAACAGGCTTCGCGCCCGGAGGCTGGCGGCGGTTCGCGGGCGTGAAGACGGCGAGGCTACCGGCCCGGAGGGCGGAATGGGGCCAAAGTTTGAAAATCCTCGCCAAAAGGTCAAGAAGGGATTTTCCCATCGCCTGGCAGCAGAACCTCCGGGGACCCCCCCGGAGCCCGGCCGGATCGTGCCCGGACGGAGCCCGGGGAACGGCACGGGGTCATTTCCAGAAAGAACAGGACCATTTGCCTGAAGAAATTCGAAACCCTTGCGCGTCCACCGATAGGACCGCTCGAACCATTACCCCACCAAATACTTAGTCGAACCTGCCATGAAAAAACTGACCCTTTCCCTCCTCGCCGTTTACAGCCTCCTGCTCGCTGGCACCGGTGCCGTCCTCGCCGACGTGACCGACTACCAGGTCACGGGCCCCGTCCTCGCTGTGACCGACACGACCATCACCGTCCAGAAGGGCAAAGAAAAATGGGACGTGGCCAAAGACGCGAACACCAAAGGTGCCACCGGCGTGAAGGTCGGCGACAAGGTGACGATCCACTACACGATGACGGCCACAACCGTCGAGGCCAAGCCCGCCACCGCCAAGAAGGCGGCCGACAAGCCCGCCGCCGCGGCGGCCAGCTCGGCCCCCGCCCCGGCGGCTGCCCACTGACCGCGCCGGAGAGGTTCTCCGCGCCGACATTTTGTTCCCGCATAGGGACGGCCTCTTCGGAGGCCGTCCCTTTTTGCGTCGTCATGCCGGTTTGCGGCGGGCCGGAAAAAATTTGTCCTTCGGCGCAGGGAAAAGGTGCCTTCCCGTATGTGGCCGCGCTCCGCCCGGGCTTTTGCAAGCCGGACGCGGCGTCGGGCGGCAACCGCCCTGTGCCACGCCACCCTTCCATTCGCCCAACCTGCCCAAAAACCATGCCATCCATACCCAGACTCCGCCCGTTCCTCCTTCCTGCCGCCGCCCTGCTGACCGCCGGAGCCGCCGGTCCGCTCGCCGCGCAAGACAACATCAACGTCCCCGCAGGCAACGGTACCACCATCAACGAATCCGGCTCCTACCAGAACATCACGGTGGGCAGCGGCGGGACGCTTAAAACCATTGACGCCAACAGCGGCGGCGCGGGCGATCACGCCATCACTATCACCCTCGCCGCCAGCAGCAAGGGCACCATCCGGAATGACGGCCTGATCGAGCTCGCGGGTAACGACCAGGGAAATACCACTGTGTTCGCCAACTCCGTCACTCTTTCGGGCAGCGGGACTCTCGAGTTGCTCAACACCTATGGCTTCAACGATGCCAGCGTCCAGGGGCCCGGCACCGTCACCCAAGCTGCTGGCCACACTCTGATCGGTGGTGGAGGCCACACAGGTGACACTGGACCTAGCTTCAGCGCACCGCTGGTCAACCACGGCCTAGTCACAACCAGCAACCTTGGCTTTGTCCTCAACGGAGCCAGCCTCGTCAACAACGGCACCTTCTCCGCGTCCAATGGTTCCGTGCTGTACCTGGACGCGCCCACGCTCGACAACACCAGCGGCACGATCACGGTGGGCGACATTAATAGTGTGGTGATCATCGAAAACGGCATCCAGGTCACCGGCGGCACGCTCCAGAGCACCGTGTCAGCTCCGGTCGGCAACAGCTACGGCGTCTACAGGCTCCAGGGCGGGGCGACCCTGGCCAGCCTCACCGTCGCGGCCAATGCCGGGGTGGAGGTCGCTAACTCGGGTGCGTTGGCGGGCACCATCACCAACAACGGCTACATCTATGTGCCGGGCAGCGCCTTCTACTCGACCTTGAACCTCTCGGGCGACACACTCCTGACCGGCAGCGGCTTCCTCACTCTGGGTGGCCACCTGGAAGGACCCAACGGGGCCACCCTCACCATCGACACCGCCCAGACCGTGTACGGCAGCGGCGACCAGCCCTACAACGGCGGCGGACGCGACGACGTGGACGCCAACCTCGTCAACAACGGCACGATCATCGGCAACTACCAGGACTTCTACATCAACAGCCCGAGCTTCGTGAACAACGGGTCCGTCACCGCCACCAGCAGCACCACGGTCTACATCGGCGGTTCCGGCGGTTCCACGCTCGATAACACCAACGGCACCATCACGGTGGACGACGCGAAAAGTGCGGTGCGCTTTGCCAACGGCATCCGGGCTACCGGCGGCACGCTCCAGAGCACCGTACCGGCCGTGATCGGCAACAACAGCGGCGTCTACTTGCTCGCGGATGGGTCTACTCTGGCCAGCCTCACCGTCGCGGCCAATGCCGGGGTGGAGGTCGCCAACTCGGGTGCGCTGGCGGGCACCATCACCAACAACGGCTTCATCTTCGTGCCCGGCAGCGCCTTCTATTCGACTCTCAATCTCTCGAGTGATGTGACCCTGACGGGCAGCGGCCTGCTCTATCTTAGCGGCCACCTGGAAGGCCCCAACAACGCCACCCTCACCATCGACGCCAACCAGAGCCTGCTGGGCAGCGGGGATCAGCCCTACAACGGCTTCGGGCGCGACGACGTGGACGCCAACCTCGTCAACAACGGCACGGTGGCGTCCAACTACCTGGACTTCTACATCAATAGCCCGAGCTTCGTGAACAACGGCACCCTCGCCGTGAGGAACAACACCAGTCTGTCTGTCAATTCGTCCGCAGGTTTCACGAACTTCGACGCCGGCAGCGGCACGCTGACCGGAGGCACCTACACCGTCACGGACACAGGCAAGGCGCCAGGCTGGACTTTGGCGGCCGTAATGTACTTGTCAACGCCGCGACGGTCTCCCTGAGCGGCAGCAACGCCAGCTTCGGCGCCCTCAACGGCCTGAAGACCAACGCGGGCACGCTCTCGGTACTCAACCTGCAATCGTTCACCGACTCGGCCGACCTGACCAACGCGGGCAACATCAACCTCGACGCGGGCAGCACCCTGCACGTCAACGGCGCGTTCGCGGGCGCGGCGGGCTCGACCCTCTTCGTCACGATCGGGGGCACCCAGAGCCAGGGCGCGCAGAGCGCGGGCGTCTTGCAGGTCAACGGCGCGGTGTCCCTGGGCGGCAGCCTCGTGGTGACGCTCGCCCCCGGCACGCAGATTGCCCCCACGGACCTGGTCGCCATTGGCTCAGGCGGCTCGCTGGGCGGCAGCTTCGCCAACGTGGTCAACGGCGAGCGCGTGGCCACCACCGACGGCAGCGGCACCTTCCAGGTTAACTACGGGCCGGCGAGCGCCTACGCGCCCGGCAGCCTGATCTTAAGCGACTTCGAGGTGACAGGGGCGAACATTATCCCCTCGTTCTTCACGGGCCAAGCGGCGTTGGGCAGCGGCGTGTACTACCTGTCGTTCAAGAGCGGCAACCCCTTTGGCTATTACGCCTTCCTGGCCGACCCGCACTACGTGTTCCACTACGACCTGGGCTACGAGTACGTCTTCGACGCGGCGGATGGCCAGGACGGCGTGTACCTCTACGACTTCGCGAGCAACGGGTTCTTCTACACGAGCCCGAGCTTCCCGTTCCCGTATCTATACGACTTCAGCCTCAACAGTGTGTTGTACTACTATCCCGACCCCAACAACCCGGGCCACTACAACACCAACGGCTACCGCTTCTTCTACGTCTTCAGTACGGGCCAGATCATTTCCAAGTGAAGAGATGCCAGCCCAAACCGGGTGTTGGGCGCTCCGCGCCCTCACCCGGACGCAAGGGTCTACCGCCAACTTCCTGCCTGTGAGGCATGCCTGCTCTCCCAGCGGCACGCCCAAGTTGACCGCGAAGAATCAGAGCGCGGGGGCTGGCGTACCCGCTGGCCGACAGAGTCGCACCTCCTGCCCGCGAAACGCGGGTTGAACGCCATGCGCCGGAAGTGGAAACGAAGCCCAATGCGTTCCCGATGCCCCGATGGCAAAGCCCGGTCCGGGGGTTGATCTACGTGGCCCCAACCGCCGCGACTTTCGGTGCAGCATCTTCGGCTTCGACCCGGCCACGCACCCAATGCAGGCCCAACGCGCCGTGGGGAACCTGGTCGCGGAATTGTTCGATCTGCCGCTCGCCTTTGGAGTTGACCGCGCGCACGAACACACGCACCTCGTTGGCGGGGGCGGTGGGTGTCCACTCGTAACGCCACAGGCTCCAGGAGATCAAGGTGCCAGGCTCGTGGATCTCGGCCGCGTGGTAGGTCTGCCCGCCATCGGTGCTCACCTCCACTTGACTGATGCCCTTGTCGCCTCCGTACGCCATGCCGCGGAACTCCACCTTTTGCCCGGCTTTGAAGGGCTGGTCGAAGTCGCCGCTGTGCGCGGGCGCATCGATGCGGCTGGTGGTCGGCACGAAAATGTTTGGTCCCCAACCCTGCTCGGTGTAGAAGCCCACCCCCTCGATGCCGTGACGGTTGATCTTGAGGCGCGGGTCGTCCTTGGAAAGGAACTCCAGGCGCGTGATCCATTTGGGGCTGCGCTCCCCGTAGATGCCCGGGACGATCATGCGCATGGGAAAACCGTGACGCGGCGGCAGGGGTTCGCCGTTCATCTCCCAAGCTACCAGGGTCGTCATCTCGTTGGCCTTGGACAAGGGGAAGGTCTCGAAGAAACCATCGGCGGCATGGAAGAGCACGGCCCCCGTATCTGCTTTGGGCTTGACCACCGCCAGCAGGGTGGGCAGGGGAACGCCTTTCCAAACAGCGTTGGAGATGAGCCCACTGCCGACGCCGTAGGAGATGCACTGCATGGTGGTCTCCTGCTCGACGGCGTTCATCGCCGTCAGCTCGTGGAAGGTCCAGGTGCGCGGGCTCTCGACGTTGCCGACGATGTCGAAGCGCCAAAGGTCCCGGGCGGCGGCGGGGTCCACAAGGTTCTTGGTGACTTGATAAAACTTGTCGTTCGGCGTGATCTTCTGCACCTCCGGGCCGCCGTACTGCGTGCCGTCGTAACCAAAGGTGCCGACTTTGAAGAGCCGGTGCAGCAAGCCGGCCAGCGCGGCGGAGACCAGCGCTCCCAGGCCGCCCGCCAGGAAACGGCGACGGGTCAACCCGGCGCTAGGTTGGCCATCTTTGGCTTCCTCAACGGGCCGCAGCGGCGTGGTCAAAAGACCGTAGAAGAACATGATCATCACCCCGCACGTGCCAAAGGATGCCAGCATGCCGAGCGAGGTGATTACCTCCGCTTGCGCGGGCGGGCGACCATGATAGTTGGTCAGCAGTTGCGGGTAGAGCAGGCACGCGAAAAGCCCCCAGACGCCGAGCACGCCCGGGACGATGAGCCACCAGCCACGCGGATCGAGCAAGGACCGGGATTGATCCCGGTCCGCCGGCTTGGCACGCCAGGCGAGGAACAAAGCGTAGACGATCCCGCCGGCCCCACCGGCGGCGAGTTGCCCCGCCAACGCACCATAGACTCCGTTGAGCTTGAGCGCAGAGTAGCTCCCGGACTTGACCAGGGCACCGATGAAAAACTTCACCGTCAGAAAGGGGAAGACGCGGTCAAAGATCATCTCGGTCGGCGTGGCGACGAAGAAAAACAGCCGCAGGAACGCCATGAACGCCAGCATCACCAGGCCGCCCAGCAGCCCCGCTGCCGCTCCGCAGACGGCTTGCTTCCAAAGCACGGTGCGCGGCGGGGTAGAAGATTGGTTGGTCATACGAACAGCGGAAATTCGGGACGAAGTTGGACGTGGAAGTCACTCATCCATCATCAGACAATGGCACACGTCCAAAGCCCTATCCATCCGCTAACAGGACTTGCGGCGGTCCGAAATAGGCCCTTGGGCGTACATCATCCTCTCCAGGACGAGGATAGCATCTAACTCATGCCGTGGTGGTTCAGGGCCTCGCTGACCCGCACCGCCGCGGCGGTGCGGGTCTCCACGCCGAGCTTTTCGCACACGTGCTGAAGGTGCTTTTTCACGGTCTTGAGCGCCGCGCCGAGAATGACGGAGATCGCAGGCGACGTTTTTCCCTGCGCGACCCAATAAGAGAGCTTCCGCCTCGCGTTCGGTCAGATCCAACGTGTTCAAAAGCATGAGGCTGGGATCGAGCGCTTCTTCCTTGAGCAGCAGCACCGTCAACCCTGCTTCGCCGCCCGTGGTCGCCGGTTTCGGCAAAGCGGCGCGCCCGTCGACAGACTGGACTGGCAGGACGGGCAATTGCTTGCCCTCTCTTGCCCCCTCCGGGAACGACAACCATCCGGCTTTACTGCATGCCGGTGATCTCGCCGTGCTCGTCAACGTCGATGGCCAGCGCGCGGGAAAGCTTGGGCAGGCCGGGCATGAGCATCATGGCCCCGGAGATGACGACCAGGAAGCCGGCCCCGGCAGAGAGCGAGACGTCGCTGATGTGCAGCGTCCAGCCAGTAGGCGCACCGGGGCGTTTGGGGTCGTCCGTCAGCGAATACTGGGTCTTGGCGATGCAAACCGGCAGGCCGCCAAAGCCCCAGCGGGTGAAGCGGGCGAGGTTCGCCCGGGCCTGTTCGCTCAGCGCGATGTCGCTCGCGCCGTAGATCTGCCGCGCCACCTTGGTGATCTTCTCTTCGGCCGAGTCGGTGGGCGCGTAGGTGGTGGTCAGCGCGGGGTCCGGGTTCCCTCCGATGACCTCGACGACCTTGCGGGCGAGGGCCTCGGCTCCTGCGCCTCCCTTGGCGTAGGCCTCCGAGAGCGCGAAGGCCGCGCCACGGGCTTCGCAGACCGTCCGCAAGGTGTCGAGTTCCTCTTCCGTGTCTTTGGGGAAGCGGTTGATGGCGACCACGACGGGCAGACCAAAGCCCCGGACGATGGCGATGTGCTTTTCGAGGTTGGCAAAGCCGCGGGCGAGGTCACCTTCGCCCTGCTGCCGGACGCTCTGGACGGTGGTGACGAGCACCGCCGCGGCCGGCTGGAGGCCCGAGAGCGGGCGGACCAGGTCCATGTACTTTTCGAAGCCCAGGTCGGAGGCGAAGCCGGTTTCGTTGACGACGTAGTCGGCCAGGCGCAGCCCCATCTGCTGCGAGAGGACGGAGCTGGTGCCGTGCGCGATGTTGGCAAACGGGCCGCAGTGCACCGTGGCCGGAGTGCCTTCGGTGGTCTGGACGAGGTTTGGCAACAGGGCTTCGGAAAGCAGGGCCATCATGGGGCCGGTGGCGTTCAGATCGGCGGCGCGGACGGGTTGGCCCTGGCGGTTCTGGCCCACGACGATGCGGGCCAGGCGCGCGCGGAGGTCTGCGCGGCCGGAGGCGAGCGAGAGGATGGCCATGACCTCGGAGGCGGCGGTGATCAGGAAGCCGCCGGGGCGGTTGCTGCCCTCGCGTTGCCGCTTGTCAGGCGGAGCGACGGCGACGGTGATGCGGCGCAGGGCACGGTCGTTCATGTCGAGCGTACGGGGCCAGGTGATGCCGGCGGGGTCGAGGTCGAGGTCGTTGCCGTGGAAGAGGTGCGCGTCGATGAGTGCCGCGAGCAGGTTGTGCGCGGAGGTGATGGCGTGGAAGTCGCCGTGGAAGTGCAGGTTGATCTTCTCCGCGGGCTCGACCTGCGACTGGCCGCCGCCGGCCGCGCCGCCCTTCATGCCGAAGACGGGCCCGAGCGAGGGTTCGCGGGAAGAGAGGATGGCCCGCCGGCCGATGCGTTCGAGTCCCTGGACGAGGCCGATGGAGGTGACGGTCTTGCCTTCGCCGGAGACGGTGGGGGTGGTGGCCGTGACCAGGATGAGCTTGCCTTGGGCGCGGAAGCGGGGATCGTCGAGCAGCGCCAGGTTGAGCTTGGCGCTGACGGGGC
>CALMAQ010000348.1 GCA_937859745.1 uncultured Verrucomicrobiota bacterium | reverse complement strand
CCGTCAGCGAGCCGCCTTTGCCCATCGTGGACGCGCGCTTTCCCTGCCGGATCGCCGACGGGGTCTGGCTCATCCCCGACAAGCGTACCCCCCTCGTGCCCAACATCGGCATCGTCGAGGGCAGCAAGGCCGTGCTCGTCATCGACGGCGGCTTCAACCCCGAGAGCGGGCGCAACGTGCTGGAGGCCGCGCGCGCCCTCGCGGGCCGGCGCGAGTTGATCCTGACGGTCACGCACGCGCACCCCGAACACACCTTCGGCGCGCAGGTGTTCCAAGGGCAGGCCAGAATCCACTACAACAAACTCCAGCGCGATTACCTGGCGCGCGACGGCGAAAAGTTGCTGGTGGGCTTCCGCTCCATGCTGCCGCCCGACCACGGTTCGCTGCTGGACGGGGTCAAGGTCACGCTGGCCGACGACGTTTACGAGGGCGACCACGCTTCCCTGGATCTTGGCGGGCGACAGGTGGAGTTCTGGACCCTGGGCACCGCGCACAGTCCGGGCGATCAGGTCATCACGGTCCCCGACCAAAAGGTGATGTTCGCCGGCGATCTCATCGAGGAACGCATGTTTCCCATCGTGCCGTTCTTTCCGCCGCTCATCGCCGGGGCGGACATCGACGTGCGGACCTGGCAGACGGCGCTGACGAAGATCGCCGCCCAGGCCCCCCGCATCGTCGTGCCCGGCCACGGCAACCTGGGCGGCACGGAGATCGCCGAGCAGGTGCGCGCGTACCTGGAAGACACCCGCCAGCTGGCGGCCGCCTCCGGCCCGGGCAAAGCCGTCGGGGCGGAAGGGGCGCGCGAACTGGCAGAGCAGGTGCGCGCACAGCACCCGACCTGGGAGCGAACCGAGTTCATCGCTCCGGCCCTGCGCTATTTCCTGGAACAGCCCGGAGCCTGAAGCCACGGGCGCGTCGGGGTTCCTCCCGCGCCGACGTGGTGCAGGATGATCCCTCCTGGTCTGGTCTTCACGGTTTGAGCCGCGACATCCTGGCCATCTGCCCGAGCATGAACGCCGGGGCGACGCGGCTCATCACCTTGAGCACGTTGGCCAGGCCAGGGCGGATTTCCAGTCGGCCGGACTCGATGCCGGCGATGGCTTTCCTGACGAGCACGGCCGGGTCCATCGCCTTTTGCCCCTTCATTTCCCGCTCGAATTCGGTGCGAAAGAGCGGCGTCTCCGTGCCGGGCGGGGCCAGTTCGACGACCGTGACGCCCGTGCCTCGCAACTGCACGCGCAGGGACAGCGTGTAGGAGTGCAGCGCGGCCTTGGCGGCGCAGTACACCGGCGAGAGGGGTAAAGGGACGAAGGCCAGCCCGGAGGTGACGTTGACGATCAAGGCGCCCGGACGGGTTTTCAGGTGCGGCAAAAACTGCTGGGTCATCAGCAGCGGGCCGCGCAGGTTGATGTCGATCTCGCGCAGCACGTCGCGCGGTTCGCGCACCGTGTTGAGGTCGAGGTTGCGCATGATCCCAGCGTTGTTGACGAGCACGTCCAGCGCCGGGAAGCGCGCCAGGACCTCGCGGTGCAGCGCAGCGATGGCGGCGGGGTCGCTGGCGTCGCTCTGAAAGGTGTGCAGCGCGGGCGAGGCTTGCCGGGCGGCGTCGAGCCGGGCGGGGTCGCGGCCGGTGACGAGCACCGTGTTGTCACGGGCCAGGAGTTGGCGGGCGAGCGCGAGGCCGATGCCGCTGGAGCCGCCGGTGATGAGGACGGTTTTGTCGGAGAGTTTCATGGTGGTGGGGCTGGGTTCATGGTGGCCGGGCGCAGGAGGATGTTGCCAGATAAAACAATGTTGTCAACGCAAACATGGTCGCGGCGCTTGCCCGCGCGTGTAAACTCCCGGCATGAAAACGTCCCGGCGTCCCTACCACCACGGCAACCTGCGCGAGGCGCTCCTGTCAGCGGCCGAGCGGGCCGTCGAAACCATCGGGGCGGGCAACCTCACGCTGCGTGAACTCAGCCGTGAAATCGGCGTCAGCCACGCCTCGCCGCGCCGCCACTTCGCCGACCGGCAGGCGCTGCTCGACGCGCTCGCCCAGCGGGGCTTCGAGCGGCTGGGGGCCGCCCTGGCCCGGGCCGCGCGGGGAAAGGAGGCTGGTTTCGAGGCGCGTTTGACCCGGTTCGCTCGCGTCCACGTCCGTTTCGCGCGGCGGCACCCGGTGCTCTTTGGTTTGATGTTCGCGGCCAAGGGGCGGCCGGACGCGCCGGACGCGCTGCGGCAAGCCAGCGAGGAGGCGCTTGCCCCGGCGACGGCGATCTTCACCGATGGCCAGGCACGGGGCGAGGTGGTGGCCGGTGACCCGGCGCGCATCGGTTTGGCGGGCTACGCGGCCGTGCAGGGGTTGATCGCCCTTACCGCCGGCGGCAAGTTCAAGGGCGTGCCCCTGGACACCCTGGTCGGCGAGGTCATCGAGCGGATCGTCCTGGGCCTGCGCCCCCGTGCCTGACCGCGCCTCTCGCGGAGATGGTGTGGTAGTAAGCGAACCCGGCCGTCATCGCGCCGGGCTGCTGGTAGGCGCGCGTGTAGACCGCCATGTCCTCGGGGTGGAAGCCTCTACGAGCGAAAAGCCAGTGCAGGTAAACGTCCTCGCGCTCGGCGATTAGTGCCTCGGGCAACTCGGGCAGGGTGTTGAAGGCGAAGTGCCACGTCTTCACGTTGACGGCCGTGGAGATCATCGCGCCGGGTTCCGAGCCGAGGCTCGACAGGCTCGCGTCCGCGACAACCAGTCGGCGAACTTCCGCAGGATAGGCCGATGCGTAAGCGTAGGCCACCCAGGCACCCACCTCGTGACCGACGAGGTCAATCTGCTTGAACCCGAGCGCGGCGACGAGTTGGTAAATGTCCTCCGCAGCGTTGCGCCCATCGTAACCGTCCTCTGGCCGCCCGGAGTCGCCCAACCGCAGACTCTGGACGTTGCTGCCCCATACACCTCCCGTCCATCATATGGGCTAGGTCTTCGACGTGGCCCGACGGCGGGCGTGACGTTATTTATTGCGCGAGTTTGTCTCGCCCAGCAACCAGGCCGTGGAGACGTTCAAACCTTTGGCCAGGGCGATCAACTCATAATCGGCCACGTAGCATTCACCAACCTCTATCCTGCGGTCGAGATAGAAGAAGACAACCTCTCCCCAGTGACCGAGGATGATTTGCAATTTGGGGTGGCGGTCGAACAACCCGGCCATGACCATGCGGAGCGCCTGGATGCCGGTCTCGTAGTGCCAGCCGATGGCGTTGCGCGCGAACAGGGCGTCCGCCTTCGGCGAGAAGCCCGTGTCGTGGGCGTTCACAACGGCGGGGTTCGGGATTCCTGGATGGATGTACAGCGGAACCCGCAGATGGGCCGCGGTCGCGTAGATGGCATCGAAGTCGCGGGGGTCCATGGTTGCGATCCCCGACGCGCCCGCAAAGCAGAGCGCCTTTCAGGCCGAGTTTCGTGACGGCCCGCTCCAGTTCGCTGGCAGAAGCGTGCGGATCGGTGACCGGCAGCGTCGCAAACGCCTCGAACTTGTCCGGGTGGCCCGCGACCACCGAGGCGATCAGATCGTTGGAGTTCACGGCGAGCGGCACAGCCTCGCTCGGACCGAAGTCATGGATGGGAAACGATGGAACCGACAGCACCTGCATGTCGACGCCGCTGTCCTCCATGTCCTAGAGGCGGCGTTCACCCAAATCCTCCAGTCGCTGTTCATGCGGGCCTTGGCTGCCGCCTGGTGGGAGGCGGAGACCCTGCCGTGCGGCGGCGGCCGTCCACGCCTCGCTGATCTGGCGCGGAACGGCATGTTCTTCCAACGCGATTATCTTCATCGTCAACCGGTTCTGCCGAGGTATCTGCCGTTGCTATCGTCGCGGGGCAGTGAGGCCCAGCTTGGCCTCCAGGAACGACATGGTTCGCTGATCGGCGAGCGTTGCCGCCTCCCGCGCTCGCAGGGTGCCGGACCCGTAGGCAAAGTCGTGGTGCTGGTCGGTGTAATCGTGCAGCGTGACCAAGGGGTGATCGTCGAGGGCGCGGTGCAGTTGAGCCTGCGCGTCTTGGTCCACATACTTGTCGAGGCTGGCGATGTGAAGCATCAGCGGGCGGGAGATTTTGTCGGCCTCGCCCAGCATGATCTGGATGCGCACGCCATAGTAACCGACGGCCGCATCGATCTTCGTGCGCGCTACGGCAAGGGCTGCCAGCCGGCCACCAAGGGAATACCCGATCAGACCGATCTTCGTGTCTCGGCCCGCGAACTTTTTCACCTCGTCGATGGTGGTCTGGATGTCGCGGACGCCTGCCTCCGTGTCGAAGCGCCTTGCCAGTGCCATCGCGCGGTCCCAGGTGGCCGCGTCGTAAGGGTCGAGCGCCACGCCAGGCTCCAGCCGCCAGAACAGGTCCGGCGCGACGGCGAGATAGCCCTGCCGCGCCAGCCGCTCGCACTTGTGGCGGATGTCCGTGTTCACCCCGTAGATTTCCTGGATGACCAGGATGACCGCGCACGGCTTCCTGGCTGGCTCAGCGATGTGCAGGGTGAACGCGCCCGTTCCATCGGACGAGGGAATCTCGATGGACCTACTCACGACCGCGTCCCCGGGTGGGTTGCCGGCAGGAGAACCCGGTTGCGCTTGCCCGGGCACGAACCGCTCGCCAGGATTCGGTTGCAAATCCCCGTCTTCCCGGAGCGCCTCCTCTGCGTGATGCTTGGCGATGAACGTGCGCACGGCGTCGAAGAAATGGTCTGGCTTCTCCAGTTCGATCAGTTCGCCCGCATCCGGCAGGACGACGAGTTCGGCGCCGGGGATGGCCCGGGCGATTTCCTCCGAGAGGGGCAGCGGCGTGCAAAGGTTGAGGTCGCCGCAAAGCACGAGCGTCGGCTGGCGGATCTCGCGCAGCCGGGCGAGCGCATCGTGCGCCGCGATCATGTCGATGCGCTGGAGAGCGATGTCGCGGTCTCCGGGCCGTTCGGGGTGGCCGGCGGCGCGCTCGATCCACGCCGCCACCCGCTCGGGGTGTTCGCGCGTGTACCGCGGACAGAACAGAAAGAGCGCGTAAGCCGCGAACATCGCTGGTCGATCCCATTCCGCCGCGATCCTGCGTCGCACCGCGAACTCGCGCTGGGCGAAGGCATCGAAGCGGGCGAAGGTGGACGACAGCACGAGGGAGCGGACGGTTTCGGGATGGTCCAATGCCATGTGCTGGGCGATGGCCCCGCCGGTCGAGGAACCGACGACATGCACGGGTCCGAGTTCCAAGTGCCGCACGAGGGCGGCCATGTCGGCGGCGAGTTGTTCGGTCGTGTAGCCCTGCTGGGCGCGGGTGCTTTGCCCGGTGCCCCGCTGATCGGGCAGGAGGACGTGGTAGCGTTCGGCAAAACGCTCGATCTGCGGTCCCCAGCTTTGCCCCACGCCCCCGAGCCCCGAGAGGAGCAGCACGGGTGGGTGTTCAGGCTTGCCAAGCGCCTCGTAGTAGAGCGAAATGCCCTCCGTGTTCAGCGTCCCCACGAGTCCCTCCTTGGTTGCAGATAGCAGGATGATTCGATAATCATATGTTTAGATAATCTAAATATATCCCATGTCAAACCCACGCATGAGGATTTACATTCCTCTGATCCAGAAGTTTGTGGCCAGGGTGTTCCTGTACCACACCGGCCTCTCGGATCAGCTCGGCTTGCACGCCTCTGACCTCAAGGCCATCCAGTTGCTGGGGACAGAAGCCCTGTCACCGGGTGAACTCGGCGCGAAGACTGGCCTGACCGGGGCGGCGGTGACCGCCCTGATCGACCGGCTCGAACAGGCGGGCTACGCCGTCCGCCAGCGCGACCGCCGGGATCGCCGCCGCGTCACCGTCCACGCCAACCCGAAGAAACTCGGCGAGATCGAGCGTTTGTACGCCCCGCAGCATCGGCGCATGTCGAAGCTGCTCGCGCGTTGCAGCGAGGAGGAGTTCCGCACGATCACCGATTTTCTGGCGCAGTCCACGAAGATGCTCGAAGAAGCGGACCGCGCCAGGGACGGAGGCCGAGTCGAGCGACCACCGCGGTCCAAGACGAAGAACTGACCGATTCCCTTGGCGTGGTCTTTGCCCAGGTTCCGCACCAAGGCGTGGACATGTGCTTTGTACCCGCCCGGGCTGCCCTGGAGTGCGTGCTCGATGAGCAAGGTCAGGCCATGGACACGAAAAATTAGGCCCGACCCTCCCGGCCCGGTTCGTGCCGCGCCACCTCGCCATCGAGCACGTACGCTCCGGTGACAGGCTGCGCTTCACTCTGGACATTCCAGGAACACTCTTTCGAGATCAAAGGCGACGCGGAGCGCACGATCCGCGCCATCGTCGCCGCGGCTGAGCGCGCCAACATCCTGTAGACCGTACCGGCATTTGGAACCGGCTACCCTGTAAATTTTCCAACGCCGGTCGCAGCACACCGCCCGGGCCGGTCAGCAGGAGTCCTACTAAAGAACGAACAGCAGGACGGCTATGACGAGTAGGCCGCAGTGCACGTAGGTCAAAAGCTGTTGGGGACTGAATCCGAGCGGGCACCGGTAGGTGTCCTTGAACTCTGGATCATACCAAGCCGTCGAGGCAGGGATCAACTTTTTCGACACTGCCAACCTGTATTCGAACGGATCGAGCGAGGAAATCCTGGGCCGGGCGCTCAACGAATTCGCTAACCGCGACGCCGTGGTCATCGCCACCAAGGTCTTCGCGCCAACACGCCACGGCCCCAACGCCCTCAGCCTGTCGCGCAAGGCGATCATGGAAGAGATCGACCATAGCCTGTGGCGGCTGGGCACCGACTACATCGACCTTTACCAGATCCACCGCCGCCATCGCTGCCGCTGGAAAGTGGAGCGGCTCAATGCCTGGCTGCAAAACTTCCGGCGCATCCTCACCCGGCGCGAGTACCACGCCGAAAACTACCTCGGCTGCATCAAGATTTTGCTTCGCCGATATTTATGAGATTGCTTCTAGTGTGCTGTCAGCGAAGTGAGCGACATATTTTCTCGACCTTGCCGAGGATGAGTTCCGCAGATGCGCTCCAGCGGAACGGCTTGGGTTGGAGGTTATGCGCGTCGATGTAGCTGACGATAGCCGTCCGCAGTTCGGTGACACTGCGAAATGAACCGCGTCGGATACGTTGCTGGGTGATCTTGGCGAAGAAGCGTTCGACTTGGTTGAGCCAACTGGAGTGGGTAGGAATGAAGTGGATGTGCCAGCGGGGATGACGCGCCAGCCAGCGGCGCACCTGCACGGTTTTATGCGCCGCGTAGTTGTCCAGAACGATGTGCAGATCAAGGCCCGCCGGGGTTTGGTCCTCGATCTGGCGCAAAAAGCAAAGGAACTCGCGGTGCGTGTGGCGGGTCTGGCACCGGGCGTAAACTTCTCCGGTCTTCACATCCAGGGCGGCGAAGAGCGAGAGCGTGCCGTGACGAAAGTAACCGTGGCTGCGCCGTTCGACCCGGCCGGGAGCCAGCGGCAAAATAGGCTGGCTGCGCTCCACCGCCTGGATCTGGCTCTTCTCGTCTACGCAGAGCACCAGGGCGTTCTGCGGCGGACTCAGGTAGAGGCCGACTACGTCGCGCACCTTCTCCACGAAGAACGGGTCGGTGGAAAGCTGGAGGGAGTCCTGCCGGTGGGGCTTCAAACCGAAGGTCTGCCAGATGCGCGCGATGCTGTCGTGCGAGAGGCTACTGCGCTTGGCCATCGAGCGGGTGCTCCAGTGCGTGGCTTGGGCAGGAGCACGTTCCAGGGTCAGGCGGATGATCTCGGCCACCTGGTCGTCGCTGATGCTCCGGGGAGCGCCCTGGCCGGGCAGGTCGGCCAACCCGTCGACGCGGTCACTCAGAAACCGACGTCGCCACTGCCCAACGCCGTGCTGGCAGACGCCCGTGCGGCGGCTAACCTCCAGGTTGCTGTGGCCGGCGGCGCAGAGCAAAACCACCTTGGCCCGCCGGGCCTCGGCCTGAGTCGAGCGACTTCGACGCACGATCAACTCCAGCGACTGCTTTTCGTCTGCGGTCAGTTCCAACGGCGGGATGGGGCGGCCTCGGCTCATTCTGCAAGCCTACGTCTGCCCGTCCTGTCACAGCAAAACATTGTGTCGCTCACTTCGCTGACAGCACACTAGTGTCCATCTCTCCAACCCGGCGCTCCACGTTGACACCTCGTTCTAGGCAGACGCGGAGAATCCCAGTCGAAGAAAAAATCTCCCTACTGGTCCCGAGCGTCAGTTGCGGCCCCGGCGCTTGTTTGCGCTTGGGTTCCCGCCGCCCGGGCGACGAACGGGATGCCCGCAAAACTGGCTCGGGTTGAAAACGCTCGGAGTGTTTTCTTGGTGATCTTCTTGCTCATGTTTTGATGTGAGTTGCGATGCCCGACTTTTTGCCCTTGCACGTTCTCCCTGCGTTTGCCTCGTTCCAGATGAGAGATCTCCGTGACCGAGCCGCTAACCTCGAAAGCCATGTGTACCCCTTGTGCCCGAAACCGCTTTACCCGGTGGGCGCGGCAGCCTGGCGGGCACGGAGCAGTTGGCGGCAGCGCAGCATCTCGGCGGCGTGCTCCCGAGCACGCTCACGGTCCCGTTTCGGTCCGTGGTAGAGCCGGGCGAGACAACGGTGTGGAAACGGTTCGTCCGGGGCGAGCTCCACGGCCTGCTCGAACGCCCGGATTGCCCAGTCCACTTGCCCGGTGCGCGCCAGCGCGATCCCCAGGTTCGCGTGGGTTTGCGCCCGGTTGTGCTGGAGAGAGGCCGCACGCATGTGTTCGTAGACGGCATCCTCGTAACGGCCTTGCCGGCGCAAGGCGACGCCCAGCCCGTCGTGCGCTTGCGCGCTGTGGTTATCGCGCTCCAGAGCGCGTCGGAAGGCCGCCTCCGCCTCCGGCAGCATCTCGCACCGCAGATAGGTCTGGCCTAGCGCCAGCGAGAGGGCGGGCAACTGGGTTTCGTTCGCGCGCAAAGGCTCCAACCAGCGCAACGCCTCGGCAAGGTCGCGCAGCCGCAGCTTGGCGCGGCCCATCAGCAGGTGCGCGGCCGGCGCGACCGCGTCGCCCGCGAGCAGCGGCGCGATGATCTCGGCCGCCTCGGCCGGCCGGTCCATCGCCAGCAGGCAGGAGGTCAGATGGGTGCGCACCGCCGGTTCATCCCGCTCGGCAAGCATCCCGCGCAGCAGGCGCTCGGCCAGGGCCGGCCGGTTGGAGTGCAGATAGACCTGCGACAGGTTCCAGCGCCGCTCCCAGTCGGCGGCGGCGGCCATCTTGGCGGGGCCTTCGCTGGGCATCTCGATGTAACCCAGCGCGGCGAGTTGTTCCATCGCTTGCCGCGCCGTCCAGGGATCGGATTCCTCGGCCAGCAGGTCGCGGTGCATCCCGTCGAGCGGATGTGGAGCTTCGTAAGAGGCGACTTTTTCCTGGGTCGCGGGGAGTGGGTCAACGAAGAGTTTCGTCAGCGGGCGTCCGTCCATGTCGCCGGGAACAGGAATTCCAAGCAGGCTCAGGATGGTGGGCGCGAGGTCGAGCAGCGTGGCTCCATGGATGATTTCGTCGCGCCGGATCGCCGGGCCGGCGGCGACGAGGATGCCCTGTTCGCGGTGCCAGGCGACCGGGTTCATTTCCGGGCCGAACTTCTCGCCCGGCTCGCGCGTGTGCCGCCCGACCGGCGGACGCAGACCATCGCTGTGGAAGCCATGGTCGGAGAGGATGAGCACCGTCGTCTCCGGCCCCGCCAGCGCGAGCAACCGCCCCAGCAGCATGTCGTGGAAGCGGTACACGCCCGCGACCACCGGCCCGAAGAGCGCGGCGTCCTCCGCGCTGACGTGCGCCATGGCCGGCGGATGGTATTCCATGAACCCGTGGCACGCGTGATCGATCGTGTCGTAGTAGACGGCCAGCAGGTTCCAGTCGTCCTGTGCCGCGAGGTACGTCGCGGCGTTCTGGATGCTGGCGCACTTGGCCAGCACGTTGGCCATCATCCCGAGGCGGGGGTCTTCCCGGTCGGACGGCACCACGCCCGCGAGAAACGGCAGGATCTGCCGCGGGGTGATGTCTTTGGGCAGCACGCGAAACGATTGCGCCAGTTCGTAAAGCTCCGGCGGATGGATGGCGCAGCGATCCAGCGGCGCGACCGACCCGTCAGGCTGCTGCAGCACCTCGGGAAATTGGTTGGTGAACACGGTCCCGGCGATAGGCTCGGCGGGGTGCGAGGCGAACCAGTTGACCACCGCGCTGCGCTGCCCGGCCTGGCCAAGGAGGTTCCAGAGCGCCTTCGCCCGCCGGGAAGTGGAGGAAATGAGCCGTGCGCCGTGGCCGTCCGGTGTCGGCTCGGTGAAACCTAGGATGCCGTGCTTGTCCGCGCGCTTGCCCGTGGCGATGGAGTTCCAGAGGATGGGCGAGATGATCGGGTACAGGGTGGCGAGATTGCCGCTGCTGCCGCGCTCGACCAGGCTCTGGAGCACGGGCATCGCCCCCGCGTCCATCAGCGGACTGATGATCTTCCAGTCCGCCGCGTCCCAGCCCAGGAGCAGGACACGCGTGGCGTGAGGTGAGGAAGGCACGAAAAAAGGATTGTGCGGCGTCGCCAGCAAATTCTCTGCGGCCCCGAACGAAGCGTCGGGACGGCAAAGAACCCACCCGGACAGATGCCAACAGGATCAGGCCGTTGGCGAGGCCGCCGTCTGGCGTCGGCGGCAGGCCGCCACGCCGGCCGCGCCGGCCACCCCGAAGGCCAGCGCCGCCAGCGAACCCGGCTCGGGGACCGCCGAGACGACGATGGGCGTGTTGGGCAGCGTCTCGTACTCCGAACCCAGGTAGGTGATCGTGCAGGACGCATCCGTGTTGGTGCTGCCGGTCAACACGACGCTGAACTCGACGAATCCGTAGTGGAGTCCGTCGCTCTCCATGAATTTGAACCCGCTGTAGCCGACCGTGGAAAACTGGCCCGAGTTGACCCCGTTCTGACGCTCCTCCAGGAAAGTGTAGTTGCCGTTTTGGTACTTAAACTGCGTCGTGGGTCCGACGCTCGTGCCGGGCGCGAAGTTGGTCGCAAAGGCGACCTTGCCAAAACTGCCGGCGTACGTGAGATAGGTGCTGGCCACCCCGTTACCGGTGGCCGGGGTGTTATACCCGGCAAAGCCGCCGAAGGAATTTGCGTTCGGCACGCCGTACTGTGGAAAGGCCGCGAAAGTGTTCGCGCCGAGCAGGAAGTCGGGCGTGCCGTTGCCGTCGATGTCCCATCGCTCGTGGTCCAGACCGTGAATGGGCGTGGACTTGAGCACCGTCGAGGCCGGCGCGATGCCTTGCACCACGCCTCCGTATGCCTGCGTGGCGCCCGCGAGCGCGACCGCCCCCGTCAACCCTGTGATCGTGAAAGCATCTACCCTGTGTTTATCCATGACCGCTGGTGAATATAGATATTTCTGAAATCGTCAAAGAAAATCTTCGCCTGGAGGTCTTGCCGTCCGGCTGTGGGCGAGGACGGCATGTCCTGTGCCGAGGGCGGTTCTGCCGGTCACGCCGTCACCGTCTGGCGTCGGCGGCAGGCCGCCACGCCGGCCGCGCCGGCCACCCCGAAGGCCAGCGCCGCCAGCGAACCCGGCTCGGGGACCGCCGAGACGACGATGGGCGTGTTGGGCAGCGTCTCGTATTCCGCGCCCAGATAAGTAATCGTGCAGGTGGCGTCCGCGTTGGTGCTGCCGGAGAGCAGGCTGCTGAATTCGGCGAAGCCGTAGTGCAGGCCGCTACTGTTCGTGAACTCGAAGCCGATGTATCCGGTCTTGTTCAGGAACTGGCCGTTGGCCGTCGTGCCGTACTGGTTGCCGAGGAAGCCGTACTTGTCGGTGAGTCCCGTGAACGCGCTGTTCGGACCGACCGTGCTGCCGACCGGCAGGTTGGAGCAGTAGGTGTTGTTTCCGAACACCGGGCTGTAGCGGACGTATCCCACGGTCATTGCATTGGATTGGTCAAACCCGTTGATGCTGGTGGTGGAGTCCGGTTGCTGGAGCGGCGGAGACCCGCCCGCCCGGAACACCACCGCGCCGATGGTGAAGTCCAGCACCCCGTCGCCGTCCACGTCCCACGCGGTGAACCCGCCCGTGCCCTTCTGAGCGGTGCCGGTGACCGTGTTGGTCAAAGGGGGATTCGCCTGCACGACCGCGCCGTAAGCCCGGGTGGCGCCGGCGAGCGCAATCGCCCCTGTTAATCCCCTAATTGCGAAAGAACCCGCCATGTGTTTGTTCATGGCTGCTTGGACTATCGGTTCTCGCGCGGAAGTCAATCCGCAAATCGCGCCCGGTCCGCCTGTCTCGGCACTCGACTCGTTGCCATTTGCCTCGCGCGGGACGTGCCTCTACCGACAGTATATATTTTCCAAAAGCGGGGTGAGGCTCATTCTCGCCTCGCTGGTGGTTGGACCCGGGGCGACCGCAGCTTACAAGGTGCCAGCGAGCTGCGAGCTTCCTTGCCCAAAAGCTTCCGGGGCCGCGCCACCCGCAGTGACTATTGGGAGGCCTACGCCGCCGCGTTCCCAAAGAAAACTCACCGCTGCTGCGGCAAAGCGGACGGAGAAACCAACCCTGTGGAACGCTGGTTCGGCACCTTGCGAGCGAGGGTGAGCCGCTTGATCCGCAAGACCTACTCCTTTTCCAAACACGCCGAAAACCACCTCGACGCCATCCACCTCTTCATCACCACCTACAACTTGGCCGTCCAGCGGAGAACAACAGTCAGGTAGTCACCACCTACAGACCGTTGCATAAAAAAGTCATCGCCCCAAGTCGAGTTTGGCGTTGGCAAAGGCGGCGTGGATGAGGCGGGGCTTGCGCCGCAGGCCAAGGATGGCTGTCGAGAGCTTTTCGCGGAGTTCCTGGAGGTCGTGGCAGCACACGTTGGCCAGAGCCACGTTCTTGAGGTGGTGCCAGATGCCGGTGTCCAACGGGTTGAGGTCTGGGGCGTAGCCGGGCAGCGACTCGAAGACGAAGTTCTCGGCTTCTGCGCTGAGGCGAAAGGCGCGCATGGCCTTGTGGCGGTGGATGGGCGAGTCATCCCAGATGATCAGGAGCTTGCCGCCGGGCTGGTGGCCGCACAGGCGGCGCAAAAACGCCACGCTGTCCTCGCTGCGCAGGGAGTGGTCGCGCACGCGGGTAAAAAATTCGCCTTTGGTCGTCACCGCCGCCATGACCGAGAGATGCTCGTAGCGGCAGGGCGTGTGCAGGATGGGCGTTTAACCGGCCGGCGCGTAGGTCCGCACCAACGATGGCAGCAGGTAAAAGCCACTCTCGTCGATGAAGACTACGCGCCAACCGTTGGCGCGCGCGTTTATTTCAACTCCGGCCACCGCTCGATGCGCCAGCGGGCGATGGCGGCCTCGTCACGCTGGCTGGCGCGTTCGATGGGCCGCCGCGGCGTCCACTCCACGGCTTTGAGCAAACGCGAGACATGCGCGCGGCTGTAGCGCACGCCGAACTCCTCCTCAATGACGGCAGCCACCCGCGCACACGTCCAGAGTTCCCCGCGAAAGCCCCACACTTCCGCGCCGTGGCTGAGCAAGTCGGGCACCAGCCGCAGGCTCCTGGGGTCGAGCCTGGCTTTGACGCCGCGTCGCTCGGGCGCACGGCTCTGCCAGCCTCCACTCGCCAGCCAGCGGCTGACCGCTGCCTGGCAGACGCCCAAAGCCCGTGCGATGCGGTGCTGGCTCCAACCCTGCGCGTGCAACTCAAAGGCGCGTTTGCGTCTCCCGGCGCGCCATCCTACCGGCTGATCTTGCGAGCGTGGCTTCACCGCTCAACGTAGCGCGCCGTTCAGCCCGGGGTGATGACTTTTTTAAGCAAGGGTCAGTAGGTGGTTTGAGTAAACGTCCGGCTGTAGACCGAGATTTTCCCTCAATGCTCGTGCCACTTGCGGGGAAGAAACGGAGCGCTGAACAGCCTCAGGATTTCAGTTTGAGGAGACGGTCGGCGTTACCGTGCGTCAGTTTGGCCAAATCGTCGGGGGACAAGGACAGACCATCCAAAAAAGCTCGTCCCGCCTGGTTAGAGCGGAAGGGATAATCGACCGAGAACATGATTCGTTCGATTCCAAAGGTTGCCAGCAGGGCCTCGAACGCTGGCCGCGCAAAGATTCCACTGGTCGTCACGTGAACCTGGTCCAAAACAGTCTGTGAAACCGGACGCTGGAGATAGGAAGCCGCGTCTGGGCCAAGCGCATCGTCACAGCGTTCCAGCATGACCGGGAGCATCTCGCCCATGTGACCGATGATCAGTTGGAGTCGGGGGTGCCGATCCATTGCGCCACTCAGGACAAGCCGCAGGATGTGGATCGCCGTTTCCGAATGCCACCCCCAGCCCACGGCGGCCAAGGCATTGCTGATCGCAGGCTTCGGCATTCCCGCGTAATACGCGTCGTGCACCGCTGATGGGGGGAGATTTGGATGCAGATAAAGCGGCACCCCCAATTGCTCCGCGCGGGTGAGCAATCCGTCGAAGCTCGGGTCATCCAGAAAACTCCCTCGGGTTAGGCCGTTGACCATCCCTCCGCTGAAGCCGAGCATCTTCACGCTGCGTTCGAGTTCGTCCGCCGCTGCGGCGGGCTCTTGCATCGGCAGGTGGGCAAATCCAGCGTAGCGATCAGGGTAACCTTCCACGGTACGAGCGAGCGCGTCGTTGGCTTCGCGAGCGAAAGCCGTGCCCTCTTCACCTGGCAACAAATCAGCACCGGGCCCGGCTAGCGAAAGCACCTGGACCGTGATGCCGTTCGCATCCATGTCATCGAGGCGTGCGGTGCTCACGTCGGGCAGTTTGGCCTGTGGCGTGTGCACGATGGAGGGGGTCTCCTCCGGTGGCGGGTAACCACGCTGGCGCAGAGCGGTCGGAGGGATCCGTTTGGTAAGGGACGGTAAGTTGAAATGCTCTTCAAGGGCGACGGTACGCATATGATCATCTGACTGGAGTAGACGACATGGAATCTATCCCCGTCGGCTCTGGAACATCCGGCCTCAACGAAGGTGAAGGACTTACGTGATAGTCCGGCGCGTTCAGGATCACCCAGAGATGCTTGGGAACTCCACCCGCACGAGCGTTGCAGGATGCGGTCCGTCTGGCGGGGGCGAAGCGGTGCCACCGTCGGTCGTAAAATAGGCGATCTTGCCTGCCTCACCCGGACCACGTCCCCATGCGGCGCTGGAAGGACCGATCAACTGCTCGGTATAGGGATCACCCGCCACGCTTTGGGTGAAGCCGCTGTTTTTGCCCGGCTCCATCGACACGCGATCAATCGTGTTTTGACGGTGGGTCGTCAGGTAAATAACCCCGGCGTCTTCATCAAGACAGAAATCATCCCCCATGCGGCCTGCGACCACGAGTTCCGGCTCACCGGCAGGCTTGTGTGTGTGGGGATCTACGGGCACGCGCATGAAGAGTTTTTTGGCCGTCGCGGAATAGTAGAGATGGTTGGTCTTCGTTGCGAATCGCACGCCGTTGACCCCCGGCTGCTCGGGCTTGAGCTCGCCTGGATAGTACCCCATGCTCTCGTGTTCGAGCCAGACCCGCGCGGTGGGTTTACCGCCTTCCTGCGCTGGCAGATCGACCCGCCAGATCAAGCTGGCAAAGCAATCCGACACCAGCATGATCTTGGGCGCGATCAGGCAAGCGCCGTTCAAACCCCGAGCCGTGTCGGGAAACTGGAAGACCGTCTCCAGCCTGAGCGGCTGGCCTGGTGCCCAGCCGCGCATGTCAAGCCTTTGGAGGTAGCTTTCGTGGGTTGTGTAGACGTTGGAAGTAGCAATGTAGAAGACATCCGGTTCGATCTCGACGATGGCCAGCGCAGGTTCGCCGAAGGTGTGGACATGCACCGGCTCCACCGGCAGCCGCCCGTTGACCGGTGGAACGTACCAAAGCTCGTTGCGGTTCAGTACCGTGACCAGCACTGAGCAATCGCTGCGGATGGCAAGGTTCTCAAGGAAGTACTTCTTTGGGAAGTAAGCGGCCGTGGTGAGCTTGGCTTGGGCAAGGTGCGTGGATGGCATAATGATGGGTGGATGATTGGACACGGATCACCGACGGCACGAATCGTCAGGCGGGCACGGGGATTTCGAAGCTGCTCAACAACCCGCAGACGAGATGATAGATGCCAGCCAAGTAGGCGAGGTTCACCAGGCCTTCGTGCCCGAAGGCTTGCTCGGCGTCGCGGTAGAGGGCGTCGTCGACCCTGTGCTCGGTCGAGAGTTGCCGGGTGTAACGCTGCGCGAGTTTCTCCGATGCGTCGAGTTCATCAGGCAGGCCGCCGGCAGACAACGTGCGGATAGCCTCCTCCGAAATCCCGGCCTTGCGGGCGACCGCCGCATGGGCGTAACGCTCGTAGTCGGACTGCCACACGGCACCGACGGTGAGGATCACCACCTGACGGACGCGTTCGCTCAGCGTCGTGTACTTTGCCTCATCGACTTGAAGCTGGATGAAAGCACGGCTGATGCCGGGACTAAAAAGAATGGGGTTGAACGGACCGATGAGTCTGCCGCCTTCCGTCTTGCTCTGAAAACCGGATATATCCGCCCACGGGAGCATCGTTTCGTTGAGAAGATCATAGACTTTTCTTTGTTCGGCAGACAGTGTCTGCGGGTCCAACAGCGGCAACCGGCCACCCAAAGTTTCGTGTTCGTCAGGCATCTTGTTTTCTCCGCTTATGATGATGGGCCTCTACCCGCCGCTCATTGCTTGAGGCCAATCGCGTCGGAGGGCACGTCGAAGGCCATGAGGGTCAGCGACACGCCGGTGAACCAGCCCATCAACATGGTCACGTCCACGATGCCCGCGTCGCCCAGCAATTCCTTGGCGCGCCGGTAAAGCCCCAGCGGCACCACGCGTGGGGTAGCCAGAGCAGACGCCAATTCGTAGACCACTTGCTGGCGGGGATCGTCGAAGGAGGTCGGCAGCCCGGCGATGAGCGCCTGCACCTTCTCGGGCGGCAGGTGGCCCTGCTCCTCGCCGATCTTCTCGTGCTCGTAGTTGGAGTAGGCGGCCAGCCAACGGGCGTTGATGAGATTGGTGGTGATCTCGATCTCCGCCTTCGTCAGGGTGGATTCCTTCTGGTAGTAGGCCCCTACGGGAACGAACGTTTTGGATAGCGTCGGATTGCAGACCCAGATCTTGTGCGGGCCAGGCACTTGCCCACGCAGTTTTACGGTGAAGTCGTATGCTTCCTTCATGTCGGCGGGCATCTCGTCCACCGGGGTTTCTACGTAGCGTCCAAAGGTGCCAAAATCAGGGTTCTCGGGCATCGTGGTGTGGTTGGTGGGTGCAAGTAAAAGGTTCGGTCAGGTCTCGCCTCGTCCGATCTTTCTGTCCAAGCATGCGAGCGCCTGGAACGGAAAGAGAGAAGTTGACCAAGGGCGAAGCTCTAACCATTCACGCGACCTCCTGCGGATACTAAGCATCGTTGGTCTGTTTTTTGCCGGGACGAAAGTGGCGCTTGGACACACGACTTTGGTCGTGTTTTCTTGCGACGCGGCCTTCAGGCGGCTCGTCCGGCCGTCGTGTCCGCGAAGTGCAAACATTTTGTATGACGTTTGATAGGTACCTCTCCGCGTGAGCGCGACCCTACCAATTCAAAGGCGCTGCCCCGCGCCGGAACAAAAGCGAACCAGGACGTTTGCCCGATCCAATCTCAATGAGCGGTTGTGGCGGATCGTGGCTGTGTCGTCC
The DNA here is from genome assembly GCA_937859745.1 of uncultured Verrucomicrobiota bacterium. Taxonomy (GTDB): domain Bacteria; phylum Verrucomicrobiota; class Verrucomicrobiia; order Chthoniobacterales; family SZAS-18; genus CAHJWO01. The sequence goes on along the minus strand of CALMAQ010000348.1, from coordinate 35,909 downwards.
AAAACGCTGCCCGCAGCGCGTTCGTTCCACGTCTCCGCTCGCGCCATCCTGGGACAATTAGGGAGGGCGGCAGGTATGCGCCGGGTCGTCCTTCTATACGAGGAAACCGACCCAACGCACCAGGGGCGGTGCGAGCACCAAGCGGTGCTGGAGTGGTGCGCGCCGCGGGTACGCACTCACGCCAAGTGCGGCTTGGGCGTCATTCCTTCGGCAGCCACGCCGGATTTGCTGGCGGCACTTTATCGCAACGAATTTTTCTGGACGTGCATCGACGAAGCAACCCCGCCCCTACGGAGGATTCTCAAGCGTCTGGACATCCGGTCGATTGGCTGCGCACCCTTTTTTGTGGATGGCTGCTACGCCGGCTGTCTGGCCTTCGAAGACGGCGCAATGCCCTCCCGGCGTTGGGAAGCGCCGCAGGTGGATGCGCTCACGGCGGCGGCCAACGTGATCGGCGCGGCCGTACAGCGTCAGCGACTCGCCGGGCAACTGGCCGCTGGCCAGGAGCGTTGCGCCTTGTTGCGCCGGGCGGACGAGACACTGCTGCGCGGCGCGGAGCGGCTGGCCGCCGATCAGCGCGTCAGTTCATTCGTTGAAGCCATCCTGGCTGCGGCGGTCAGGCTGGTGGGTGCCCACGCGGGTTCGGTTAGTTTGCGCGTGCCTGGAAACGCGACCACTTTCCGGCTGTTGGCATCCTGGGAGGGCACGGTACTTTCGACTGACACAGTGGCAGCGGATCCATTCCTCGGCCGTTTGGAGGAGATCTCCGCCGCCGACCCGGACGGCGTTTTTTCCAGCCTGGCGCACGGGGAGAATTCTATCATCAAGGTAAAAGACATGCGCCGTCACCGTCGCATTGCTTACGACTACCACATCGCGCGCGGCCATCAGGTGGTCTGGCGCTTCCCGTTGGTGTTGTTGGGCCAGGTGCTCGGCTTTTTCTGTCTGTCGCTGACCCACGACCGGGAGTTCAGCGAGGTGGAGCGGGAGACCGTGGCCATCTTGTCCCGGCAACTGGTGCTCGCCTTGGAACTCACCCGCTTGGGAGAACGGGCTCGTGAGAGCGCGGTCATCCTGGAACGCGAAAAGGCCGCTCAGGAGCGCGCCAGCGCCGCTTTGCAGGAGCGCAACCGCCTGGCCGGCGAAATCCATGACACGCTGGCCCAAGGATTCGCCTCAATGCTGCTTCATGCCGAGGGAGCCGCGGAGGCACTCCGGCGAGCCCCGGCGCAACTGCCGGCGATGTTGGAAAAAATCAAGGTGTTGGCCCGTTCCAGCCTCGCCGAAGCGCGACGCTCCGTGTGGACCCTGCGTGCTCCCGCCCCGCAAGAAGCGACCTTTGAGGATCTGCCGACGACGCTATCCCGGCTGAGCAAATCCCTGCGCGCAGAAATCGTGATGTCCGCCGCCGCACCTCGCCCCAGCTTCCGGCTGGTGGGAGCCGTCCGGCCGCTGCCGCCCGAGATGGAGAGTGAACTGGTACGGATCGGTCAGGAAGCGTTGCGTAATGCCATTCGCCACGCCCGCGCCACCCGCATCACCATCACCCTGAAATATTTTAGCGGCCGCGTCGAACTGCGGGTGGCTGACAATGGCTGCGGTCTGCCGCGACGCCCGGGCATGGACGGGTATAGCCTCGCCGATGGTGCCGGCCTATGCTTTATGCGTGAGCGGGCCGCGCGGCTCGGCGGTGAGTTGTTTTTGTCCAACGCACCCCGGCATGGCACGATCGTCGTGGCCCGTGTGCCCACGGCTGACGCTGGCTCAACGCCGTGAAGCCTGACCGGTCTGTCGTACCTGATTTTTCCTATGAACGTCACTACCCACCGATCCCGCCGGGCTTCGTCCGCGCCCAATCCTGAAGCGACGGATCGGCCAGAGCCTTTGCGGGTGATGCTCGCCGACGATCATCCCGCCACGCGCGAGGGTCTTGCCTTCATCATCGGCTTGCAACCAGACATGGAAGTCGTCGCCCAAGCCAGCCGTGGGGAACAAGCCCTTGCTTTGCACCGCGAACTGTGTCCTGACGTCATCCTGCTCGATCTGCGGATGCCCGGCATGGGTGGGTTGGAAACCCTGCGCCAATTGCGCACCAACACGGCCGGCATCGCCACCCGCGTGCTGATCTTCACCACCTACGACGGTGACGAGGACATTTTCCGCGCCCTCCAAGGTGGAGCGCAAGGATACTTGCTCAAGGATGCCCCGCGTGAGGAGATCCTCGGGGCGATCCGCGCCGTGGCCGCCGGTGAACAATCCCTGCCACAGCCTTTGGTCAAGAAGCTCATGCGGCGAGTCAGCCACCCGGACCTGACGGAGCGGGAATCGGAGATTCTCCAGCTGATTGCCGCGGGTCGCTCGAACAAGGAAATTGGTACCGCCTTGTTTGTCTGTGAGGCGACAGTAAAAGGCCACCTGACACGTCTCATGCGCAAGCTCGGAGTCACCTCGCGTACCGCAGCCGTGGCCGCAGGTGCCAAGCGGGGATTGGTGCAACTTTGAGCCTCATTGACTTGGCGTCGCCTTCCGTTTTCCATCGCAATCTCATCAGGAACCCAAAAACTCAAGCGACACTCGATTCACCTCGTCCATTTGCGTCCGGATCCTCCACCAGCAGGAGCCGCAGCGACTCGGCCGCGTCCAATGCACCCCGGCTTGGCCGCAGAGCGCCGACGAAGCGTTGTTGCCAACTCCCTTGGCCACGCCCAGCAGACGCTCCGTCCCCTGCAACGAGACCTGGAAGATTGCCCGCGGCCGGGCCGTCGCTCTGCGCCCGGGTCGTGCCCCCAGCATGTCCATGACGGCCTTCAATCGCCAGCCCGAGGCCCAGTCCCCCAAACTTGGCGTTGTTGACCAGACTCGCCTGCTCGGAGGGATCAAAAACCACCAACACCCACTTTCCAGACGCTCTTTAGTGTTGTGATTTTCGACAAAAATTCTGGATTCCCAATAACAACGGGCTTGCACCCGCATATCTTAAATGTTTGCAATAAGGATTATTATTGGAAATTCCGTTTCCCCTCTGTAGGATGCTCCGAAAACGAGCTTTTCCGTGGAAAACCCCAACCCAGCCCCCCCCCCCGAGCGGAAAAACGCGGATTTGGAAGCTAATTTGGGGTACGCCTACCAGCGCGCCTGGCAGCGGCTCCTCGCCTGGACCGGCGCGCACCAGCTCGATCCGCTGGCGCTGACGAAAGAGGACGCTGCCCGGTTCTACCGCGAAATGGTGGCCGCCTCGGGGCGCACGGCCGCCAGCAGCCAGGTGCAGGCACGCGCGGCGTTGGCGTTCGCCTACGATCACTGGGACGTGCCCAATCCGTTCACGCGCATCAAACCGCCACGAAGTACCCCTCCCCCGCCCGCCGACTTCCTCCAGGCCCACGACCTCGCGCGCCTGCTCGGCCACCTGGGCGACCGGCAGGCCACCTACGGTGAGAGTCTCTCCTTTCATCTCGCCAATGCTCTGTTTTTCACCGGCGCACGGTTTTCCGAGATCGCCAACCTGCGCTGGAGCGACTGCCTGCTCGACCCCGTCGGGCGTCCGGTGGCAGTTCGCATCCGCGGCAAAGGCGGCGGCCACTACAACCTGCCTGTCACCGGCACCTTGGGCGAGTTGTTGACGCAGTGGCGCACGATCCAGGACCAGCACCGCGGCATGAAGGTCTTCGCCGCGCGGGGGCTGAAGTTCTGCCGCTCGGAATACGTGTTCGCCGGACCGGGCGGAGAGCCGTACACCAATCGCTCCTTCAACAATCATCTGCGCCTCGCCTGCAAGGATCTGCGGTTGCCTTGCATCCTCACCGCCCACGGGCTGCGCCACAGCGCGGCGACCATCTTGCTCAACGACCACGGCAAGAACCTGCGCGAGGTGCAGGAGGTCCTTCGCCACAAAGATATCCGGACCACGGCCCGCTACACCCACGTTGCCTACGAGCACACGCGCTCGACCCTCGACGCGCTCGGCGGCAGCTTGCCCTCGCCTCGCAAGAGTGGTGGAATGATGGCAGGCAGCCGCAGGCCGGACCTGGAGGAGCAGGCATGACACCGAGCGAAAACACGTTTCTGGAGCGGGCCGTCGTGCAGATCCTCTTCGTCTCGGGCCGGGAGTTTTCCATCGAGGGCCTGCGCGAGAAGCTGCGCGAGTTGTTCGTCCAGGAGCCGGACGCCACGGTGCGCGCGGCGGCCAGCGTGGGCAGCTTCGAGTTGTTGCAAGTCCTGCTCAAGGCAACCCAGAAGCTCGAAAAGCTGGGTCTGCGCCTGGACATGCGCGCCGGCGGCGTGCGGCTCACTACCGCCGAGGTGCGTCCCCCCGCCCTGCGCAACTACTTCGCGGTCCTGGCCGAACAGATCAAAACCGAACGTGCCAACGGCCAGGAGGGACAGGAGGAAGAGGACGGGCCGCTGAGCACCACGGGCCTGGAGGTGCTCGCCTGCATCGCGTTCAAGCAGCCGCTCTCCATGGTCGAGATCAATGGGTATTTTTCCACCGACAAGCGCTCCGTCGTCCTGCGCTTGCAGCACCTGGGATTGGTGGACTGCCGCACGGCGGGGAAAAACGGTCGCACCGTGTGGATGACCACGGGCGAGTTTTTGCGCCGCTTCAATCTCCAGTCCCCGTCAGACCTGGAGCGGCTGTTGTCGGGGAGCCTCGCTCAGGCAGCCTGAACGCCCAGGCACTAGCCCCATTCAGAAGCGACGCTTGCGCGCTGCCCCGCAGGTCGCGCCGACCACCGCACCGAAAGCCAGCGTCAGCAAAAACGCGCGTGTGCCGCCCGCGGCGAACTCGTGCCAGTACCGCGGCGCGTCGTCGCGCAACGGGTAAGGCACCATGGTGAACACCGCCCCGGGTACGCTGTAGAGCAATCCGGCGACGGCACCCTGGAACCAGCCGCGCCCTTGGCCGTGGCCGATGTCGGGAAGGACCGCCACCAAGAGCCCGATGCTCGCGTAGGAGAGACCGAGGCCCAGGCCCAACGTCCAGCGGGCGGTGGGATCGATGGATTGGAAGAAGGGCGTGATCCCGGTCAGAAGCCCCCAGACACAGCCAACGAGCAACGGCCCTTTGTGGAAGTTCGGAATCATCTTTTGCACACCGTAGCGGACCTTTGCATAAAGTCATCGGAGTGGGAAAAGTGGCTGGCACCACACTGCCAGATTCACTCTCGACCTTCGGTTCCGCCGCAAACCCAAGCGAGCGGGAACACAAAGGGGTGGCCGACAGACAAACTCCAGAGGATTGCCGTTATAAATAAACGAGTATATTTATAACAAACCTACAGGCAGAATCCGAATGACAACCTCAGAAAAGATTTCCAGGCGGATCGATAAGATGGGCGCGGGAGCCGTGTTTTCCCGCGCTGACTTCCTGGACCTGGGCACCACGGACAACGTGGGCATGATCCTTGGCCGGATGCAAAACGCCGGCAAAATCCGCCGGATCGGCCGAGGCCTGTACGAACTGCCGCGCACCCATCCGGTGCTGGGAACGCTCTCGCCGCGGCCGGAGGCCATCGTGGAAGCTGCCTCGCGCCGGTTCGGCAGCCGCTACCAGCCCTCCGGCGCGCAGGCCGCTAACCTGTTACAGCTCACCGAACAGGTGCCCGCGCGGATGGTTTACCAAACGGACGGGGCATCCAGGACCATCAAGGAAGGCCAGCGCACCATCGAGCTGCAACACCGCTCGCCACGCGGAATGGCCGCCGCCGGGCGCATGAGCGGCCTCGTGTTCGCGGCCTTGCGTGAAATCGGCCAACGCAACGTGACGCCGGAACGGGTGTCGGGTTTACAGAAACTGCTTTCAAGGAGCGATGGCCGCCGCCTGATCAAAGACCTGCGCCTCGCTCCGGCCTGGATGCACCCGCACCTGCGCCGGATTGCCTCGGGGAAGGAGGAGGAAGACCGATGAGCCGCTTCACCGACCTGCCGACGAACGAGCAGGAAATCTATGTGCGGGAGACGGCGGCCCGACTCAACGTCGCCCCGCAGATCGTGGAAAAGGATTTCTGGGTGTGCTGGACCTTGCGGCTGCTGTTTTCCCGGCCCGAATTCGCCCGGGACCTCGTGTTCAAGGGCGGCACCTCGCTCTCGAAGGTGTTCAAGGTCATCGGACGCTTTTCCGAGGACATCGACCTGTCCATCGGTCTGCCGCTCCTGGGCTACGAAGAATCTTTTCTCGCCGCCAACGCCTCGGCCAGCCGGACGCGCCGGCACCTGGAAGAGGTGGAGGCAAAATGCGCGGCCTACGTGCAAAACGAATTCCGGCGGTGGATCGAAGACGCGATTCGCGCCGCTCTCGGCGTCCGCTTGGGGGGCGGCGGCGGTTGGCTGGAATACGAACTCGAAGCGGCCACCAAATCGCCGGTGCTCCGGTTTCGTTACCCGGCGGTCATCGCGCCGGAGGCGAGCGCCAGCTACATCGAGCAAAGCGTGAAGATGGAATTGGGCTCCCTCACGGACCAGCGCCCCGCCGGACGGCACCGCGTGACACCCCTCCTCGCGGAGATCGTCGCGGACGGTTCGTTCGAGGATTTTTCCAGCGAGGTGGTGGCCCTAGAAGTCGAGCGGACCTTCTGGGAGAAGGCGACGATCCTGCACGCCGAATTCCATCGTCCGGAAGGCCTGCCGCTGCGCGACCGGATGGCGCGCCACTACGCGGATTTCGCCGCGCTCTGGAACCATCCCTCCGCCCTGCCGGCACGCACGCAGTTCGAGCTGCTGTCACGCGTGGTCGCCTTCAAGTCCCGGTATTACCCGTCGAAGCGGGCGCAATACGAACTGGCGCGGCCGGGAACGCTCCGGCTCTGCCCCGTGGATGCGCGGATCAAGGAGCTGGAAGACGACTACCGGCGGATGGCGGTCATGTATTTTCAGGAGCCGTCGGCTTTTGCGCAGATCATCGCGACGCTCAAAGAAGCGGAAAGCGCCATCAACGGATGAGGAAGGCACGGTTCGCTTGGCAGCGTTTGAGCCCCCGCGCCTCAGGGGTGCAAGTGGAACACGACGCCGGCGGAGGTTAGACCCAAGATCAGCAGCAGCACGACCAGCATCACCGCGACCACGGCCACCAGCCTCCACACTTGCCGGAGTTGGCCCTCAATCCGCCCGGAAACTCTTTCCGTCGCCTGGATGAGTGCCGGTACTCCGGCGGCCACACCTTCCTCCGCCCCGGCGGCGACGGCGTTCTTGGCGGCGAAGATCGTGGAGTTGAGGATGGCTTCGGTTCGCTTGTTGGCGAGCTTGTTCCAATCGCTCGACGCCGTGGCAATCGCCTCGCGGAAACCCTGCAAAAGCTGGTCCTGCGAGGCCGCCGTTTCGCGCAAGAGAAAGCGGTTGACCGTGAGCAGCATCGCCACCGGGTCATCCGCCCCGAGGGCAACCTTGTGTTTGCGGGCGAGTTCGGCCAGCAAATCGTCAATGCCATCGTCGTTGCCGTTCATGACAGTGCCCCCATCCCAGCGCCGATGGCCGCGTAGGCTTTGCGCTCGAAAATCTTGAGCCGCTGCTTGGCCATGAGCACGACACCCTTGGCCTGCTGTTCTTCCTCGAAGGTGCGGCGGGCTTTGAGCATGTTCTCGATGTCGATGCCGAAGGTTTCCTTCTTCACGTCGGGGATCTGCACGATGCCGGCGACGCGTGCTTTGTTCTCCTTGTAGACCTTGGTGTCCGTGAACCCCTTGCCCTCGTAATCGATGACGCCGTGGTAAGGGTTGAGCCAGACGACGAAGGGGACGGAAGCCGGAAAGTGCGTCACCAGCAATGCGAATCCCGCGAGGGTCGGCATGAGCATCTCGCCGCCCGTGATGACCGTGTGGACCACGGCCGTGTGCCCGAGTTCCTGGAGGATGGACGCCACCTCGTTGCTGATGAGGTAATGCGAGAGCGGGACAAACGAGGACGCGCCGTTGTCCACGATCACGTCCGTCTTGGACTGGGCGATCTTTTCGATGAGCGTATCGAACTGGCGGGTGTTGATTTCGTCGCCCTCGAGGATGTTGATCCGTTGGACCGCCAGCGAGGCGAAGGCGTGGAGGGTGCCGTTGACCGGGTCGGTGTCGATGCAGAGCGCCGGCGTGCCCTTGGCGAGGAAGGATTGAGCGAGCAGATTGGCGACGAACGATTTGCCAACGCCTCCCTTTCCTTGGAGGACGAAGTGGGTGTGGGGCATGAAGAGAAGTGCGGCTTGGAAGTTTAGATCAGATTAGATCGGTCGGGTTGTGAGTGGCGTTGTGGGTGAAGCCGTCCGGCTTGGGAGATCGGCTGGGTTTGGTGTCATTTTTGGCTGCTTCCTTCGGCGTTTTTATTCGTGTCCTGACCAGTCGGCAAAAGGTCGAGTACGGCATCGTGATGCGACCGGCCTTCGTGAGAACTTTCCAGACGTTCCGAACAGCCCAGTAAGCGTCGAGGGCCTCCTGGATTTCATTTTTCTCTGCGATGAACTCGGCCAGATTCTTCTGGTTTTTATCGGCGGAAAAATCTTCTTCTTTGAGCAGATCGAGCAGGCTTTTTCGGGCAGGCATCCCACGAATTCTCAGCAATTTGGGGTGGTTTTCGAGGAGTCGGCGGAAGTCTCAATACTTGGCCGCACTTTCTCACAACGATGGCAAGTTTTCCATAAATTCGCTAATATTCGAGTAAAAATTAGGAAAACGCGCCTTGCGAACCAGTTTCTATTTGATCAGATTAGGGCAGGACAGGTGATGTAGGACTACGGCAAAGCCGCGCGTCCGACAGCATGCACCCTTGATTCACGGCTTTCGCGTTCAACGGGGTGCCGTCCTGCTGCCCTTGGCATCGACCGATGGAACCTTCCGACACACCGCCGCGCCCCACCCCCACCCGCCGGGCCAGCCCCCACATCAAGGTTTGGTTGCTGCCCTCGGAGAAAGCGGCGATCCAGGCGAAGGCGGCAGCGCATACCCTGAGTGACTCGGCGTATTTGCGGTCGCTGGGTTTGGACATGCCGCTGCGCAGCACCCTGGATCAGGAGGCGGTTCTCGAACTGGCCAAAATTAACGGCGATCTCGGCAGGCTCGGGAGTGTTCTGAAAGCATGGCTGGCGGACCGCGACCGGGCGTTTAACGCAGGCCGGATCGCTGCGCTCGTCGCCGCCATGGAGGCAGCACAGGCGCTCCTATTAGAAAAGGTCCGGGGGCTAGGCCGCTAAAGCCTGATCTTGTAAACAGTTGGCCAGTTTAGCCGCTAAACCATGATCTCCAAGAAGGCTGCCGTGAAGGCGGCGGCCAAGGGTAAGATCGGCCATTTGGTCAATTACCTCCTCGATCAAAAGGGCAAAAGCGACCGGGTGGCGGCGGTGGCGGTGACGAACTGCCACTCGGACGATCCGGCGTGGGCGATCCACGAAATGCAGGCCGTGCAGAGCCGAAACCAGAGGGCGAAAGGGAATCGGACCTACCACCTGGTCGTTTCGTTCCGAAGCGGCGAAGACCCGTCCCGCGAAACGCTCGTGCAGATCGAGGACGAGTTTTGCCGCGTGCTCGGGTTCGCGGAGCATCAGCGGGTTTGCGTGGTGCACCGCGACACCGACAACCTGCACATGCACGTCGCCATCAACAAAATCCACCCCACGAAATGCACGCTGCACGAGCCTTTCAACGATTACCACACGCGGGCCAAGCTCTGTCGGCAGCTTGAAGCGCGCTACGGCCTGGAGTCCGAACGCGCCGCGTCAAAGCAGAAGGCATTCGTTCAACCGCGGGCGGCGTGCATGGAGAAAATCGCCGGGGTGGAAAGCCTCATCGGCTACGTCCAGCGCTCGCTCGGGATGGCGACGGCTTCCGCCCGGTCCTGGCAGGAACTGCACGAGGTGTTCGCCAGCGTGGGCGTTACCCTGCGGGCGCGGGGCAACGGGTTGGTAGTCGAATCCAATGGGATCACGGCCAAGGCATCGAGTTGCTTTCGGGAGCTTTCCAAATTTGCTCTGGAAAAGCGGTATGGCCGCTACCAGGAGATGGCCCAGGGCGCGAAGGTGACAGCGCCAGGGAAAACTTACGTCGCGCGTCCCTTGCAACAGGCAAGCGCGAGCCTTTACGAGAAATACCAGGCTGCCAGACGTGACGCCAAGAAGGCACAAGCCGACCAAATGGCTGAAGCGTTGGCCACGCACCGCCAGCGGATGCGGCACGCGAAAACGGCGTATCAGGTGCAGCGGACGATCATCGGACTCACGCGCCGGGGCACGGTGAATGCCATCATGCTGCAACTGCACCGCGCCAATCTCAAGTCGAAGCTCGCGGCCAGTTTTACCGCTTACCGTGCCGAGCGCAGCGCCATCTACCGGGAGGCGAAGCTCATGGCTTGGAACGACTGGCTCATGACCCAAGCGGCAAACGGCGATGCGGCTGCGCGCACTCTCCTGCAATCGCGCCAGGTGGCCGGGAAGCCGCCGCCCGGTCCGCCGTCCCTGATTCCACCCGCCAAACCGACCACGAAATCTCATGCCCGACCCGACTACCAACGTCCCGGCCTCGCCAAAGCGAGGGCCAACTCTCGGCCCGACTACGGCCGGCCCGACCTCCACCGCGCTCCCCTCCCCTGCCGGCCGAACTACGCCGCCCGACCATCCATCGCCGCCCGACTCCTTCGACGAGCCGCCGCTTTATTGCAGTCCCGTCTTGGCCGCGCTGGAGGAAAAGGACCGGCCCGACCCCTCACCGGCGTGCGAGACCTGTCCGGTGTCGATGTGGTTTACGAGCGCCCGCGAACTGAAGTGCTTTTGCGCGCGCATGAACCTGATCGTCTGGGATCGGAAGTCGGCGGCGGCACCGATTCTACAATGCGACGGCAGGGAAATGGCGTTGTTGGAACTGGCCGCCAAGCAGGCGAGGGCAAAGGCCAAGGAGGAAGCAAAGGCGAAGCGGAAAAACCCGTGAGCCAGGCTGGGCCTGCTGCCCGGTATGTGACACGCAATGGCACCATGCGTGGAAGGGAGAACGAGCCTCAAAAACGCGTCGAACGCTCGAAAGGATGGACAGATGGTCGTTAATACAGCTAAATTCATGAAAGCCGCTTTGTAGTTTAGCGGCTAAACCATGAAATTCGGCCGAGCCAGCCATCCCCAGATTCAACAACGCGTCCCCACCCTCGCCACCGGACGAAAGATCGGGTTATTCGCCCTTTCGATTGTGGCGGCGTTGACCGTCGCCACGCAGGTGTTTGCCTGGAGGGTTCACTTCTCCCCTGCCCTCGGGCCGAACTGGCAGCACTTCTATTTCCCCTGGAAAATCCTCCTCTGGCAATGGCAGTGGGGAGCGGCCACCCAACGGCAGTTGACGCCGGCGTGGGGTGCGGGAGTGCTGGTGCTCGGCGTGGGCATCCTCTCGATTTCACTCTTGCAGACGGCCGCACGGCACTCGGGGCAGGCGTTGGCGAACCTCCACGGCTCGGCCCGGTGGGCGGAGCGCAAGGACATCGCCGAGGCGGGGTTGCTGGCCGAGGACGGCGTTTACGTCGGCTCGTGGATCGATGACCAAGGCAGGCAAACCTACTTACGGCACAACGGCCAGGAACACGTTTTGGCGTTTGCGCCCACCCGTTCGGGCAAGGGAGTGGGTCTGGTCATCCCCACCCTCCTGGCCTGGACCCAGTCCGCCGTTGTGACCGATCTCAAAGGTGAACTGTGGGCGCTCACCGCCGGATGGAGAAAACAGCACGCCGGGCAGAAGGTGCTGCGCTTTGAACCCGCTTCCCTGAGCGGCGGGGTCGCCTGGAACCCCCTGGATGAAATCCGGGTCGGCACCGAGCACGAGGTCGGCGACGTGCAGAACCTCGCCACCTTGATCGTCGATCCCGACGGCAAGGGCATGGCCGACCATTGGTCGAAGACCGCGCAGGCACTGTTGGTCGGCGTGATCTTGCACACGATCCTGCGCGCCCGCAACGGCGACGGCCCGCCGGCCACGCTGCCAGAGGTGGACCGGATGCTGGCCGATCCTTCCCGGCCCATCGAGGAACTCTGGAACGAGATGATCGAGTACGGCCACGTCCGCGGCGAAGTGCATCCGGTGGTCGGGGCCGTCGGCCGGGACATGATCGACCGCCCGGAGAAGGAAGCGGGTTCGGTGCTTTCCACCGCGAAGTCTTACCTCTCGCTCTACCGCGACCCCGTGGTGGGCCGCAACGTCTCGCGCTCGGACTTCCGGGTGAAGGATCTCATGAACCACGCGACGCCCGTCAGTCTTTACATCATCACGCAGCCGACCGACAAGGACCGTCTGCGTCCGCTCGTGCGCGTGCTCATCAACATGATCGTGCGACTCTCCGCCGACAAGATGGACTTCGAGAACGGCCGGCCCAAGGCGCGCTACAAACACCGCCTGCTGCTCATGATGGACGAGTTTCCGGCCCTCGGGAAACTGGACATCATGCAGGAGTCGCTCGCTTTCATCGCGGGCTACGGAATCAAATGCTACTTGGTCATCCAGGACTTGAGCCAGCTCCATGCCGCCTACGGTAAAGAGGAATCGCTGACGAGCAATTGCCACATCCAAAACGCGTTTCCCCCGAACCGCCTGGAAACCGCCGACCACCTTTCCAAACTCACCGGCACGACCACGATCATCAAAGAGCAGGCCACGACGAGCGGCAAGCGCCTAGGCATGTGGCTGGGCCAGGTTTCGACCACCTTCCAGGAGGTGCAACGGCCGCTGCTCACCACCGACGAGGCCCTGCGAATGCCGGGGCCGCGCCGTGACGCGGACGGCGGAATCAAGGAGCCGGGCGACATGGTGGTGTACGTGGCGGGCTTCCCGGCAATCTACGGCAAACAGCCGCTCTATTACCGGGACCGGGTGTTCCAGAAACGCGCGGAGATCCCCGCGCCCAAACAGAGCGACCGCATCACCGCCGCGCAGACCCAGACGGCCAAGGAGACGGTTGCGCTATGAGCATTGCCCAAAACCTTTTCGGCCTCTTGGTGTTCTTTGCGGCGGGTGGGGGACTCCACCTTTTCCTGGAACGGCGCAACAAACCGCAGCCGGGCTTCGAGAGCCGCTTCGACGTGGCGGCGCTGACGGCCCTCGCGCACCGGCTCGTGCAGGGCGGCATGGAAGTTCGCGCCGCCGCAAGCGTCGTGGCCGGGAGCGTGATAAATCCCTCGTCGGAAACCGTGACGGAGCGGGACCATCAACGGCTGGTTTATCTGATTGCCGATGGCGTCTACCAATTGCAGAACGCATGAAACGGTTCCTTCTGCCCATCGCGGCACTCGTGTGCGCTGCCGTGATCCAATCCGCATTGCTGGCGGCGGGCGTCGTCATCAACGATACGCCGAGCTTGCCGGAAGGGTTCTACCGCAAGACGGACCGTTCGGTGGGGAAGGGGTGTTTCGTGCTCTTCCGGCTGCCACCGTCCGAACTATCCGCGCGGCCCTTCGCCCGCCACAATCTGATCAAAGAGGTCGTCGCGGTGGCGGGGGATCACGTTTGCATCGACGCCCAGGGTGTCCAGGTCAACGGCCGCACCTTGGCGAACAGCGTCCCGCTGCCGGTGGACCGGGACGGTGTGCCGCTACCCCGTCTGACGTTGGCCGATTACACGTTGCGGCCCGGCGAACTCTTGACCATGAGCACCTACAACCCGCGATCCTTCGACAGCCGCTATTTCGGGCCGGTCCTAAGCAGCCGCGTAATCTCCGTGGTCGAACCTCTCCTGACATGGTGAACCGACGCCGCCCGATCCTCCCGTCCATCGCGGAATCAACCGTTTACATGCTCACCAACGTCGCAGTTTAGCGGCTAAACCAGGCAACCGCCGATCAAATTTGTCTTGCCAAACTTTGTGTTTTCCAGTTGAGAAAGTGCCAAAACTCGAACATCGCGCCGCCGTGTGACGACACCCGGCGGGCACAGGAGGTATCCAAATTGCTGGTTACTTCCCGCCCGAGTTCAGTTGCACACCAACCGAGAAGTACCACCATGAGCGCACCGAAAACCAAGGACATCGATCCCGCCGACATCGAGATCATCGAAGCGAAATTTCTCGATGCCGCCACGCCGGGGTTCGAGGCGGAATTCACCTTGGACGAAGCCGACGAGGCGGGAGCCTTCCGCGAAGATGCCTTGAGCGAAGAAGACGCCAAGGAAAGCGCCGTGGAGACGCCGTAACGCCGGAGTGCCCGAGAGCGTATGGCTGACGAGAAAAAAGCGTTCCACCTCATCCTGGCCGAGAAGCTGATCGACCAGCTTGAGCGGGGGACCGCACCCTGGCAAAAACCGTGGGCGGCGGGCGAATCTTACCTGCCCTACAACCCGACGACCGACAAGACCTACAAAGGGATCAATAGCTTGCAGTTGCTCTCAGAGGAGCGAAGCGATCCGCGCTGGCTCACGTACAAACAGGCCCAGGCGGAGGGGGCGCAGGTGCGCAAGGGAGAGAAGGGGACCCAGGTGCAGTACTGGAAGTTCGAGGAGGAGCGCGCCGTCAAAGGCGCGGACGGCAAACCCGTGCTCGATGCCGCCGGCCAGCAGACGACCGAAGTCGCCCGGCTGCGCCAGCCGCGCGTTTTCTTTGCCACGGTTTTCAACGCCGAACAGATCGACGGGCTGCCGCCGCTCGCGCGCAAATCCGCGACCTGGAACGTCGAGCAGGCGGCCGAGGCTCGCTTGAACCTCGCCACGGTCAAACACGACCAGGCCGACCAGGCGTTCTACCGGCGTTCCACCGACACGATCCACCTGCCGGGCCGCGGGCAGTTCGCGGACGCGCTCAGCTACTACCGGGTCGGCCTGCACGAGCTGGCGCACTGGAGCGGGCACCCGAGCCGGATGGACCGGGAAGGCGGCAATCCTTTCGGCTCTCCGGAATATGCCCGCGAGGAGCTGCGCGCGGAAATCTCCAGTTTGCTCATGGGCGAGGAGATCGGCATCGGCCACGAACCCGGCCGCAATGCCGCCGCCTACGTCGCTTCTTGGGTAAAAGACTTGCAGGAACAGCCGCTGGAGATTTTTCGCGCGGCGGCCGAGGCCGAAAAAATCCGGGCCTACATCACCGAGAGAACCGGAGAGCGCAGCGCGGCCTCGCAGGCAGCCGGCCAAACCGCTCCCGCGTCGCCCGACGCGCAACCACTACAACCCACCCCCAAGGAAACCCCGCCGGTGTCCGCTTCGCCTTCCAAACGCACCTACCTCGCCGTGCCTTTCGGCGAGAAGAACGCCGCCAAATCGCTCGGTGCCCGGTGGGACGCCGAGCGCAAATTGTGGTACGCCCCGACCCAGACGGACGCCGTCCGGCTCAGCCGTTGGCTGCCGGGCAACCAGGCAGACGCAGGGCAGGGGAGCCCGCTCCTCCCGCGCGACGAGTTCGCCGCCGCTCTGAAAGCCATCGGGATGCAGATCGACGGCGAGCACCCGTACCTCGACGGCAAGCCCCACCGCGTCGTGGTCGATGGCGACCGAGCGGGGGAGGCCGCCGGCTTCTACGTTTGCTATGGCGACGGCCATCCCGCCGGTTACGCCAAAAACAACCGCACCGGCGAAGAGGTGCGTTGGAAGGCCAAGGGCTACACGCTGACCGAGGAACAGAAGGCGTCCCTGGCGGCGGACGCGGCGGCCAAGCTCCAGCTCCGTGACGAACAGACCCGCGAAAGCCAGGCCGAAGCCGCCCGGCGGGTCGAGCAGCAGCTACGCGGGGCGAAGCAGGCGCGCCGCGCGCCCTACCTGGAGGCGAAACAGGCGACGGCCACCAAAGGCATTTTCGCCGACCAGGAAAACAAGACGCTCGTCGTCCCGGGGTACGACGCCGAGGGCAAAATCTGGACCGCCCAATACATCCAGGAAGACGGCACCAAGCGCTTTGCCAAGGGCACGCGCAAGGAAGGCTGCTTCCACGTCGTGGGCGGGATGGGGGAGTTGAGCAAAGCCCCCGCCATCGTCATCGCCGAAGGCTACGCCACGGCCAGCGTCATCGCGGAGGCCGCCGGGCGCAGGGCAGCCGTCGTCAGCGCATTTGACGCCGGGAACCTGGAACCCGTGGCCCGGGCGTTGCGGGTAAAATTCCCCGACAAGGTTCTTGTCGTGGCGGGCGACGACGACCGCCGCGAGCCGGGCCGCAATCCGGGGCGTGACCAAGCCACCAAGGCCGCGGCGGCGGTGGGTGCCAAATTGATCCTGCCGACCTTCGCCAGCGGCGAGCAGGCCAGCGACCCAAAACGCTTCAGCGACTTTTGCGACGTGAAGGTCAACAGCACCCTCGGGATCGACGGACTCAAAGAACAGATCGAAACGGCGTTGGACGCGGCGCTCCCGACGCCCGAGCCGACCCGCGCGGTTTCCCAGGAACGCCCCGCCAAGCGCGAGGTACAGGGCAAGGCACGCACGGGGAGGGGAGACGGCTCCCGGTGACCGGAACGGCCACGCAGGCGCGGGGGCACGAGAAACTCCGGCGCGAATGCGGGGAGGTGTTCCTGAAGGCGCTGGAGGACACCCGGACCATCGAAATTCTCCTCAACGCCGACGGCAAGCTTTGGCAGGAAAAGCTTGGGGAGCGCCTGGGCGTCATCGGCACCATGACCCCTGCGCAGGGCGAGGCGATCATCCGCACGGTCGCGGGATCGCTGGGCGTGACCGTCACCGCGCAGTACCCGGTCGTGGAGGGCGAGTTCCCATTGGATGGCTCGCGTTTTGCCGGTCAGCTTCCACCCATCGTGGGAGCGCCGACCTTTGCCATCCGCAAAAAGGCGAGCGCCATCTTCACGCTAGAGCAGTACGTGGAGGGCGGCCTCATGACGCCAGCGCACCGCGCCGTGATCGCCGAGGCGGTCGCCGCGCACCGCAACATCCTGGTGGTCGGCGGGACGGGCAGCGGCAAGACGACGCTCACCAACGCGATCATCCAGGAAATCGTCACCCAGAACCCGCACGAGCGGCTCGTGATCATCGAGGACACGGGCGAAATCCAGTGCGCCGCGCCCAACAGCGTCACCTACCACACGACGAGCGAGATCCCGATGACCAAGCTTCTGCGTACGACCCTGCGGATGCGCCCCGACCGCATCCTGGTCGGCGAGGTGCGCGGCCCAGAGGCGCTCGATCTGCTCATGGCGTGGAACACGGGGCACGAGGGCGGCGTGGCTACGATCCACGCCAACGACGCGCACGCGGGCCTGAGCCGCCTTTCGGCCCTGATTTCCATGCACCCAGACTCGCCCCACCCCAGCGAGCCGTTAATCGGTGAGGCGGTCCACTTACTCATCCACATCACGAAGACCGCCGAGGGCTCACGCAAAATAAATTCGGTGGTGGCCGTCCAGGGATTTCAGGACGGGCGGTATCTCACTAAGAACCGCTAAAAATTGAGTTTAGCGGCTAAACCGTCCCGCCCAGCATCGGCGGCGGCAGCACTTTATTGCTGATTTTCTGCGCTACCCCCGGATCTTTTGTTGACAAATTTCTCGTGGGACGGAATCATCGCGCCCGTGAAACTTTCAAAATTCAGCAATACAAAACTCCAAGTTCTCCTCATCGTTGGATTTACTTTCGCCTTCGCGAGCTACGCCCATGCCTCAGCCGCGGCTGGCGGCGGGCTGCCGTACGAGGCGTGGCTCACCAAGCTTCAGGAATCCTTGACGGGACCCGTGGCGTTTAGCGTGTCGCTCATCGGCATCGTCGGGGCCGGTGGCGTTCTGATTTTCGGCGGCGAACTCAACGCGTTCCTGCGCACGCTGGTTTTCATCGTGCTCGTCATGGCGCTCCTGGTCGGGGCGAACACCATGATGTCAGGCCTCTTTGGCACGGGTGCCGTCGTCTACAGCCCGCTGCCGCCTATGCATGGCTCGCCGTGGGTCAACGGCGCATTCGCCGTGTGAAACAGCGCCGGAGGGGTAGGGGAGGATTCTAAACGAAAACAACCGTCTTTATGGAAGACCGCCGCATGATCCCGATCCATAGCGCCATCAACCGGCCCAACCTGTTCATGGGCGGGGATCGGGAACTGGTGATGTTCACGGCACTGTTGGCCGTCGCTCTCATCTTCGCGGCGCAGGAATGGTTCGCCTGCGTGTTCGGCGTCGTGCTCTGGACGGTGGCGCTCTACCTCCTGCGCCTCATGGCGAAAAACGACCCGCAGCTTCGCCACGTTTACCTGCGCCACCGCCGCTACAAAGCGTTTTACCCGGCGCAGTCCACCCCCTTCAAGTCCCTCAAGCAGCCGTAGCCGTTGCGCTCAAAAAAATGAAGGCACTCGCTCCCTACCGGCAGACCGGCGACGGCTTCGTGGACCTGCTCAACTACGCGGCCGTGGTTGACGATGGGGTGATCGTCAACAAGAACGGCTCTTTCATGGCCGCGTGGCGTTACAGCGGCGCGGACGCCGAGAGCAGCGGCGAGCGCGACAAGGAGGTCGTGGCCTTCCGGGTCAACCAGGCGCTCGCCCCGCTTAAAAGCGGCTGGGCGGTCCACGTGGACGTGGTCCGCACGCCGACGACAAATTACAGCCAGCGCGAGCTTTCCCATTTCCCGGACCGCGTCACCCGCGCCATCGACGAGGAGCGCCGCGCGATGTTTTCCGGGGCGGGCCAAGCGTACCTCCAGGCTTTCTACATCACGGCGACCTGGTTCCCGCCGATGCTCGCGGAGCGCAAGTTCGTTGAACTCATGTTCGACGACGACAACTCGGCCCCGACCAACCGCATCCGCACCCACGACCTCATCACCCAGTTTCAGCACGA
Organism: uncultured Verrucomicrobiota bacterium; assembly: GCA_937859745.1. Lineage (GTDB taxonomy): Bacteria > Verrucomicrobiota > Verrucomicrobiia > Chthoniobacterales > SZAS-18 > CAHJWO01. Next base: position 17,230 of record CALMAQ010000348.1, on the reverse strand, counting down.
GATCGACGCGCTCGAATCCCGGCTGTCTCTGTGTTTCAAGCTGGAGCGTCTGGCGGGCCGGAAAGTCCACAACGAGGACGGGTCCACGGAGACCAGGGACGATTTCCTTTCCCACCTGTGGCGGTGCATGAGCGGGCGCAGCCAGAGCGTCAACCTTCCCAATAATCCCATCTACCTGGACCGCCTGTTCGGCCAGGAGATGCACGGGGGCGTCATCCCGCGGGTGGGGGACTCGTTCTTGCAGGTGGTCGCCATCGACGGCTTTCCCTTGGAGTCTCACCCGAACATCCTGGGCAAGCTCGCCGAACTGCCGTGCGAGTACCGCTGGAGCACGCGCTTTATCTTCATGGACGGCCACGAGGCCGTGCGCCACCTGGAGAAATACCGCAAGAAATGGAAGCAGAAAGTCCGCGGGTTTTTCGACCAGCTTTTCCAGACCAATTCCGGGCGGATCAACCAGCACGCCCAGGACATGGTAGACGACATCGACGGGGCGTTGACCGAACTCAACGGCGGCATCGTCGGGGTGGGATATTACACGAGCGTCGTCGTGCTCTTCGACGCCGACCGCAAGGCGCTCGACGCCACGGCCAAGCGGGTGACCAAGGCCATCAACGAACTCGGTTTCAACGCCCGGGTGGAAGACACCAACACGCTCGACGCCTTCTTCGGCAGCCTGCCCGGACACTGCGACGAAAACGTGCGCCGCCCGCTCATGAACACGCTGAACCTGGGCGACCTCATGCCGACCAGTTCCATCTGGAGTGGGGAGGGGAGCGCGCCCTGCCCGTTCTATCCCGCGCTCTCCCCGGCGCTCATGAGTTGCCTGAGCAGCGGTAGTGCCCCGTTCTGGCTCAACCTCCACGTGCGCGACATCGGCCACACTATCATGTTCGGGCCGACGGGGGCGGGCAAATCCACGCACTTGGGCCTCATCGTGGCGCAGCTTCGCCGCTACCGCGACATGTCGATTTTCTTCTTCGACAAGGGCCTGAGCATCTATCCCCTGGCGATGGCCGCCGGCGGCGAGCATTACACGGTGGGCGGCGACGGGGACGAACTGGCATTTTGCCCGCTGCAACACCTGGAGAGCAAAAGCGACCGCGCGTGGGCCGCCGAGTGGATCGAGACGATTCTTAACCTGAACCAGATTCAGATCAGTTCCGCGCAGCGCAACGAGATCGTTTCCGCCCTGGAGAACATGCACGCCAGCGGCGCGCGGACCCTGACGGACTTTTGCCTGACGATCCAGGATCAGGCCATCCGCGAGGGGATGAAGCAGTACACCATCGCGGGGTCGATGGGGCATTTGCTTGACGCCAAGGAAGACGGGCTTTCGCTTTCGGATTTCACGGCGTTCGAGATCGAGGAACTGCTCAACCTCGGGCAAAAGTACGCGCTGCCGGTGCTGCTGTATCTCTTCCGGCGCATCGAGAAATCTCTGCGCGGCCAGCCCGCCGCTATCGTGCTCGACGAAGCCTGGATCATGCTCGGGCACGAAACGTTCCGGGGCAAAATCCGCGAGTGGCTCAAAGTCATGCGCAAGGCCAACTGCCTGATCCTCATGGCCACGCAGTCGCTCACCGACGCCGCGCACTCCGGCATTCTCGACGTGATCGTGGAAAGCACGGCCACCAAGATTTTCCTGCCCAACGCCTACGCCCGCGAGGAGGACGCCAGCGCACTCTACCGTCGCATGGGCCTGAACGAACGCCAGATTCAGTTGCTCTCGGAGGCGATCCCCAAGCGCCAGTACTACTACGTATCAGAGAGGGGGCGACGGCTCTACGAGTTGTCCTTGGGCAAGCTGGCCCTCGCGTTCGTGGGAGCCAGCGACAAGGAATCCGTCGCCGTCATCCGCCAGTTGGTCGCCAAGTATGGACGCAAGGGGTGGGTCAACCCGTGGCTCGCCAGTCGGAACCTTCCCGCACTTTGACCGTCTTCGCTCTCTTTCCCTTTCTCTCAATGAAAACTCAGGAACCTGTCAGTCCTTATTTCAACGCCCGGCGTTCGTGGAACGACCACGTCGGCCAGGTCGTGCGCGCCACGAAAATCTGGCAGGCGGTCGGCATTGGCAGCCTTTGCGTCGCGGGCATCGCCGTGGTCGGCATGGTGTCCGTCGCCAAACAGAGCCGATTCGTCCCGTACATCGTGGAGGTCGATAAGCTGGGCCAGGTCGCCGCGGTGCGGCAGGCGTCGGTCATTGATGCGGCGAACCTGACGGCGGTCGTCAAAGCGGAGCTGGCGACCTTCATCACCAAGGCCCGGCTCGTCACGCCCGACCAGCAGCTCCAGGCCAATTCCATCCGGGACGTGTACGCGCTCTTGGCCAACTCCGATCCGGCCACCGCCAAGATGAACGAATGGTTCAACGGCACGAAGGAAAACAACCCGTTTAACCGCGCGACCAAGGTGCTGGTGAGCGCGTCCATCAACGCCGTCATCCCGCAGTCGCAGAACTCCTGGCAGGTGGACTGGACCGAGACGGTCGTCAGCCGCGACGGCCACCCGGAGAGCGTCACCAACATGCGCGCGTTAGTCACGACCTACCTCGTGCCCGCGACGGCGGCCACCAGCGAACAGGACATTCAGCGTAATCCCATCGGTCTGTACGTGAAGGATTTTAACTGGAGCAAAATCGGTTTCTAGGACGTGAAGGCCACCACCATGAAATCCACGTTGTTCGCTGGGGCGCTGGCGCTCGCCGTGATCGCACCCCGCCCGACCGGCTGCGCGCAGGAGGCGGACCAGTCCGCACAAACACCGCCCCCTTTGCTGCTGCCGCCGGGGAGCACCGCCGCCACGGTGCAAGTGCCGGTCCCGACGCCTCCCGTCCCCGCAGACCTTCCGCAGCCCGATCCTACCCCGACGCCCGGCGTGGCGGGCGCGGGCGCGCAGACGCAGGTCATCGGCGGCGGCCTGCCGCCCCAGGGGCAGATTTATCCGGTCCCGGCGTTCCGCGCTGTTGATGTGCCGCTTTCCCCGGAACGGAGGGTCGATCTTGTGACCAAGCAGGCTCGCGTGGAAAGCGAGCGCACGCTCACGCCACAGGAACAGGTCGGTGTCAAAATGACGGACGATTGGGCGGCGCAGAGCGCAGATTTCCAGAGTCAGTCCAAAGTCAACGGCTCGGTCGTGCTCACGTTTAATTCCGCGCTGCCCACGCTCACCGCGGCGGTGCTCGAATTGACCGACGTGGAGTTGCAGCCCGGCGAGGCCGTCACCTCGGTCAACGTCGGCGACACGGCCCGCTGGGTGATCGCCGTCACCAATTCCCAGGAGGGTGAGTTGCAGCGCGCGCACCTCATCATCAAACCCCTGGACGAGGGACTCAAAACCTCGCTCGTCGTGACGACGACCAAACGCACCTACCACCTGCTCTTGCAGTCGAGTTTCGACCGGTTCATGCACTACGTGACGTTCACCTACCCCGAAGACCCGGAGGTGGCGGCGTTGCAGCAGAAGCGCGACGCCGAGTTGGCGGCGCTCCAGAAAACGGCCGCCCGCACTCGCGCCGAGTCGCAGGCGAAATTGCCCAAGCCCGCCGTGCCGGGACCGGCGGTGCCCACGGTTGCCTACCGCATCGACGGCAGCGCGCCCTGGCAGCCGCTCTACGCCTACACGGACGGCGTGAAGACCTACATCCAGATGCCGCCCACCATGAGCCAGACGGAGGCTCCGAGCCTGCTCGTGCTGCGCCGTGGCAAGGGCTTGTGGGGCGACGACAAGGTGATCGTCAATTACCGGGTCCAGCACAACCGCTACATCGTGGATTCGGTGATCGACCGCGCCGTCATGGTCATCGGGCGCGACGAGGTGAAGCTGACCAAGAAGGTCGTCGCGCCGAAGCCGGTGACGACCCGCACGACGACCACCACCACGCAGACCAAGTCTTCCAAAGCCCGCGATGGAAAATAACGCTCCCCCTCCGGCCTCGGACCCGGATCTGTCGCCCGAGAACTCGCCCTCCGGCGCTGGCCGCTCGCAGGTCGGCACCCGGCGCATCAACAACACGCCGATGGTCATCATCTTCGTTTTGATGGTGCTCTTCCTGTTCGTAGTGATCGGGGTCATGTACTCGCGCAGCAAGCGCCAGATCGCCCAGAATACCGAGCAGCACACGAGCGCCGCCAAACAGGCGGACAGCATCATTCCCAAGCAGCTCGCTTGGACCCAGGCTCCGGTTGAGCCAACGCCGGTGCCGAAGTCCGCGCCGGTCGTGCCGGCGATGCTGCCGCCGCCGGTCCCGCCCGAGCCGCCCGCCGACCCCGTCAACAACGCGCGGATGCAGGCGCTCCAGACCGCGCTCTCCGCCAAGCCCAACGTCGAGGGCATCGCGCTGCCCAAGACGACGCCGGCCGCCGGGACAGGGGAGAACGACCCGGAGGCGCGCAAGCTCGCGTTGCTGCGGGGAATTCTAGCCAAAGACCGGGACGACAAAACCGCCGGTGAACTGGGCGCGGCCACGCCCCAGGCCGACCTTACGGGTTTGAGCCAGTTCGACGCGGTCAGTCCGCACCGTTGGCAGACCAACGCGCGCATCGAGAACCCCTCGCGCTTCATCCTGCGCACCGGCAGCGTCATTCCGGGCGTCCTCATCTCCGGCGTCAATTCCGAGCTGCCCGGCACGATCATCGCCCAGGTGTCCCAGAACGTGTTCGACACGCCGACCGGCCAGTACCTGCTCTTGCCCCAGGGCAGCCGCCTGGTCGGCGCGTACTCGGCCAACGTGGGCTACGGACAGGACCGGGTGTTCATCGCCTGGCAGCGGATCATTTTTCCCGACGGTCGCGCGCTGGACGTGGGCTCGCAACCCGGCACCGACGGGGGAGGGTACGCCGGATTCGCTGACCAGGTGGACAACCACTACCTGCGCACGTTCGGCTCCGCCATCCTGCTTTCCGCGGTCGTGGGCGGGGTGTCGTACAGCCAGCAGTTGGCCCAGAGCGTGCCGGCGGCCAACGCGAACCTGAGCGCCTCCACCTACAGCAACAACGGGCTGCAACAAAACCTGAGCCAATCGCTTGGCAACGTGTTTGGCAACGTCATCGCCCAGATGATCCAGAAAAATCTCAACGTCGCGCCCACCATCAAAATCCGGCCGGGTTACCGGTTCAATATTTTGGTGGTCAAAGACTTCGAGATGACCCCGTACCAGGACTTTCAATACCGCTTGGCAAAGTGAATTCCACGCTGGTTTAGCCGCTAAACTCCAAAATGAAAACCCATCGCAGAACACATTCCTTGGCCACCGCATTCCTCCTCGGCGCGGGCTGGCTTTCCCACGCTCAGCAGGCGCGGGCGCAGTACGTCGTCACCGACCCGCTCAACACTGTGCAGGCCACCATCACGGCAGGCTCGCACGTGATGAGCTACGCCGAGCAGGTCACCCAGTACGCCAAGCAGGTGCAGCAGTACGAGACCCAGCTCCAGCAATACCAAGCGCAGCTCCAGAACTTACAGGCGCTTGGGACTTACAAGTGGGCGGACGCCAGCACATCGCTCAACCAGTTGGTCGGCACGGTCAACGGCACCACCGGGGCCTACAACAGTTTCCTCACGCAGTTTCAGACCCAGGCACAGTGGAATCAGCATCCGCCCACGCTGGTGGCTTACCGCCAGAGCATGGCCAATGGTTCAGCCACGGAAATCGCCTCCTACGGGGCCGTCGTGCAGAACCTGTCCGCCCAGAACGCGAACATGGCCCACGATGCCGCCGTCTTGAGCAAGATGACCGCCAGCGCGCAGGGAGCTTCCGGTGAACTCCAGGCGTTGCAGGCCGGGATGCAGCTCGCCAGCGCGCAGGTCGCGCAGTTGCAGCAATTGCGTGGGCTGCTTGTCCACCTCGCCGATGCGACCACCGCACGCAATGCGAGTCTGGCGAATAAGGAAGCCGCAGAGGCCGCTGCAACGCAAAACGGTATGCGTGTCAACGCCGGTGCCTACACCGCGGCCCCACTAAACTTCTCAATGCAGTAACTTGAATGCGCCGCAAATGAACCGCTATCTCCTCATCTCTTTAGCAGTTTTCTGCATCGTCACTACGGCAGCTTGCGACAACTCCGAGAAAGCGAAGTTGCAGGCTGAACGTGAGAAAACAAAGCAGGGAACCCAAGCGAATGCCGGGAACTACACGCCAGTCCCCCTAGACTTGTCCATGGGGACGCCGGCATCGCCCACACCGAAGCCCGAGGACCAGCACTGATGCGGAAAGCCTTCCCGCTGACAATCCTGGTTTTGCTCTGCTTTGGATCGATGGCTTACGGGCAGGGAACGGACATCGGTTCGCAGGTAACAAGTCAATTTGCAAACGCGATCAAAGGGTTCGGAACCCAAATCGAGGCTTACGCAGAACGATTGTTCTGGTCGCTGGCAGCGATTTCCCTCGTTTGGACGGGCGCAATGCTCGCTTTGCGAAAAGCTGACATGATGGATTTTTTTGCGGAATTGGTCCGGTTCATCATCACAACAGGATTTTTCTACTGGCTGCTGACGAACGGTACGACAATAGCCGCTTCGATAGTCACCAGCCTTCAACAGGCAGGAGCCACCGTTGGAGGTGGGGGCGGGGCTGGCCAAGGCAACACGGTATTGCAGTTGGCTCTCGCTTTCAGCCACCAAGCGGTTAGCAACGTGAGCCTTTGGGACCCCAAGATGGCGCTCTTATGGTCGTTGATAGCAATTATCGGCGTCGTGCTTGGCTGCTACCTCGTCGTGACCATCATCATTGCTGGAATCACCGCGTTGACACTGGTGTATGCCGGAATCTTCGTATTGGGTTTCGGCGGATCGAAGTACACCTCCGAGATGGCGATCAGCTACTACAAAGCCGTGATCGCGGCTGGCTTGAGGCTGTTCACGCTGAATCTTTTGATGAACACAGCGATTCAGTTGGTCACGAACGCCATGAATGCAGACATGGGGCAAATTGACAACGCCCTTTCCACTCTGGCGCTGCTTGTGATTGTGGCCATGCTCGTAGACAAAGTGCCCGCCATGGTAGCTGGTCTCGTTTCCCATAATCACATCGGCGCACCCGGTAGCGCGATGGGCACATTAATGGGGGCAGCTAGTCTCACAGCACAGGGCATCGCAGCCGTAGCTACGGGAGGTACTTCGCTTGCTGCCAGCGGTGGAAACTCTGTCAAAAACGCGGCCCTGCGAGCCGTTGCCGCGATGCGAAAATAGTGGCGTATAGGTTTGCGAGACGTTCACGATTTCGACATAATATTTCCCTGTGAGCACGCCCGACCGACCCCTTCCCCCGATCTCGGAAGAAGAGATGCGGTCGAGGCGGGCGATCCACGAGGATTCACGGCACAGCTTGCGCTTGGAAGGTCTGGATGGCTTTCTGACGGCGGAGGATGACGCGGAGGCCGACGCCTGGATTCGTGGAGAGATCACGCTTGAAAAAGCGATTGAGAATACGCTTGAGAAGCTGAGAAACGGTTCCGCGTGAGCGAACAAGATCCCTACTGCTATTCGCAGTCGGACGTTCTCCAGAATTCGTTCGGCTTCCGCGCCCAGGCCGACCTGTCGAAGGCAGAAGCGCGGATCACCGTTCTCCGGCTCGATCAGCTCCAACGCAGGCCCGTCGCGGGGAAGTTTGATCTGGATCATCTACGCGATATCCACCGTCACATCTTCCGTGACGTGTATTCTTGGGCGGGAGAATTGCGAACCGTCTCCATGAGCAAAGGCGCGAGCCTGTTCTGCCGTCACGAATTCCTTGCCTCGGAGGGCAAGCGTATTTTCGATCAACTCCGTCAGGAGAACATGCTCCGTTCCCTTCCGCAGGATAGCCTTTGTGATCGGCTGGCTTACTACTTTGGAGAAATCAACGCTCTCCACCCTTTCAGAGAAGGCAACGGCCGCACGCAACGTGTGATGCTCGGCGACATCGCCAGACAGGCGGGATATAAAATCGATTTCCAGTCGATCTCGCGTGAAACGATGGTGGCCATCTCGCGCGAGGCTCAAGCAGGCCGCTTGGACGGAGCCATTGCCAGCTTCAAGACGGCGACATCGGCCGTTCCGGCAAAGGTGCTAAAGCAGACGAAAGCGAGGGAAAAAGCGAAAGACTGCGGGCGGTAAGGCAGCAACGTTGAGCATTTACCAGCGGGCTTGACGCCTTGCCGCGCAGCCTGAATCACTTCATGCTGTCGAACAAGGAACGCGGCAAAAGCGGCCGTGCACTACTTAATATTACCAATGCCTGCTCGCAAGAAAGAAGAAACTCCCAAACCCGCCGTCCGGAAAACGGCCAAGCGCACAGCGGTACCAGCCAAAGCCACCACGACGCTGCTGGGAGCTGTGACCGGCAAGATCAGCCCCGCGAAGGCGGCGGTCGGCGACAAGCCGGTCTTTGCCTACATCGCCAGCCTGCCGCAGCCGCAGCGTGCTATCGCCGAAAGGGTCGATGCCTTGGCGGCCAGGACGCTGCCTGGTCTGCAACGCTCCGTGAAGTGGGGCATGTCGTACTACGGCGTCGGCGACGGCTGGTGCTTTTGTTGCGGCGACTTTGCTGGCCTCATCAAACTTATGTTCATCGGAGGTGCGGCACTCAAGCCGGTCCCGCCGGTGACGCCGGTGGCAATGGGCAAAGCGACGCGGGGCGTGGAGATTGCCACCTTGGACGACCTCGACGAACGCCAGATCGCGGATTGGATGAAACAGGTCGCGGCGGTGTCCGGCGTCGGGAAGACGAAGCGATAAGTCAGCAACGCCGTCCACGGCGAGGAGATCACGGTTGCCAGGGTGGTCATCTGTCGGCAGCGCCCCGGCACGGCCAAAGAACTCGTGTTCATCTCGCTCGAAGATGGGTCCGGCGTGGCGAACGCGGTGGTGCCGCCCGACCTCTTCGAGCGGGTACGTCTAACGGCCACCCAAGAGAAATTCCTCCAGACCACCGATATCGCGCAAACCGGTCAGGGTCCGCTGCTGGTGCGCGCCACGCGGATCGAGCGGCCCGCCTGTCTGCTGTCCACGAAACTTTCCTCTCGTGATTTTCACTAGAAAGGCCAAGCCGCTACGGCGTGGACCCGCCGCCGGGCTGCGCCAGGCGCAGGGCTTCCTTGTAGGCACCGCGCGTCAGGTCATCCAGGCCAACCGAAAGCACCCGCGCCAGCACGATCAGTTCGTAATCCGTCACGCACCGCTCGCGCAGTTCGATCTTCGTAATCAGCGTGCGCCCGGCGTCCCAGCCCACCAGTTGCAGCTCGCGCGCCAGATCGGACTGCGACCATCCCAACTTCTCACGCGCCCGCCGGATACGGCTGGCAAGCACGTTGCGAAGAGGAGCCGACCCAGTGGAGCGATGTGCCATTTCTGGGACCGGATCGTCGTCCCAAAAGGCTTGCTGCTGGGTCCTAGTTCTGGGACATTCGCCTTGGCGTCAATCCCGGGCACATGGCATGCGTTTATCTCGCAATCACGATGCACGGCGGCGGTTCGGAGTGACAAAGCGTTCAAAGCCGGTCGAGAAATTCTTTCGGGTCCTGACGGCACGCTTTACAGAAGGCCAGCCATTCGACCAGATCGAGCCGCCGCTCGCCGCTCTCGCTCTTGGAGACGTAGGTTTGCGATTGCCGCAGCTTCTTGGCAAGCTGTTCCTGAGTCAGCCGCGCCTCCATGCGCATCGCCTTGATTTCCCGCAGAAACCGTTTGTAAGGAGCCGAATGAAGGGACGCAACGCTGCCACGCATAAAAGCGGCCAGCTTTATGCTTTATCTGGTTATGCTATATCTGGTTATTAAAGCGGTGCGCCTTTGAACCCAACACCATGTATCCGCCAACGATCTTGGAGAGCATTTACCACGAGCACGACCAGAGCGTCCCGTGCATGACAGAAATCTTGTTTGCTCTAGAAGTGCCTGCCGACGACGTGGCCCTTTTGAGCCGGATGCCGTGGCATTTTCCGGCCAACCGCATCGCCGTGGAGCGCGAACGACTCGGCCTGTCCACCGTGTATCCGTTGCTGCACTGGAAACTGCCGCCCCCGCCCCCCGCCTGGCTAACGCCCGCCGTGGTCGTAAAGATGTTTGAGTTTGCCTTGGACGGCGAAGAGGAAGCGCCGCCCGGCGCGGCCGGGGACGACGGGGAGAGCGAGGACGCGACCGGCAGGACGCTCATCCTACCGGCATGACCCGGATGATCTCGTGGACGGCGTGAGAATCAAGGTTTCGCCTGCTGCCGCCCACCGCTTTTTTCCAACGCCCGATCGCGATGTGTTTACCTCTTCCAGAATTCTCGCACCCGCCGGAACTTTACGAAGCCATCGTCCGCGAGCACCGGTCAAACGGGCTGCGGATGGGCGAGGTCCTGATGGCCTGCGGCTGGACCATCGGAGATGCAGCCAAAGCCGTCGTGAATTGGGATCTCCACACCCTGGCCGCCGCCATCGCCAACGAGCGGGCCAAGCGCAACGTCCGGCTGACGACGCTCGCCGAGAACGAAGTCGCGGAACTCAAGAGGCAAATCCACGCCGAGACGACGGCAACCACCTCGCTTCGAGGAAAGCGGACGACGCGGATCGTCCCCCGCGCTCCGCAGAGCCATCTGCGGCCACCAAAGAAGTCGGGCGGACCTTCCGCATAATCCAAGCGCACGAACGGCGGACTGACCTCGGCACTCGTCTCACAACAGAATGGAACGATTAAGCCAACGTGACTTTCGAGTGCAGCGCGCCGTCCAAGCCGCCGAGGGCTGGCTCGCTCTCGGCGCGGCGCAGGCCGCCTTGGAAGAACTGACGACCGTGGAACCGGCCTGCCAACATGATCCCGCCGTTTTGCACCAACGCGCGCGAGCGTTCGTGGCGCTCGGCAGGTTGCCCGAGGCGAAGGTGGCCATCCACCGGCTCGCCAGGATCGCCCCCGAGCGGCGGCTGGCTTTGCTGGACGATCCAGCCTTGGAACCCTTGTGGATGTAAAGAAAGTCTCCCCGCGGAAGGGAGGCCCGTCGTGCTCAGTAGTTCATCCGAAAAGTCGGACTTTCGTCCGGACGTGACCGCCGACGATCATAGATGCGGGTAGTGGCGATGCTGGCGTGTCCCAGCCATTCCTGCACCTTGGCGATGTCTGCGCCTCGATCCAGGGCGTGCGTGGCCGCCGTCGCCCGGGCCACATGGGGGCCGAAGCCAGCCGCATTGATCCCCAGCCGCCGGGAATAATACCGCACCACGCACTCATCGACCTTGCCGGGGGTAAGCGCCCGGTCGAGCTTTCCCCGCTCGCGCGGGTTTTTCACGGGCCGGAACAACGCCCCGGCGGCATCGTCGCCGTGACCGCAGGCTTGCAGGTAATCCGAAATCCGCGCCAGCGCCGCCGGGTGCGCTGGCACAAAGCGAATCTTGCCGCCCTTGCCGTGGACGCGCAGGTGCGCCACGCCCTGGCGTTGTTCCACGTCTTTGACACGCAGCTTGCACAGTTCCTCGCGCCGCAGACCGTGGAAAAAAAGCACCGCCAAAATCGCGCGGTCGCGTTTGCCCTTCAGCGTGCCTTCAGGCGGTGCGTCGAGGAGCTTACGCGCCTGTCCATCGGCAATCGCCGGGGTTTTGCCTTCGCCGGTCTCAGCCCGCGGCCGTTTGACGCCACGCACCGGGTTGTGTGTCACCGCGTTGACCTCGCAGAGGTGATCGAAGAGCGAAGCCAGCGCCGAGAGCTTGCGCCGGATCGTCGCGGGGCCGCTGCCGGACCGTTCCAAGTGCTTACGCCAAGCGAGTAAGTGGGAGCGCGTGACCTCCCGGAACTGCCGAGCGTCTTTGATCCCGAAGAATGCCATGAACCCGGCGACATCGTTGCGGTACGCCCGGCGGGTGTGCGCGTTGGCGATGTTGGCGAACCATTCCAGCTCGGGCGGCACGTCGTTGAGCTGGTAAAAGCTTGCGTCGGCGAGTTCGCGCCCGCCGGCGGCTACCACGATCAATTCGCCATCTTTCGCGTTCATCTCCCCTCTTCTAAGGGAGATAATGCTTTTTATCAACCTTAAAAAGGTATGTTCTAAAACGACGGAGTAAGACAAATGGTGATCGTTCTCGGTTTGCGCTTTTCTTGACAATCGTCACCCAAGTAGGTGTTTAATATAAGAAGTACGGATGCAATAATTTTGGTCGGCCTATCTACCAGTGCCTAAATGGTCACGCCCCTTCGTAAAAGCACTCAAAAAGGCAAGAAATACCGCCGTGATTCCGACGTGGAAGCTGCTATCTCGGTGGTTTCAGCTCAAAGTCTGGCGACGATCCTCGCGCGTGCGACCGTCCGACATCCAAAGGCCGACGGTTATCTCCCGTCGGAATGTTTGGTGTATCTCGTGCGCGAAGCGTTACGCGAGAAGGATGAATCCAGATACCGGGCGCTGCTGAAGATGCTTTTGGACCGTTGTGAATTTACCTTGAAGCGTCATGTCGCCGAAGACGCGTTTCCCGACGCCGCGCTTCTTCGCACCGAGATCCTGTCCGACTTCGCGAGCCTGTTTGTAGAAAATTGGGCAAATCCCGACGCTACGAAGCTCGATTTCTACGAGATCAGGTTCAACAAGGCATTCGCGGCTTTTTATGTGGACCGGGTCCGTGCCGAGAGCAGTCGAACTCGGCCCTTGCAGAGCTACGCTGGGGATACCGAGGAAGGATCGGAACTGGAGACCCAGTCGTTTTCCGACGACGAGTCCCTCACCAACCTAGTGGAATCGGATCGGCTCGAAAATGCCTCGCCGAGCGAAATTGCTTTCCGGGATGAGGTGTTCGACGCGATCAAGAGGTTACCTGCGGACGAACGCCACGCCGTCACCCTTCATTATCGCCTTGGATATGAGATCGAATCAGAAGACCCCTCAAAACGCACCGTGGCGTCGATCTGCGGAGTTTCGGGCCGCACGATCAGAAATCGCCTGGCTCGTGCGCTGAGCACCCTCAAACAGTTGAAAAAATGAAGCCAAGACCTGTGCAACGGCAGCAGCTCGCCCTCCAGGAAATTTTGCACGAGTTCTCTCTCGCCAAAGAGAAGCCTGACGCGGCGTTGCTAAACGATTTTTTAGAGCGCTATCCACAACACGCCGCTGCGCTTAGAGAGTTCGCGGTGCATACAGCGCTCGACGCCGCCGAACCTGCCATTCCATCGGAAATCGACGCACGTTGGCCGTCAGCTCAGGAGACAAGCCATTCGGTTTCCAGTGCTCTGCTTCGTTTCGACGAACAGCTGCGCGCGAGGCGCGCAGAAATGGAGGCGCAAACCCACTCTGAAAGTTCTGCCATTCCAGCCATAAATCCATTCGCGCACCTCGACAGAAAAGCATTGCAAGTCTTTCGATCCCAACTTAATGCGAGTACGCTATTCGTGACAAGACTGCGCGATAGATTGATCGACGCACAGACAATCAGCGAGGGTTTCATCAGGCATGTTGCAGACCTTTTGCAAACCGCCCCAGAGACCCTCAAAGCACATTTTGCCGCAGTCGCCCAAGTCCCGCTTCGCGCAAACTACAAAGCCGAGCAGAAACCGGAAGCGGCCGGTAAACAGTCGTTCGCCGATGCGGTCCGCGCATCAAATCTGACCAAGGAGCAGCAAGAACATCTGCTCGGCCTATGACGACCGTTCCATGGACGCCTTCCAGCCGATACGTGACATCGCCGCTCGGCTGCATGGTGAACTTGTTGCCGATGGGATCGATCCTTGGCGTCCGAGCGCCTTGATCGAAGCTGCCGTCAGCAAACTCGGCCTTGAAATCGCTTGGTTGCCACCAACGGACCCGGCGCTGAAGGGCGCACGTGCTTCATACGACGACCAGAGTGGGCTAATCTGTTGTGAGGATGTTGGCAGCGACGCGCAACGCGCGATGCTGGCCGCGCACGAAATTGGTCACGCGAAATTCCACGGCGCGACCTGTGATTGCGTCTCGGAGGACATCGATGTTTCCCGTTCCACCGAAGCCGCGCCTGTTGGTTTGCAACGGGTCGAGGATTACGGAGTGCGCGAGCGCCAGGAACTGCAAGCGAACGTGTTCGCCCGCGAGTTCCTGTTACCACGGCCGTGGGCGCGGTTTCTGTACCTCGATCAAGCGATGTCCGCTTCCGGTATCGCCGAGCGCACGGGTTTATCCAAAGACGTTGTTCGCCAACAACTGCTCGATGCGCTGTTGCTCCCGGAATTGCCCACCCTGGAGAACGACGAGGCGGCGGCGATCCCCGCAGGCATTCTTGCGCCAGACTCCTCACAGGATCGCGCCTCCATCCATCTCGGATCAGCCTTTCAACTTCAAGCAGGTCCGGGGACAGGAAAAACTCGCACGTTAGTCAAACGGGTAGAATTCCTTATCGGCCAAGGGGTTGATCCTTCAACAATCGTGGTGCTGACGTTTTCGAACCGCGCCGCCGGGGAAATTTCTGAGCGGCTTTCGAGAGCTGCTCAAACTTCCGTCGAAAAGCTGTGGATCGGCACTTTTCACGCTTTCGGTCTCGATCTGGTACGGCGCTACCATGATCGCCTTGGATTACCGGCGAATCCCGTCCTTTTTGATCGCAGTGATGCTATCAGCGTGCTGGAAGAAATCCTGCCGACCCTGCCGCTCGTTCACTACCGCAATCTGTGGGACCCCACAATTGTTTTACGTGATATCGTCGGCGCGATTTCCCGCGCCAAGGATGAACTGGTAGATCATCATCGCTACCAAATCCTTTCCCAAACCATGCTGGCCGAAGCCGGCAGCGATGCGGATGCTCGTGAGGCGGCCGAGAAATGTTTGGAAGTCGCACACGTGTACGCGCTGTACGAACACGCGCTGCGCGAACGGGAAGCGGTCGATTTCGGCGATCTGATCATGCGGCCGACCCTTCTGCTCGAAACGGACGCAAGCGTCTGCCAAACCATTCGGGCTCGCCACCGGCACGTGCTGGTTGATGAATATCAAGACGTGAATCGCGCCAGCGCGAGACTGCTGCGGAGCATCGCTGGTCAGGGCGACCATTTGTGGGTTGTTGGCGACGCAAGGCAATCCATCTACCGATTCCGGGGCGCATCGTCCCACAACATGCGGAAGTTTCCCGCCGATTATCCCGGTGCTCAACGCGGGCAACTCTCGGTCAACTATCGTTCCTCGGAACTTATCGTAAACAGTTTTGTCGAGTTCGCTACGCACATGGGAGCGTCCGATCCGAGTTTTCCTTTGGAGTTAACGGCATACGAGAAGAAGCCGGAGAGTCGAATGGAGACGAGAGTATTCAACTCCCTTGACGACGAGGCGGCGGGTGTCGCCGCCGCGATACGCGAACTGGAAGGGGATGGCATCAAGTTGCGCGACCAAGCCGTCCTCTGTCGCTCGAATGGCCGGCTCAATCAGATCGCATCGGCCCTGGAGGCACGAGGCGTTCCTGTTTTGCACCTCGGCAGCCTTTTTGAGCGGGAGGAAGTTCGTGATCTTCTCTCGCTTTTAAGCCTCAGCGTAAGTCCCTTCGGCGAAGGGCTGGTTCGGCTGGCAGCTTGGCCCCGGTACGACTTCAGCTTGCAGGACGTGTATCTGCTCGCCGACCGACTGCACCATTCTAAAGATCCCGCTGCCACGCAGCTCACTTCGCTTGCGTCCACCCCCAATCTTTCCGCCAAAGCGGTTGCGGCCTTAGGACAGTTGGCCGCTGACCTCCGTACGGTATCGGCGCACGCGACTGCGTGGGAATTCCTGCTGACCTACCTGCTCGATCACACGCATGCCTTTGCCGACCTGGCGCGCTCCGAGCAAATCTCTGATCGGATGAAGGGCATTGCCATCTGGCAGTTTCTGAACTTCGTCAGAGAGCAGCCGGTGGCAGGCTCGGGTTCGCCGATTCACCGAACCCTCGAAAGGGTGCGACAGATGGTGTTGCTCGCGGAGGAGCGCGATCTGCGTCAAGTGCCCGCTGCCGCCCTGCACATGGACGCGGTTCGGCTGATGACCGTGCACGGCAGCAAGGGACTCGAATTCGATGCCGTTCACGTGCCGGGAATGGCAACATCAAGTTTTCCGACCTCCGATCGATACCGTCCGTGTCTGCCCCCAAACGGCATGATCGACGACACGGAGGGATTGCTGCCACGCGACGAGGCAAAACGCGCCCACGCGGTGGAAGAAGAATGTTTGTTTTTCGTGGCGATCTCCAGGGCACGACGGCACGTGCGGCTATATCGAACGAACAAGACATCGGACGGGCGAAATCGCTCGCCTTCGAGTTTTTTAAAATGGCTCCCGCCACAAGCATTGTCAGAAAATCTCTTACCGCCATGTATCCCCGCACCCTCAGGCCAAGGAGATCGGGCGTTCATCACGGTGGACTGGAACCAGCGCCAGCTGTTGACCGATGGACGCATCAAAGCTTACGACGGATGCCCTAGGCGCTTCTTCTACACGCATGTTTTGCATCTGGGTGGTGCACGCCAGCAGACGGCTTTTACGCGCACGCATGATTCCTTGTATGAATTGATGCGGTGGCTGTATGGAACACGCCTCAAAGCCCACGTTTCCGTAGAGGATGCCGAGCGTGAATTCGAGCGGATTTGGCAAGAGCGTGGACCAGTTACCCATGCTTTTGCCGCTGACTACCGAGCGTTGGCGTCCCGCCTAATCGCGACGTTGATCAATTGGGGAGCGGATCGGAAATTTAGACTTACTCAGTCGCTAGCGGTAAAATTCCGCAACGGCGAGATCCTCGTCGAACCTCACGAGATGGCCGAATTAGAGGATGCCACGGTGGTGCTGCGCCATGTTCATACCGGCAAGCAGCGCAGCGGCGAGTACGATCGGATCGAGTACACGCTTTACGTGTTGGCGGCTGAGCAGCATTACCCAGGGACTTATTTGGTCGAGGCGATCCATCTCACGGATGAAGCCACGAGTGCGATCCAGATCACTGCACAAAAACTCGCCAACCGGCGTGAGAAGCTCGAAACGGTGCTCAAAAACATTCTCGACGGGCATTTCCCTATGGAAATCGACGCGGTGCGATGCCCGCGGTGCCCGCATTTTTTCATCTGCCCGGCAGCGCCGACAGGCACGGTGAAGTTGGTCTGAAAGAATTCGTACTTTGGTTTTCCGGGTTGGTCCGGTTGCTCCGATCAAAAGGAGTAAAGGGACGCGTCGGGCATCACGCCCGCGCGAGACCCCTTCGCAGACCACAAGCCACAGGAGAACTCAGACCAATCGCCGCCGCGCGGCGGCCAAACCATGAATACCATCGAAACCCCGTGCATCCCAACCCCCAACGTCACCGATC